>CAYZCF010000132.1:0-6574 GCA_964476855.1 uncultured Chlorobiaceae bacterium
CATCCTGAATCCCGGCGATGAACGAACTGAACAGCTCGCGGTCAGCGCCAATGCCGAGGTAGTCGTTCGAGGAGAGGTTGAGCAGTTGCCTCCCGCCTACCGTGATGAACCGCCCGCTCCGCTCGCCGGTGGCGGGGATGGAGCGAAAGCGCTGCATCGCCTTCAACTTCTCCAGTTCCGCCGCGATGTGCGATTCGATGGGCAGCTCGACGCGGCCCGACTCCGCAGTGCTGACGCCGCTCATGAGAACTTCGAGAGTTGCGCGGCGAACTGGCGGTCGGCGGCGATGTCGCGGCCTCTGGTCGTCAGGTAGCCGCCCGTCAGAAAGCCGTCCGCTCCGGCGAGCATCAAAAGTCCCTGGAAATCCTTCATCACCGTCTCGCGCCCGGCGGCGAACTTGATGATTTTGGAAGGATGCGCGAGGCGGCAGATGGCGAAGGTTTTGGCGATCTCCGGCACCGAGACCGGCGCGGCCCCTTCGAGCGGCGTGCCGTCGATGGGCACGAGCACGTTGAGCGGAATGACCGTCACGTCGAGTTAGCGCAGCGCGAAAATCATCTCGACGCGCTCCATCATCGTCTCGCCGACGCCGAGGATGCCGCCGCAACAGACGCCGATGCCGTTCGAGCGAAGCCGCCGGATCGTCTCGATCCGCTCGTCCACCCCGTGCGTGCTCGCGATCAGCTCTTCGTAGCGGCGCGGATCGACCTGGATGTTGAGATTGTAGTGCGCGATGCCGTGGCGGGCGAGTTCGGCGGCGGTTTCGTCGCCAAGCACGCCGAGTGACGCGCAGACGTAGAGGCCGGGCAGTTCACGGTGCAACAGGTCGATCATGCCGAGAATCCTCTCGAACTCTGGCGTCACCTTCAGGTACCCGTAGCCACTGGTCACGATGCCGAAGTGAGTCACCCCCTGCTCCCAGGCGTTACGCGCCTGTTCGAGCACCGGTGCGTCATCGACCAGCCCGTAGACCTCGACGTTGGCGCTGTTGTGCTTCGACTGGGCGCAAAAGCGGCAGTTCTCGCCGCACACCCCCGACTTGGCATTCATGATCGAGCAGGCGTGAACGGCCCCGTGGTTCGCGGCATGGCGGTTCTTGACCTTGTTGGCCAGCGACACCAGATCGAGCACCTCGGAGTCCGGCAGGTTGGCCAGCGCCGTGGCGAGTTCGAGCGACACCGGCTCGCCGGTATCGAGCACCCGGTAAGCCTGTTCAATATCGGGGTGCAGTCGTGACTTCATGCGGGTCGTGTTTCTTGGTTGACGGGTAAGAGATGCGCTTCGCCTGAGCTGATGGGCAAAATCGCGCCATCGGCGGTGCGAAGCAGGAGGTGGCCCTGCGGCGACAGTCCCGCCTCCGTGCCGGTCAGCACGCGGTTGAACTGCTCGATCTTCAGTTCGCGCCCCTTCAGCCAGGCGTGCGCTTCGAGGCAGGGCAGGATAAACGAAAGATCGTCCCGTTCGCGCCATTCGAGGTAGAACCGCTCGAAGCGGTTCAGCACGGCGGCCAGGATTCGGGCGCGGGAGGCGCGAGCGCCGGTCTCGATGGCGATGGAGGTGGCGATGCTTCGCAGCTCCTCCGGCACAGGATCGAGGTTGACGTTCAGGCCGAAGCCCACCACGACGAAGTGGGTGCAGTCGGGTTCGGACTCCATTTCGCACAGGATGCCGCAGAGCTTGCGCCCGGCGACGATGATGTCGTTCGGCCACTTGATGAAGGCCCCGAGGCCGGGGCACTCCTGCGTCACCGCTTCGTGGATCGCCGCCGCCGCTACGAGCGGAATTTCCGGCACGCGCACGGAGGGCACGGGCGGGCGCAAGACAATCGAGCAGTAGAGATTCACCCCGGCGGGCGAAACCCACGCGCGGCGCATCCGCCCGCGTCCACCCGTCTGGCTGTCGGCCACCACCACCGCGCCTTCCGGCGCGCCATCGCGGGCCAGCGCTCGCGCCCGGAGGTTGGTCGAGTCGGTACTCGCCAGGTAGATGAAGTTTCGTCCGAACGACGCCGTGTCGAGCAGCGGCGCGACCTCCTCCTGCACCGGATCGCCGGTGAGCCGTTCGAGCCGGTACCCCTTGCCGCTCACCGCCACGATGGCGTATCCGGCCTTGCGCAGGGCGGCGATGTGCTTCCAGACAGCGCTCCGGCTGATTCGCAGTTCGCCACAGAGATCGCCGCCGGAGACGAAGCCGCCGTTACCGGCAAGGCGCTGGAGAATGGTCGCCGTCACGGGATTCATGCCGCCGCCGCCCCGTCCGATGCCACCGCCAGCGGCAAAAAATGGTAATGACAGGAGTCGCTCATGTCGAAACGGTCTCGATCTGCAAGAGAAATGACAATCGGCTGGAGTTGAATTGTAAACCGGAATTTAGCCTGAGGTTGACAATTGCGCAAGCGGAAAATCATGCTGGCTCACCGTGAGCGGCTAACCGTGCCGGTGATGAGAAAAGGAATACGTGGTAACGTCTGGCTGTCAATTGACAGCCCGTGCCGCCGCCGTCATCCGGTTCTCGTAAGCCGAGCGGTATTGTTGCAGACCCTGGAAAATGGCATACGCGATCTTGGTCTGCTCCTTGCGGTCACGCAGGAGCTTTTCCTCAGCAGGATTGGAGAGATAGCCGGTTTCGACCAGAATACTCGGCATCGAGGGCGTCCAGAGAACCATGAAGCCCGCCTGCCGGACACCGAGTCTGGTGTTGCTGCCATCACGCCCCATGCGCTGGAGCACATCCTGGGCCAGCTCGGTCGATTGGGTGGCGAAGGCGCTCTGCGCCATGCTGCTCATGATGAGATACTCGTCCGAGAAGCCTTTGTAGCTTTCAGCGAAGTTCTCCTCTCCAGAGATAACCGAGTTTTCAAACATAGCTACCTTGAGTGCGGCATCTGTCTTGTGCGGACCGAGAATGTACACCTCCGGCCCGCGTACCTTGCTGTTGTTCGCAGCGGAGTTGCAGTGGATGCTGATAAAGATTTTACCACCATAGCGGTTGGCGATCTGGCCGCGCTCTTTCAGGGGAATGAACCGGTCCTCCTTGCGGGTGTAGATCACTTTGATATCTGGCCACTTCTGCCTGATGAACATACCGAGATCGCGGGCGATGTTCAGCACCACATTCTTTTCTTGAGTGCCTTGCGTGCCGATTGCGCCGGGATCTTTTCCACCATGACCGGCATCGATCACCACTGCGTCGAGTTTCCACTTGTCTACGTCACGGCTCAGGCCCTCCTGAATGCGGCGCTCTTTTTCCGACAGATGGATCGCTTCGACATCGACATTATTCATGATAGAAATGACATAATCATTCTTTGCGAAATCATACCTGAATGACGATGATTTGATCGAAGAGGCCGGAATATTGAGCGCAATGGTGAACTGTATGGCTCCGCTGTCGAGGAGTTCGGGGCTGATCGATTTGACCACCCCTGCCGGATAATTCCGCGCAAGACGAGCGGGGCTTCCGGCGGCATCTTCAATGGTCAGATAAAGGGTGCCGCTCCTGTCCGGCCTGAGAAAAGAAGCGTTACGCATGCCGCCAGTGGCCGAAAAACGGATGACGGCACCATTTGCACGGGTTTCAATCCTGATGTCATCGATCATGGTTTTTTCTCCGAACGAGCTGGCATCCGTGCGGTCTCCCGATGACGGTGCAGCCGGTTCCGGCGATTTTGGCGGCAGGGCATTGTCAGGAAGACGTCCGACTGATTGCAGCGAAGCGTCTGGCCACCGGCTGCCGAGTGCGGCATCGATTCTGCTCTCCGAGGCGTCGTATCGCACCTTCCGGCCAAGCCAGAGCGAAAACATCCGGCATGCCTGGTCAACCGGAAGATAGACTCTGTCCTTCTGAATGACGGGAGCCGAGGTGAGCTGCAAAATTCTTTTCGGGCTCTCCCCTGCAGCGGAGGCGATGACTGCAAAATCGCTGCCCTCAATGAGGATGCAGCTCGTCACCGTGGAGCCGAACGCCTCGTCGATCTGCATCCGCTTGCCATCGAACACGCTGCCGAGGCGCAGGGCACGGGCAAACGAGCCGATGTCGGCAAGAAACACTCCATCCGACCTGGGGGTGCCCTGTACCTTGATCATATAGCCCTGTTCAGGGCCATTGGTGACCTGCAGGAATACCGCGTCCTGTTCGGGTGATCCGGCCAGGACGCGAGAGGCAAACAGCACAAAAAACAACAGGAGACCCAGTGGCCGAAACCATTGTCGAGATAAAGAGTCTTTCATGATAAGCATTGAAATCATCGCTATGCATTGTGGCGGACACGAACAACAGCAGCACAGGCATGAGCCGGTTTCCACCGACAATGAGCCTTGGCGTTCGTCGCTCTTCGATTGTTTCGATTGTAATAATAAGCAATAAATCGCTCAGCTTCCAGCGCGGATCGGGGCTTGTCATCATAAATTCTTGCGCACACCGGCAATAGCCCCAAATCTTGCAAAGTTTGTTTTTTGGCAGGCAACGGCTATCTTTTCGAACATCATTTGCACGGGCATCGTTATTTCCCTGTCGAAACAGGCTGCCCGCAATCCCAACGCAACCGGGATCAACCTCAATGGCTTCAAAAAGCGCAACCCCGTCGGCCAGGAACAGAACCCTCATCGTCGTCGAGTCGCCCTCCAAGGCGAAAACCATCAACAAATATCTGGGCGACGACTACACGGTCTACGCTTCGGTCGGCCATATCAAGGACTTGCCGAAGAAAGAGATCGGCATCGACTTTGACAACCACTACGAACCGCGCTACGAGGTGATCGCGGGCAAGGAGAAGGTGGTACGGCAGCTCAAGAAGCTGGCCGGGGAGGCTGACCGGGTGCTGATCGCCACCGACCCCGACCGCGAGGGCGAGGCCATCGCCTGGCACATCTCCAACGAGATCGAGTTCGCCCGCAAGCCGGTCTTCCGCGTACTCTTCAACGAAATCACCAGGAACGCCATCGTCGAGGCTATCGGCCATCCGCAGCAGATCGACTACCGGCTCGTGCGCTCGCAGCAGACACGGCAGGGACTCGACAAGATCGTCGGCTACAAGATCAGCCCGTTCCTCTGGAACGTCGTCTATCGCGGCCTTTCGGCGGGCAGGGTGCAGTCCGTGGCGCTCCGGCTGATCTGCGAACGCGAAGCGGAGATCGAGGCCTTCACGGCGCAGGAGTACTGGACGATCTACGCCGATTTCGTCACCGATGCTGGCGAGACCTTTCGCACGAAGCTGGTCAAGGTAAAGGGCGAGAAGCCCGACATCACCTCCGGCGAACAGGCCGAAGCGATTGCGGCGGCCATTCAGGGACGGCTCTTCGCGGTCGGCGAGATCGCGCCGAAGGTGATCCAGCGCAAGCAGCCGCTGCCATTCACCACTTCGCTCTTGCAGCAGGCAGCCTCGAACCAGCTCGGCTTCGGCTCGCAGAAGACGATGCGCACCGCGCAGCAGCTCTACGAAGGCATCGAACTCGGCCCGGAAGGAGCGACCGGCCTCATCACCTACATGCGTACCGACTCCACCCGCATCAGTGGCGAGGCGGTCGCACAGGCGCACGACTACATTTCGCAGCAGTTCGGGCCGGAGTACAAGGGTTTCGGAGGGCAGGGCAAGGCGGGCAAGAACGCGCAGGACGCGCACGAAGCGATCCGCCCCACCTCGGTGACGCGCACGCCGGAATCGCTGCGCCGCCACCTCTCGCCCGACCAGTTCAAGCTTTACGAACTGATCTGGAAGCGTTTCGTCGCCTCGATGATGGCTCCGGCCAGGATCGAGCAGACGCGCGTGGACGTGGAGGATCAGAAAAAGGAGTTCGTCTTCCGCGCCACCGGCAACAAGGTGCTCTTCCCCGGCTTTTTCCGGGTCTACGACGACCAGAAGGAACTCGATTACGAAGCGCAGAAGTCCACCCGCGACGAGGTCGAAGCGGAGCAGCTCGTCAAACTGCCCGAACGGCTCGCCGCCGATGACAAGCTCGCGATGTCGGCGCTCGACCGCAAGCAGAGCTTCACCCGTCCGCCCGCCCGCTACACCGAAGCGAGCCTCGTCAAGGAGCTCGACAACCACGGCATCGGTCGCCCATCGACCTACGCCTCGATCTTCTCGACCCTTCAGGAGCGGCGCTACGTGGAGCTTCAGAAAAAAAAGATCATCCCGACCGAACTGGGTCGCGACGTCTCGACGATTCTCGTGGCGAACTTCCCCGACCTCTTCAACGTCCGCTTCACGGCGGAGATGGAGGACGAGCTCGACAAGGTCGCCTCGGGCGACGACGAGTACGAAAAGGTGCTCGACGCCTTCTATCGCCCGCTCGAATCGGTCTTGAGCCACCGCAAAAGCGATCCGCTCATTCCGCAAAACCGCGACGCGGTGCTCTGCGAAAAGTGCGGCAAGGGGCACATGATCGTCAAGTGGACGACCAGCGGCAAGTTCCTCGGCTGCTCGGACTATCCGAAGTGCAAGAACATCAAGGCGATCACCACCAACAAGGCGAAGCCGAAGGAGACCGGCGTACGCTGCCCGGTGTGCGGCGAGGGGCACATGCTCCTGCGCAACGGACGGCTCGGCCCGTTTCTCGCCTGCTCGAACTACCCG
>CAYZCF010000133.1:0-6488 GCA_964476855.1 uncultured Chlorobiaceae bacterium
AATCCGAAAAAGTACGTGATTCGTGTCATTCTCGTGCTTGCAGCCATCGGGTTTGTCTTTGGTGACTTCGGCTTGGTGACCCGCATCAGCATGGAGCTGGAGAACAGGAAACTCGAAAAGCTCCAGGCCGAAGAGCAACGGAAGATCGTCGAGCTTCGCGGCACGATCAAAAATGCCTACCAGCCCGACAGCGTCGAAAAGGTCGCCAGGGAGCGCTTCAACTTCCACAAAAAAGGCGAAACGGTGTTCATCATTCGGGAGCCTTGAGGTGTTTGGCAGAGAAAACGCCGCGTGGACGCAGTGGACGTTGTGGACAAATGACTGAGCACTGCGCCAGCACTCCTTCAATTCATCATTCATAATTCTCTTCCCCCCTTCTCCCCGGTTTTTATATGTGCTGGCCTTTGGCTACCTTCAGGATCCTCTTCCATCACTTTCAACCAGCCTTCTTATGAGCGAGGAGCCTCTTGTTTCGGGCAATAGCATCGAATATCCAGTCCCGGTCTACAGTTATCGTCGGCGTGTCACCAGGGAGGTGCCTTTCGGGGTGATCTCGCTGGGCGGATACCTGCCGATCCGGGTGGAGTCCATGACCACTGCTCACACGATGGATACGGCGGCTTCGGTCGAGCAGTGCCGACGCCTGTACGAGGCGGGGTGTGAAATCATCCGCCTGACGGTGCCGACCGAGCGGGATGCGGAGAATCTCAAAAACATCCGCGAGCAACTTCGCCGGGACGGCATCGACACGCCGCTGGTGGCCGACATCCATTTTTCGGCGAAGGCAGCCATGAAGGCCGTGGAGTTCGTCGAGAACATTCGCGTCAATCCGGGCAACTACGCTACCGGCGCGAAGTTCTCCAGTGAGGATTACACCGAGGCGGAGTATCGCGCGGAGCTCGACAAGGTCCGCGAGGAGTTTACGCCGCTGGTGCGGAAAGCCAAGTCGCTCGGCGTCTCGATGCGCATCGGCACCAACCACGGCTCGCTCTCCGACCGCATCGTGAGCCGTTACGGCAACTCGCCGGAGGGCATGGTCGAAGCGGCGCTCGAATTCTCCCGAATCTGCGAGGACGAAGGCTACTACGACCAGCTCTTTTCGATGAAGTCCTCCAACGTCCGGGTGATGATCCAGGCCTACCGGCTGCTCGTCGCTCGCGCCGACGCGGAGCTGCGTTACGCCTATCCGCTGCATCTCGGCGTGACCGAGGCGGGCGATGGCGACGAGGGGCGCATCAAGTCGGCGATGGGCATCGGCGCGCTGCTCGAAGATGGCCTCGGCGACACGATTCGCGTGTCACTGACCGAAGATCCGGTCAACGAGGTGCCGGTCGGCTTCGCTATCGTTAAGAAATACAACGATATGCTTCTTGTTCGTGGCGACCGGGCGCACCTGCCGGTCAAGCATGTGGTCGAGCACGAGCTGAAGAATCAGGGGCACGATCAGTTGCCTTTCGAGCCGTTCGGTTACTCGCGACGCCACTCCATCCGTGTCGATGGCGCGGGCATTCCGGTTGGCGGCGATGCCCTGCCGGGAGTCGAGACCGCCGCACATGCGCCGATCACCGATACAGAAACGCTTCGCGACGAAATTCTCGCGCGGCTCGATGCCGGCAAGCCTGAGGGGGCGATCCGTTCTGAGCTGGTGAGCGTCGGCGTCGGCAGCGCCGAGGACATTCCGCTGCTCGAAGGGCTGCTCGATTCGCTCGGCGAACTGCGCGAAAAGATCGTCGTTTCGACCGCCGACACCTCGATCGTTTACGCCCTGCTGCCGCTTTGCGGACGGGTGAGGCTCGACATCGTCGAGGGCGAAACGCTCGGCACCGGCTTCATCGAATCGCTGCATGACCGGAACGCTGCCATCGAGTTTTGCTTCATCCACGAAAAATCTTCGGAGAACGTGCCTGCCGAGGTGCTGGTGCGTCTCGCCTCGAAGCTGAAGGACAGAGGCTTGCGGCGCCTCATGCTCTCCATCGTCTCCGACGCGCCGCTCTACCCGGCGCGAAAGCTCGCGCTCGAACTGAAAAAGGCCGGGATCGACTATCCGCTCGTCATCCGCTACCGCCGCCGTGAAGGGGAGCGCTCCGGCGTGCTCATCCAGAGTTCCATCCAGGCGGGCACCTTGTTCTGCGACGGTATCGGCGACCTCATTGCGCTTGAGACGAACATGCCAGCCAGCGAAGAGGTCAGCCTGGCGTTCAACATCCTGCAGGCGGCGCGGATCAGGATGTCCAAAACCGAGTTCATCTCCTGCCCCGGCTGCGGCCGCACCTACTTCGAGCTCGAAAAGACCACGGCGCTCATCAAGGCGCGCGTGTCGCATCTCAAGGGGCTGAAGATCGGCATCATGGGGTGCATCGTCAACGGGCCGGGCGAGATGGCCGACGCCGATTTCGGCTACGTCGGCTCGGGCAAGGGGCGCATCAGCCTCTACGTTGGCAAGGAGTGCGTCGAGGAGAACCTGCCGGAGAGCGCCGCGCTGGATCGACTGATCGAGCTGATCCGCCAGAACGGCAAGTGGGTCGATCCGGCATGAGTTTTCATACGCTGATTACCGGTGCCTCGGCCGGCATCGGCAAGGTGCTTGCGGAAGATTTCGCCAGCATGGGCGACAATCTCGTACTCGTGGCACGCTCTCGTGACAAGCTCGAAGCGCTTGCCGGAGAGTTGCGCCGCGCCTATGGCGTCGATGCGCAGGTGTGCTGCCAGGATCTTTCTGAGACTGGCGCGGCGGAGAAGGTCTTTGCGTTCTGCGAAGAGCGGGGGTTTGCCATCGACAGGCTGGTCAACTGTGCCGGATTTTCCGTGGCGGGCGACTTCGAGAGGATGGACGAGGAGGCGTTCGTGCAGATGGCCACGGTCAACATGGTCGCCGTGACGACGCTGATCCGCCTGTTCCTGCCGACAATGCGCGCTCGCCGCCGGGGTACGGTGGTCAACATCGCTTCCCTTGCCGGATTTCAGGGAGTACCGGGCATGGCCTGTTACTCCGCCACCAAGGCTTTCGTGGTCAATTTGACTGAAGCGCTCGCCATCGAGCTTCAGGGCACAGGAATCCGCATTTTCGCCGTCTGTCCAGGATTTATTGACAACGACCTGTTCTACAGCCGGGCAGGCCACGACCGGAGCCGGATCATCGTGCCTGTTTCAAGTCCTGAGGTTGTCGTGAAAGCCGTCCGCAAGGGGCTGGCAGGAAAAGAACTGTTGATCCTGCCGACCTTTTTCGATCGCCTCATGGTTTTTTCCCAGCGCTTTGTCTCCAGGAAAGTTGCCGCAGGGCTTGCAGGTATCTTCGCGGGTGCCAGGGAGAGCAAATGATGCAAGTGCTCCGCAGGGCAGGTGGCAATTTTTTCCTCTCTGTCTATCATCCTCATTCCGCCCACTGTTTTTTATGAAAATTTTATTTTTTCCTTTTGCATTTTTTGAATCGGCTGTTATATTACCAGCCCTGTATTTTTAATGAGCTGCTGGTGTAGCTCAATTGGTAGAGCAGCTGACTTGTAATCAGCAGGTTGCGGGTTCGAGTCCCATCACCAGCTCGCAGGTCAATGCATGGGTAGGTAGCGAAGCGGTCAAACGCAGCAGACTGTAAATCTGTCGACATATGTCTTCGGAGGTTCGAATCCTTCCCTACCCACTTGCTTTTTGTTGGTGAAAAGCTGATGTAGCTCAGTCGGTAGAGCACTTCCTTGGTAAGGAAGAGGTCATCGGTTCAAGTCCGATCATCAGCTCCGGTTCCTGGAGGAGCGGTTTACGTCAGTAGCTCAATTGGTAGAGCAGCGGTCTCCAAAACCGCAGGTTGGGGGTTCGAGTCCCTCCTGACGTGCAGGCAGGCTGATTCGAATGCTGTTCACGATCTTTTACCTCGTTGGTCAATCATGAAGAAATATATCGAGAAGGCTGATAAGTACTATCGTGACGTTGTCGGCGAGATGCGCAAGGTGTCGTGGCCGACAAGGGAGGAGGTGAAAGATATGACAGTGGTAGTTTTGACGGTTTCAGGTATTCTTGCCTTGTTTACCTTTGCAGTGGATTGGGTCATCAACACGGTGATGGGGAAATTATTGTAAGACTAAGGAAGATTTTCGAGGTAACGAGATGAGCGCCAGAAAAAAGGTGATGGAAGAGCAACATCCCCCGCAACTCCATTGGTACGCTCTCAGGATCTATTCCGGCCATGAGCGCAAGGTCAAAGAGAGTATCGAGATGGAGGTCGAGCGATGTGGTCTTTCCGAAAGTATCAAGCAGGTTTACATTCCCTACGAACGCTTCGTTGAGGTAAAAAATGGCAAAAAGCGCAGTCTGACCAAGAACGCTTTTCCTGGTTACGTGCTGATCGAAGCTGTACTCGACAAGCAGACCAGAAACCTGATCATGGATATTCCATCGGTCATGGGTTTCCTCGGTGTCGATGACAATCCCACCCCTTTACGTCCCGATGAAGTAGAGAAGATTCTCGTGCCGGATGGCTCTATCGAGCATCGCGCAGTGGTCGAAGCGCCGTTCAAGGTTGGCGATTCGGTCAAGGTCATCGATGGGCCTTTCAGTTCGCTTACCGGTATCGTGCACGAGGTTTGCACCGAGCGGATGAAGGTCAAGGTGATGATCAACTTCTTCGGCAGGAGCACTCCAACGGAACTCGATTTCTCGCAGGTCAAACCGGTTTCGCAATAACAGGGATCACAGAGGTCATAGTATTCATTCAAGCTGTTGAAAGAGAGATAATTTATGGCAAAAAAGATAACAGGCTTCATCAAGTTGCAAATTCCTGCAGGAGCCGCGAATCCTGCTCCTCCCGTCGGCCCGGCGCTCGGTCAGAAGGGTGTGAATATCATGGAGTTCTGCAAGCAGTTCAACGCCAAGACGCAGTCTGAGGCAGGCATGATCATCCCTGTGGTGATCACGGTCTATTCCGACAAGTCCTTCACTTTCGTCACCAAGACTCCGCCCGCCGCTGTGCTTCTCCTCAAGGAGGCCAAGTTGCAGAAGGGGTCCGGCGAGCCGAACCGCAACAAGGTCGGCACCGTCACCATGGAGCAGGTGCGCAAGATCGCGGAACTGAAGAGGCCTGACCTCAATGCCGTCGATCTCGAAGGCGCGACCCAGATGGTTATGGGCACGGCCCGCAGCATGGGTATCGTTGTCGAAGGCTGAGCGGTATCGGATTTTTTTACTCGTGGGAGGCCTGACAAGCCGCTTGCAAAACCACTAACACAATATTGTCAATGTCTGGAAAAAACTACAGAAACGCTGCCGCGAAGGTTAACCGTGCTCAGGAGTATGAGCTCGCGGAAGCCATCGAGAAGGTCAAAGAGATCACCACTACCAAATTCGACGCCACGGTCGATGTCGCCATGAAGCTCGGTGTTGATCCCCGTCATGCCGACCAGGTTGTCCGCGGCACGGTCATGCTTCCTCACGGCACGGGCAAAACCGTCTCTGTGCTCGTTGTCTGCAAAGAGAACAAGGCAGAAGAGGCTCGCGAGGCTGGCGCTGATTTCGTCGGTTTCGAAGAGTATATCGAGAAAATCCAGGCTGGCTGGACCGATGTCGATGTGGTCGTCGCGACCCCTGATGTCATGGGTCAGCTCGGCAAGGTTGCGCGAATCCTCGGCCCTCGCGGCCTGATGCCGAACCCGAAATCGGGCACGGTTACGATGGATGTCGCCAAAGCCGTCAAAGAGGTCAAGGCCGGTAAAATCGAATTCAGGGTCGACAAAGCGGGCAACATCCACGCCCCGGTTGGCAAAGTTTCTTTCGATAGCGAAAATCTTGCCGGTAATATCACCAGCTTCATTAAAGAGGTCGTTCGCCTGAAGCCTTCGGCTGCAAAAGGTCAGTACCTCCAGGGGATCACCATTTCGAGCACCATGTCCCCCGGCGTGAAGGTGAAGAAGGATAAATTTGTTGCCTAACATTAAAGATTGTGCACCGATATGATGAAGCGTGATACAAAAGAGCAGATTGCTCAGGAAATAGCAGAGAAGTTCAAGAAGTCGCAGGGCTTCTACTTTACCGAGTTCCAGGGACTCGATGTCAAAAAGATGGGCCAGTTGCGCCTCGAGTTCCGCAAAGCCGGTATCGAGTACCGTGTGGTCAAGAACACCCTGATCAAGAAGGCGCTGAAGGATGCCGCCGAAGCCGACAAGCTCGCCGCCGGTCTGAAAAACACCACCGCCGTTGCTTTCAGCTACGACGATCCGATCGCCCCGGCCAAGATCATCAGGAAGTTCAGCAAGGACAATGAAGCGCTGAGGTTCAAGATGGCCTCGATCGATGGCGCGGTGTTCGGCCCCGACTCGCTGCCGCAGCTCTCCGAGATGCTCAGCAAGACCGAGAATATCGGTCGCCTTGCCGGTCTCGTGAACAACATGGTGGCTTCAGTGCCGATGGTCATGAATGCGGTGATGAGAAACCTCGTCTCCGTGATCGACCAGGTCGGAAAGCTGGAGAAATAAAAGATTTACGCACTCAAAGCTTCAATATTT
>CAYZCF010000134.1:0-6302 GCA_964476855.1 uncultured Chlorobiaceae bacterium
CGGTGCATAGAGCAGGCCAACCCCGACTCGCTTCATGGCATTTTTGGGGATGCCCAGTGGACCAACAAAGAGCGTCTTTCCGACGCACTGCTTAAAGACCTGATTGAACATTTCTCTTCGCTTGATCTCGGCAATGAGCACTGCAAGGCGGACATCCTTGGCCAAGCTTATGAATACCTGATCAAGAAATTTGCTGATCTGACGAACAAGAAGGCCGGCGAGTTCTACACACCGCGTTCAGTGGTTACGCTGATGGTTCGTATCCTTGCACCGCAAGCCGGTGAGTCAATCTATGACCCGGCCTGTGGAACCGGAGGTATGCTTCTCGAAGCCCTTCATTACGTCAAAGAGCATGGTGGCGATGAGAATCTCATGCTGGGAAAACTCTTCGGGCAAGAGAAAAATCTGACTACCTCATCAATTGCCCGAATGAACCTTTTCCTGCATGGAGCGGAGGATTTTCATATCGAGCGTGGGGATACCTTGCGTTCGCCTGGTTTCTATTCAGGGGACAACCTTGCGGCATTCGACTGCGTTATCGCCAATCCTCCGTTTTCCCTTGAAAAATGGGGAGAAGATGTCTGGCTCAATGATCCATATGGGCGAAATTTCGCGGGTTTACCACCGGCCAGATCGGGTGATTATGCCTGGGTGCAGCACATGGTCAGTTCGATGGCCTTCAGAACAGGGCGGATGGCTGTAGTACTTCCTCACGGCGTTTTGTTCCGAATGTCAAAGGAGGGTGAAATCCGTCGCAAGCTTCTCGAAATGGATATTCTCGAAGCAGTGATCGGACTCGGTCAAAACATATTCTATGGCACGGGTCTGGCTCCTTGCTTGCTTGTCTTTCGGGACATCAAGCCGAATGAGCATCGAAAGAAGGTGCTGTTTATTGACGCATCGAGGGAGTTCAAGACCGGTCGTGCCCAGAACGAACTCTTGCCTGAGCATGTTGAACGTATCCATCGTTGGTATGAAGAGTATCGGGATGTTGAAGGCGTTTGCCGGGTGGTTACGCTCGATGAAATCCGGGAAAACGATTTCAACCTGAACATTCCGCGATACGTGGAACCGGTGATAGAAGAAGAGTCAATGACTGTAGATGAGGCGATCAAAAACCTCAAGGAGTCTTTACAGGACGCTTATGCGGCAGAAGATCGGTTGAAGGAGCTGCTGATAAGGGAGGGGTTACTGTCATGAGAATAAAAGTCTTTATCAGCTCTGTTCAGAAAGAACTCACAGATGAGCGGCTTGCGTTGCAGATTCTTCTTTCCACCGATCCGTTTCTGTCCCTGCATTGTGTGCCAGTATTATTCGAAGAGGAGCCGACGGCACTGTTTCCTGACCCAAAGGCATACCTTGCGTTATTGAGAACCTGTCATGTGTATGTGGGCGTTGTATGGAAAGAGTATGGCAGGTTGATCGATGGTATCTCTGCTACTCACCATGAATACCGTCTCTCTAATACACTGTCGTTGCCCACACTTGTTGCAATCAAAGGCCCCAACGATCTTGCCCGATCGCCGGAAACCGATGCATTTATAGAAGAAATCAAAAGGGACGGTCATACCTACGAGCGATTTGAAAGCACGGAGGAACTGCAGGAAAAAGTCCGAAAACGACTGGTTCGTTACATTAAGGACTCATATGATATCGAGCCGACAAGCTCTCAGAATTCATCAGCCCATAAAACAATTCATATCGCATCTCTGTTTGAGCGTCAACGACTTGAGGTACTTCCCTGGAGCGACATTGATACCTCTATTGCTGTTCGTATGGTCGCAAGTTCGGAAAACCTGCCCGCCGGGAGCATAAACAATGATGAGGTGTTGCATTCGCTCTGGCAACGAGGTTACTTGTGGAAAGATGAGGACAAACGATTTTTCGCGACAGCAGCAGGCATCATGCTTCTTGCGAATGATCCTTCAAAGTTTTTTGCCCATGCCCGCATTCAGGTAGCCGCGTACGCTGGGAGTGTTCGTACAGCCACCCCTTCTGATCATTCGACTATCAGAAAACCTTTGTCAGAAGCCATTGACGAGGTGGTCGCCTTTATCCGAAAAAATACGAGACATCCGTTGCGCATCGTTGGTTTGCAGAGAATCGCAGTCGATGAATATCCCGAGGCGGCTTTGCGCGAGGCTCTCGTGAATGCCTTGGCCCATCGCGACTATGAGGATGCCGGGCGACGAGTTACCGTAGATGTTTTCAAGGACAGGATTGAAATTATCAGTCCAGGTGCTCTCCCGGGAACTCTGAGTCTTGCAAAACTTCGTTCAGGAAAAGCCCGATCACAATCGCGGAATCCAAATATCGCTCAGGGCTTGGTCTTTCTTGGTCGCATGGAAGAGCGCGGCACCGGTATTACCCGTATGCGTGATTCGATGCTGAACCACGGCCTTGATGCACCACTCATTACGATAGCCGATAACGAGGTCGTGGTTACATTGATCGGCCCAGGAGAAGATATGGAGCGGATACTGTTGCCTGACAACATCACCGGAGGCATCAGTCCTGCTGTCGCTGAAAAGCTGAATGAACGGCAAAACGCGATACTGGCCGAAATCGTAAGAAGTGGCTCCATTACCACCGGCTGGATTACCAAAACCCTGGAAGTTGCCAAAGACACGGCTTTCAGAGATCTCAAAGAGCTTGTCGCCTTTGGCTTGATAGAACCTAAAGGAGCAGGTCGAGGACGCCATTATATCCTTAAACCGTAATGGTCAAGAGTAGTCTGGAATTGTAAAAAATCGTCCGATAATCGTCCGACTATTTTTCGATAATCGTCCGATAATCGTTGAAATATGAGGATGTTTAAGCCTTATCGATGAAGAAGAAGAGCCACATTTCCCAATCTGAACTTGAATCCTACCTTTGGGGTG
Source organism: uncultured Chlorobiaceae bacterium (assembly GCA_964476855.1). Lineage (GTDB taxonomy): Bacteria > Bacteroidota > Chlorobiia > Chlorobiales > Chlorobiaceae > Chlorobaculum. The sequence continues at coordinate 2,883 of CAYZCF010000134.1, forward strand.
CGGCCACCCTGTTGCGTGGCTACATCGATGCCGGGGATTACAAGCAGTTCATTTTCCCTTTGCTGTTCTACAAACGTTTGTGCGATGTGTACGATGAGGAGCTGAACGAGGCTCTCGAAGAATCTGGTGGAGATCAGGAGTATGCTGCACTTCCAGAGCAGCATCGGTTTCAGATTCCGGAGATGGCGCATTGGAATGTCACCCGAACCAATGTCAGGAATGTGGGCAAGGCGATTCAGGATGCTCTTCGTGACATTGAAAAGGCTAATCCCGATACGTTGTTCGGCGTTTTCGGCGATGCCCAGTGGACCAACAAGGATCGTTTGCCCGATCACATGCTGCGGGAATTGATCGAGCACTTCAGCACCAAAACGCTTTCACTTTCCAACTGTCCTGAGGATGAACTCGGGGTCGGTTACGAGTTTCTTATCAAGAAGTTCGCCGACGATTCAGGACATACCGCAGCGGAATTTTACACTAACCGCACGGTGGTGCACCTCATGACCGAGCTGCTCGAACCGATGCCGGGTGAATCGATCTACGATCCGACGTGCGGTTCTGCTGGTATGTTGCTCTCTGCGGTCGCTCACCTGAAACGGCAGGAAAAAGAGTGGCGAAATCTCCGACTGTTTGGGCAGGAACGCAATCTGCTCACCTCGGCCATTGGCCGGATGAACCTTTTCCTGCACGGCATCGAGGACTTCCGTATTGTCAGGGGTGATACCCTTGCCCATCCAGCTTTTATAGAAGGTGATCATCTGATGCAGTTCGATGTTGTCCTTGCCAATCCACCATACTCGATCAAGCAGTGGGATCGAGAGGCTTGGGACGCCGATCCCTGGGGGCGGAATATCTACGGCACTCCGCCACAGGGCCGTGCCGATTATGCTTTCTGGCAGCACATCATTGCAAGCATGAAGCCTCGTTCAGGCCGTTGTGCGATTCTCTTTCCGCACGGAGTTCTCTTCCGGAAAGAGGAGTTATCGATGCGCGAAAAGCTGATTGCGCACGACGTGGTGGAGTGTGTGCTGGGCCTTGGGCCAAATCTGTTCTACAATTCCCCGATGGAGGCCTGTGTGGTCATCTGCCGGATGGATAAGCCCAAAGAGCGCAGGAACAAGGTGCTATTCATCAATGCCGTCAACGAAGTGACCCGTGAGCGGGCACAGAGTTTTCTTACCGATGACCATATCCAGCGAATCGTTGATGCGTATAATGCCTTCGTCGATGAGGATGGTTTTGCTCGTGTTGTCGGCAATGATGAAATCAGGGAGAAAGGATGCAACCTCAGTATTCCGCTTTATGTCCGGGCAGTGACCAACCCGGCGATGTTGGTATTGGAGGATTCGGATCGGTATGGACAGAATTCCTTACATCAGGCAATTGCGAGCTGGCAGGAAAGCTCGACGGCGTTGCGAGAGTCGATTGATGGCCTCTTCGAGGTGCTGAATGACGCTCGGTTGATGGGAGGTGGAAAATGAGCAAACCTCCCATGAAACCTGTTTTTCAAAAAGTGGACCTGAGCAGCTACGCAAAAAACATTCATTCTATTGAAGATCATCCGCTTTTTGATGATGCTGTCGAAGCAGGAATGGTCGGGGCACTTCGTGCTGCTTATGTGATGATCTGGCTGGCTTGCGCTGAATCTTTGAAGCGCCGATTCAGAGAGGCACAAAAGCGAGATGGCGCCGCAGGTAAGATTGTTGGGGAGATTGAAGACAAAGAACGTGAACACAAGGCTGTAGATAAATTCGTTCTTATGAAAGCTCATGAATATGGTTTTGTATCTGATTCTGGCCATACTATCCTAAACCATATTTATGAGATGCGCTGTCTGTATGGACACCCTTACGAAGAAGCGCCATCTCAAGAGCAAGTGTTGCACGCAGCGGCTGTGGTTGTAGAACATGTGCTATCAAAGCCCGTTAAGCTGCGACATGGCTTTGGCGAGCAACTGCTCAAAAGCCTCCTTGAAGAGCGTAGTTTTCTCGATGATCAGCAGACTGCTGTTGAGGCATTCGCTAAAGATATTCTGCCAAGGCTCGATGAGAATATTCATGGATGGCTACTCGATTACTATTGGAGTGAACTTGAAAAAATCTCTGGCGATTCTTCTATGTCAGTGTTTTCTCGCCGAGGAATATGGTTCTCCCGCACAATGCTGCTGGAAGTCGGTGTCGACACATTTTCCAATGACGATTGGCATGATAAGACCCGCAAATTTCCAAAAGTGCTGATGCGCGTATGTGGTATTGCAGGCGTGTTCAAAGGAATTGGGAAGCGAGCACAGGATTCTTTGGTTGGTTTAACCCTGGCCGAATCCGGCACTCGTGCCAGTGTTCTTACTCACCTTGAAAGGCTCAACAATAGCGGCGCATTGACGAAACGACAGCAAGAACGCTTTATTGCGCATGTTTCCAAAATGGAAATAGGCGCAATTCGTTCAGCCGGTCTAAGCACACTGACTTGCTATGGGATGCTGATCGATGCCATGAAGTCCCTCAACTGGTATGTGCAAAACCCTGCAATCGACCTCGTCCTGTCGAATGGACCCGACCAAGCCGCTGAACTCAATGAGGGACAGCAGATTATTTTAGGACGAAATATTCTCCAGTGCGCCGAGGGATCAGCAAAATCAGCATGCATTTTTCTTGAAGAACTTTCAAAAGATGGGACTTCGTGGTCGTTCGATGTGGTGCGCGGTATCGCACTGGAATCGTTTGCCAACGAGGACAACCTAATCCGTTTCAAAGATCGCCATCTCGACCGCGTACTTTCTGCCCTTCGACATTTGAAACCGAAACTGCGGAATCAGTTAATTGCGGATATTGCCGCATCGGTTGATGCAGGCACGCCGAAAAGGAGGATGGCTCAGGATGATTTTGAGAACGTGATCGATATTTTGAAAGGCTATACTTGGGCGACACCATTGGTGAAAAGCCTTGAAGCAAAGGCAGTCTCGCTTTGGGCTGAGGAGAAAGACTCATGAATTCTCAATCCCTGAAACCCGGCTGGAAGATCGTAAAATTCGGTGAGGTGGTGAAGAACGCCAACCTCGTGGAGCGTGATCCAGAGGCCAATGGCGTTGAAAGGATCGTTGGGCTTGAACATATCGACCCCGAGAATCTGCACATTCGGCGCTGGAACTCTGTTGGGGATGGCACATCGTTTACCCGCAAATTTGTGCCGGGCCAGACCCTTTTCGGCAAGCGCCGGGCCTATCAGCGCAAGGTTGCCTATGCCGAATTTGAGGGGATTTGTTCAGGGGATATTCTGACTTTCGAGACAAAGGACAAAAGTGTCTTGCTGCCAGAACTCCTGCCGTTTATCTGCCAGAGCGATGCCTTTTTCGATCATGCGCTTGGTACTTCGGCCGGTTCGCTGTCTCCGAGAACCAGTTGGACGGCGCTGAAGGATTTT
>CAYZCF010000135.1:0-6276 GCA_964476855.1 uncultured Chlorobiaceae bacterium
CAAAGAATCAGTGTTTCGCCATTCGGAGCATCCCAAAGAAGTCCGCAACTGAAATCATCTTCCATTCCGGCGGCCAGATTCTGCCGGACAAACAACTGGAACTCATGCCCGGATTCATCGAGAGCATGAGCAATGTAATTGATCTGTTTATGACCCGGTTTCAGCACCTCCCTTGCTTTGGGATTGATAACTCTTTTCGGGCAACTGATCAATGCTTCGATGAACTCATCGGTGAGACTTTCAAACGCCATAATTGCAAGGGGTTGGAGGCTTTGAACAGTATCGTGAGGCCTACAGCGTCAGGCTATCTTATGTGGATAAAATACGCCTTTTGTTGAATATGTCTGAGAGCAGATACGCTTCGGCTGTAATTATTCACCCCCCAAACCGCTTGCGATACAACCTCCGCACCTCTTCCAGCTCCTCCTCGGTGTTCACGCCGGGCGTGTCGGTGGTGGTTTCGAGGCAGCGGATGCGGTAGCCGTTTTCGAGGAGGCGGAGCTGTTCGAGGGATTCGGTGCGTTCGAGCATCGAAGGCGGGAGCGCGACGAAGGCTTTGAGTACATCGGCGCGGAAGGCGTAGAGGCCGATGTGACGGTAGTATTTCGTGGCTTCGACGGTTTCGCGGCGGTAGGGAATCGGGCAGCGAGAGAAGTAAAGCGCGTGGCCGCGAGTGTCGAGCACCGCCTTGACCACGTGCGGGTCGTCGATGATGTGCCGTTCATCCGGCCCGAGCGCAAAGACGAGCGTGGTGCAGTCGGGCGGCGGGCCATCCTCGAAAAAGGGCGCGATGGCGAGGTCGATGGTCGCCGGGTCGATCAGCGGTTCGTCGCCCTGCAAGTTGACGAACACGTCACCGCCCACCTTCTCCGCCGCTTCGGCGATGCGGTCGGTGCCGCAGGCGAGGTCGGGCGAGGTCATCACCACCTCCGCGCCGGCCTCGCGAAGCACCGCGAAGATGCGCTCGCTGTCGGTCGCCACCACCACGCGGCTCGCAAGGCGCGATTTCGTCGCCTGCTGCCAGGTGCGCACGATGAGCGGCTCGCCTTCGAGGTCGGCGAGCATCTTCTCTTTCAGGCGGCTGGAGCTGAGACGGGCGGGAATGACGATGACGGCGTTCATGGTTTTTTCGGTGATTCGAGAATGATGGTGACCGGGCCGTCGTTGATGAGCGAGACCTGCATATCAGCGCCGAAAACGCCGGTCTCGACCGGGCGACCGGCCTCGTGGCGGATCAATTCGACGAAGCGGTCGAACAGCGCTTTGGCGATCTCCGGCGGCGCGGATTCGGAGAAGCCGGGGCGGTTGCCACGGCTGGCGTCGGCGTAAAGCGTGAATTGCGAGACGACAAGCAGTTCGCCGCCCATATCCCTGAGCGAGCGGTTCATCTTCCCCTCCTCGTCCTCGAAGATGCGCAGGTTCGGAATCTTGCGACTCATCCAGGCGAAATCGTCCGGTGTGTCGTCACGCGAGATTCCGGCCAGCACGAGCAGCCCCGCGCCGATGGCGCTGTGCACGGCGCCGCCGATGGTGACGCTCGCCTCGCGCACCCGCTGCACCACCGTTCTCATGCGCCAGCCTCCGCTTCATCGCCAAGCACGGAAGAGAGAGCTTCGCGGACAGCGGTGGGCGTGACGCCTTCGACCTTCATTACCTTGCTGCGGGAGCTTGCGCCGTTCATCACCGACACGCTGGAGCGTGGTACGCCGAGCGCCTTGGCGAGCAGTTCGCAGCACTCCCTGTTGGCCGCGTTATCGACCGGCGCGGATTTGAGGCAGATTTTGATCTGCTCGCCGTACATGCCAGCAACCCCGCTTTTCGACGAGCGGGGCTGCACGCGCACGGAGAGGCAGACCGCGTCGCCCTTCTGGCTGATTGGCGACATGGCGGGTTCAGCCGATAACCTTCGGCACCTTGAAGAAACGATCCTGCCTGTCGGGCGCGTTTCTCAGCGCCTCCTCGTTCGAGAGCGGCGTGTGTTCGACATCCTCCCTGAGGACGTTGATCTGGTCATGAATGGTGCTCAGTGGCGCAACACCCTCGGTATCGACCTCGTTGAGCTTCTCGATGTAGTGCAGAATCATGTTCAGCTCGCTGGTCATCTTCTCCTGCTCGGCGTCGGTGAACTTCAGGCGGGCGAGTTCGGCGATGTAAGCGACGTTTTCTTTCGTGACGGACATATCGTAAATCCAATAAATTAAACTGAATACTGTTTTCTGTAATGGCCCGGCTCAGAGGCGGCAGATGCCGAACTTCTCCTCGTCATCCCCTTTTCTCGGACGGCTGTCGAGCGGCACGTAATCGCGGCACTCCTCGCCGAGATAGATCTGACGCGGGCGGGCGATCTTCTGATCGGGATCCTTGACGTGCTCGATCCACTGGGCAAGCCATCCGGGAACGCGCCCGATAGCGAACAGCACCGGGAACATCTCGGTCGGAAATCCCATCGCCTGGTAGATGAGGCCCGAGTAGAAATCAACATTCGGGTAGAGCTTGCGCTGGATGAAGTAATCGTCTTCGAGGGCAATCCGTTCGAGTTCGATGGCGATGTCGAGCAGCGGGTTGCGGCCGGTCTCCTCGAAGACGTCGAAGGCAATCTTCTTGATGATTCTGGCGCGCGGATCGTAGTTCTTGTAGACGCGGTGGCCGAAGCCCATGAGGCGTCCCTCGCCCGACTTGACCGACTTGATGAACTCCGGAATTTTATCGACGGAGCCAATCTGCCTGAGCATGTGGATCACCGCTTCGTTCGCGCCGCCGTGCAGCGGACCGTAGAGCGCGGCGCAACCGGCGGCGATGGCCGAGTAGGGATCGACCATCGAGCTGCTCACCGAGCGCACGGCGTTGGTCGAACAGTTCTGCTCGTGGTCGGCGTGCAGGATGAAGAGCACGTCGAGCGCATGTTCGAGCACCGGATTGGGCTTGTAGCTGCGCTCCGTCATGCGGAACATCATCGAGAGGAAATTTCCCGCGTAGCTCAGGTCGTTATCGGGCAGCACGTAGGGAAAACCGAGACTGTGCCGGAAGCTCATAGCCGCGAGCGTCGGCATCTTGCCGATCAGCCGCCGCACCTGAAGCTTGCGCGACTCCTCCTCGCCGACATTCTTGGCGTCGGGGTAGAAGGTCGAAAGCGCGCCCACCGTGCCCACGAGAATGCCCATCGGATGGGCGTCGTAGCGGAAGCCATCCATGAACTTGTTCAGGTTGGCGTGGGTCATGGTGTGGTGGCGGATGTTGTAGGTCCAGACCGCGAGCCGCTCCTTGTCTGGCAGGTAGCCCTTGATGAGCAGGTAAGCCGTTTCGAGGAACGAACTTTGCTCGGCGAGCTGCTCGATCGGATAGCCGCGATAGCGCAGGATTCCCTTGTCGCCATCGATATAGGTGATCGTGCTCTTGCAGGAGCAGGTGTTCAGGAAGGCGGGATCGTAGCCAAGAAGCCCGAAATCATCCTCCGACTCCTTGATCTTGCGCAGATCCATGGTGCGGATGGTGCCGTTTTCAATCGGGAGTTCGTACGATCTGCCGGTGCGGTTATCGATGATCGTCAGCGAATTGCGTTGGTCTGAATCGCTCATGAGCTTGTGGCATTTTGCGTTTGCAGAAAATATACGCCGCAGGAAGCGGGGGTTACCGTCACTACGGCTGTAAATTTAAAAAACTCCCGGCATTATCCTTGTTTATGTCACGCGGTTCTAACCTCTTGCCGCATGTTGACTGCCATTCGTGGCAAAAAAGAAAATTTTTTTTGGAAACAACGATCCGGTTTTCTACATTTGTCCACCCATAAGGAACGGAGCTGTAGCTCAGTCTGGTTAGAGCGCCTGCCTGTCACGTAGGAGGTCGCGGGTTCGAGCCCCGTCAGCTCCGCACCGTTCAAACGAAAAGCCTCTGGAAAACCAGAGGCTTTTTTCATTTCAGGATTTGCAACGACAATCAGGCGGTAACTCTGAATCCCTGCCCTTCGATCACCTTCTTGATCGATTCGGGATCGGCTTTCGACTCGTCGTATTCGACCATAACCACGCCGGTCTGGTGGGAGGCGCTGGCTTTTTCCACCCCCTCCATCTCTTCGAGTGCTTCGCTGACCAGCATTTCGCAGCCGGAGCAGCGCATTCCGCTGACATGTATTTCCATTTTCATGACTCTGTTGTTTATTGTTGAGTTGAAGCGTCAGGCGCTTTCGGAAAAGTGTGCAAAAAATCGGCTCCAGCCAACAGCGCGCGTCGCCAAGTCCGGGGCGAAGGACGAAAACAGCAAGGGAATGAGGGAGTTAGCAGAAAAATAAACCAGTCGCTATATTGAAGCCTATGAGACGAAGCCCGAAACCATACCGCCACGCCGTGGCCCTCTTCCGCCCGCTCCTCATCCTGCTTTGCCTTGCCGGTCTTTCCGCCTGCAACACCAAAGAGGCCCGCATCAAGGAGTTGCAGCAGGAGGTCTGGCAGCGCCCGGAAGATGCACGAGGCTACCTGAACCTCGGCAAAGAGTACGCCCGCCAGCAGCGCTACAACGACGCCATCGAGGCGTACCGGCGCGCCATCGGCATCGAACCCGGTCTCGACGAGGCCTACTCGGCGCTCGGCGCGGCCTACTTCGACAAAAAGGAGTTCAACTCGGCGCTCCCCTGGATGCGGAAGCGGGTCGAGATCGCGCCGGATGACTCGCTCCGCCAGTTCGATCTCGGCAACGTCTATTTCCAGCTCAACCGCTATAACGACGCGGTAGCTTCGTACCAGAAAGCGATCGACAACAGCTACTCCTTTCAGGAGGCGTACTACTCGATGGCGGTCTGCTACATCAAGCTTGGAAAAATCGAAGAAGCCCGTAAAATCCATAAATGGCTTCAGACTAAAAACAATTATCTTGCCGCCTCCCTTGAACGGCACCTGCAGAACGATGTGCCTGAAAAGGCAGGAAAATGAACCAGGTAATCCCATGCCGGCGGACGACAGTATCCTTATGATGCAAAAGGCGCTTCAACTCCTCGAAGAATCGGTGAAAGCCGCGTTACGGCACAGAGACGGGCCATCCGCCGGGAGCGGCCAGCCGGTGCTGGAACGCTTCTCGGCGCCGCTCGGGGAGGTTGACGCCACGCGCTGGCTGTCGGCGCAGAGCCTTTTTCCGAAGCTCTTCTGGATGAACCGCGAAAAGAGCGAGTGGATTGCCGGCATCGGCGAGGCGGATCGCATCGAGATTTCCGAAACCGGCCCCAACGACCGCAGCTTCCTTGTGCTCGACGAGGCCATGCAGCGGAAGAATCCGCAAGCGAGGTACATCGGCGGCTTCTGCTTCAACAATCTTCAGAAACAGAACAGACTCTGGAGCGCGTTCAGCCCCGGGCTGTTCATCCTGCCACTCGTCAGCGTCGAGCACCGCGACGGCCAGGCGTCGATCTCCTGCTCGCTGTGGCTCAAGCCCGGCGACGACAGGCAAAAGGCGCTCGAACAGCTCTTGCTGACCCTCTCGGAGCTCTCTGCCGGTGACACGCCGGAGGCGGCCCCGATACCGGAGATGACGCGGGTCGATTACTGCCCCGACAAGGCGCAATGGATCGAGAACTGCGAGACCATCCTGAGAAATTTCGACGAAGGCAAGCTCGACAAGGTGATTCTCGCCCGCCAGACTGAGCTCTCCTTCGCGGGCAAGGTTCCGGCCATCCGCTTCCTGCTCGACTATCCCTTTCCCGAGAACACCGCGTACCGTTTCTACTTCGAGCCGGTCGAGGGGCACGCCTTCGTCAGCTTCACGCCTGAACGCCTCTACCGCCGCGACGGCGACATGCTCGAAACCGAAGCGCTCGCCGGCACCGTCACCAAGGAGGCGCTCAAGGCGGACGACATCGCCGCTTCCGAGCTGCTGCTCAACTCCGAAAAGGACATACGGGAGCATCGCTTCGTCAAGGATACGATCTATCAGGAGTTGCAGCCGGTGTGCAGCCACATCGACATGCAGGAGGAGGTCGGCGTGCTCCAGCTCAACCGCCTCGCCCATCTCCTGGCCAGATGCAAGGCCAGACTTCTTCCGGAGTTCAGCAACGACAGCACCGTGCTGCGCCAGCTCCATCCGACCCCGGCGGTCGGCGGCGTGCCGAGGGAGAAGGCGATGTCGCTGATCCTGTCGATCGAGCCGTTCTGCCGTGGCTGGTACGCCGCGCCGGTGGGCTGGCTCAGCCACGACGCCGCGGAGTTCGCCGTCGGCATCCGCTCGGCGCTCGTCAATGACGACAAGGTCTATCTCTATTCCGGCGCAGGGCTGGTTCGGGGATCGAATCCGGAG
>CAYZCF010000136.1:0-6208 GCA_964476855.1 uncultured Chlorobiaceae bacterium
GTCCTTGCGGAAAAAGAGCACGCCGATGAGGATGGCGATGGCCCAGTAGGCGTAAATCTGTAAAGGTGCGGGTATGGTATCCATTGAGCGTTGAGGTTTTGGTTCAGGAAATTTCTTCGACTGGCTCGAACGCCTCGGCGTGGTACGAACTGCGCACGAAGGGGCCGGACTGTACGTGGCGGAATCCGGAGTCGAGCGCAATCGCGCGGTAACGTTCGAACTCCTCGGGCGTCACGTAGCGCTCGACCGGCAGATGCGCGGCGGTCGGTTGCAGGTACTGGCCAATCGTCACCATGTCACAGCCGTGACGCCGCAGGTCGCCGAGCGACGCTTCGACCTCCTCCGGCGTTTCGCCCATGCCGACCATCATGCCGGACTTGGTGGCGAGCCGGAATTTTCGCTTCGCCCGCCCGATGATCGAGAGCGAGAGTTCATACGATGCCTGGGGGCGCACCTGCGAATAGAGCGACGGGACGGTTTCGATGTTGTGGTTCAGCACCTCCGGCGCTTCGGCCATGACGAGGTCGAGCGCTCGCTCATTGCCGCTGAAATCGGGAACGAGGCATTCGAGGCTCACGCCGGGGTTAACGGCACGGATGGCGCGGATGGTCTCGACCCAGTGCGCCGCGCCGCCGTCCGCTAAATCGTCGCGGTTGACGCTGGTCAAGACAGCGTGGCGGAGCTTCATCGTTTTGACCGCCTCGGCGATCTTCGCCGGTTCCGCCGGATCGGGCAGCGCCGGGTGCTGGCCCGTGGCCACAGCGCAGAAGCGGCAGGCTCGCGTGCAGACATTGCCGAGCAACAGGAAGGTCGCCGTGCCCTTCGACCAGCACTCATGCAGGTTGGGGCACATCGCCGAGCGGCAGACCGTATGCAGGCTGTGCTTGTTGAGCAACTGCCGGGTCGAGGCGAACGACGAGCCGGAGGCGAGCTTGATCTTGAGCCAGTCGGGTTTCTTTCCGGGGCCGGAGTTCATGCGGCAGAATCAGAGCTGAAGTTGAAAAAGTTTTTACGAATATAGCCAATCCTGACAATTATGCCCGGTATTGGCGGATGGACGAAATGGACGGGACGGATGAAGAATTCTGAAAATCGGTACATTGTCGAAAAGACCTGTTCAGCTCAACCGCTCATCACTCCGATCATGAAAAGGCTTATCGTTGCCGTTGTGGCTTTTGCCGTCGTTGCCTCCCTGGCGATGCTACCCAGCTTTGCCGATGCAAAATCAGCTTCCGGCCCGTTGAGTTTTGGAATTCACAGTTACGAGCAGCGCTCGCAAATCAATTCCGAAACCTACTGGAAATGCGACTATCCGGTTTTCGAAAGTTCTAAAGCTGGCGACATCATCAATGCGACAATTCTGAAAGCCATTATCAGCCGAACCCCTTCGCCGGAGTCGCAGTCACCGGCAAGCAGCGTCGAAGAAGCGGCCGGCACCTTCATCAAACAGTGCGACGACCTGATGACCAGCAAAAAAGAGCACGCCTGGCCGTGGCAATCGGAAACCTCCGGTGATGTGCTGCTTGACCGGTCCGGTATGGTGACAGTATCGATCTTTACCTACGCCTTCACCGGCGGCGCTCACGGCATGAGCATCATGCAATTCCTGGTTTTCGACGCAGCCACCGGCAAGCAGCTTGGCCTGACCGATATTTTCAAGCCGGGATTCGAGACAACGCTCGATAACCTTATCGAACGCCGCTTCCGTCAGATGAAGGGCTTGTCAGAGAAAGATTCGCTCAATGGCGAAAAAGGCGGACTTTTCGAGAATCATCTTCGCCACAACGAGAACTTCGCCGTGACCGGCTCCGGCATCAGGTTTCTGTATAACCAGTATGAGATCGCCCCTTACGCCGCTGGCCAGATCACCATCAACCTCTCCTTCGACGAACTGAAAGAGATACTCAAGTCCCTGCCGGAACTCAAACCGATGAAACCATGATCCGCCAAAACTGTCGAAACGCCGGAAAAAAGAGCGCTCACACGCGCTTCTTGTTTCTCCCGATTCTGTGGATAACACTCCTTGCCGCCTTCCCGGAGTCCTCTTTCGGTCGCGACTATGCCCAGGCAACTGTCGAAAATCTCGAAGTTACATCGACCAACTACGCCGGGCAGCCTCTCTCCTATCCCCAATCCGGGAAACCGGAGGTGACGGCACTCATCGTGCATATGCCGCCCGGCAGTTCGACCGGCTGGCACAAGCATCCGGTGCCGGTCTATGCCTGGATGATCGAAGGCGAGCTGACGGTTCGCACGGAGAACGGAGTCGAGAAGCGGTTCGTGAAGGGCGAGCCGATCATCGAGGTGATAAACCTGATGCACAACGGCACCAATACCGGCAAAAATATCGCGAGCCTCGTGGTTTTCTACACCGGCATCAAGGGGGTGCCGAATGTCATCAAGGCCAACGGCCCGAACCCCTGACCTGTTTTTTTTTAACCATATTTCATTCTTTCTGTCATTGTGAACGAAGTGAAGAATCCAGTCTCTCTGAGATTTTTTGATACATGCCTGATTCTGAAATCTTTACGTGACTTTCTGGATTCTTCGCCCGACTTCGTCGAACCCAGAATGACAAGAAGTGAAGAGACTCAAGATGCTTGGAATAACCATGAACATATTCTCATAAGAATGAATCCTTTTTCCGCAAGAACCGGATTACTCCTGAGTACACTGCTGGTTATGGCATCCCTGACCCTCGCTGGATGCGGCCGTAACGATCTCTCCGACGGATACGGCAATTTCGAGGCGACCGAGATTGTCGTGTCGTCCGAAGCTTCCGGCAAGCTGATTCGCTACGATGTCGATGAGGGGCTGCGCTTCGAGAAAGGGCAGGTGGCCGCCGTGGTCGATACGACGCAACTCACGCTTGAACGCCGCCAGCTCCGGGCGCAGCTTCAGGCGCTTTTCGCTGAGAAGCCCTCGGTCGCCGCCGAAGCTTCGGTTTTCCGCCAGCAGCGCCGCAACATCCAGCGCGATCTCGACCGCTACACCCGCCTGGTCAGCGAAGGAGCGGTTCCGTCGCGGACACTCGAAAGTGTTCAGGATCAGGCGCGGGTGATCGACCGCCAGATTCAATCGGTCGATTCCAGAACCCCCGCCATCGACTCCCAAGCCAAGGCACTGGCCGCGCAGATCGGCAGGATCGACGACCAGATCACGAAATCCGTGGTGCGCAATCCGGCTGGGGGGGTCGTGCTGGCGAAATATGCCGAGCCGGGCGAAGTCGTCACCTACGGCAAGCCGCTCTACCGGATCGCCGATACCGGCTCGATGTACCTGCGCGTTTACCTGTCGGAATCGCAACTGCCGTCTGTCAAGATCGGCCAGGAGGTCGAGGTGCTCATCGACGAGGGAAAGCCCGCAAGCAAGCGCCTCAAGGGGCGCGTCACCTGGATTTCATCGAAGGCCGAGTTCACGCCGAAAATCATCCAGACCCGCGAAGACCGCGTGAACATGGTCTATGCGGTCAAGGTGCTGGTCGAAAATCCGGACGGCCTGCTCAAGATCGGGATGCCCGGCGAAATTCGCTTCAAGCCGTCGGACGGAAAATGATGCAGGCGGTCGCGGCAGAAAATCTCACCAGAAAATTCGGCGAGGTTGAGGCGCTGAAAGCGGCGAGTTTTTCGGTTTCGGAGGCCGAGCTGTTCGGGCTGATCGGAGCCGACGGGGCGGGGAAGACCACGCTCTTCCGGATTCTCGCCACGCTGTTGCTGCCCGACAGCGGCAAGGCCACGCTGCTTGGCCTCGACACGGTCGCCGGGTATCGCGAAATCCGGACGCGCATCGGCTACATGCCGGGACGATTTTCGCTCTATCAGGATCTCAGCGTCGAGGAAAATCTCAACTTCTTCGCCACCGTGTTCGGCACCACCGTCGAGGAGAACTACGAACTGATCCGCGACATCTACGCGCAGCTTGAACCGTTCCGCAAGCGCCGCGCGGGACAACTCTCCGGCGGCATGAAGCAGAAGCTCGCGCTTTCGTGCGCTCTGGTGCATCGCCCCGAGCTGCTGCTGCTCGACGAGCCGACCACCGGCGTGGACGCCGTGTCGCGCCAGGAGTTCTGGCAGATGCTCCGCCGCCTCAAATCGCAGGGGATCACTATCCTCGTCTCGACGCCCTACATGGACGAAGCCTCGCTCTGCGACCGCGTCGCTTTCATGCAGGAGGGGCGAATTCTCGCCATCGACACGCCGCAGGGCATCACGAAGCTGTTCACGAAGCCGCTCTTCGCCGTGCGGGCGGGTGACAGGCACAAGCTCATCGCCGAGTTGCGATCGTTCGCGCACGCCGCCTCGGTCTACGCTTTCGGCAGTTCGGTGCACTATACCGACCGCCGCTCCGATGCCGCGCCGGAGGAGCTGGCGGCGTGGCTCCGCTCGCAGGGATTTGGCGACGCGACGGTCGAGCGAATCGAGCCAGGCATCGAGGATACCTTCATGGCGCTGATGGAGGAACGACCGGTGGAGAAGGAGTGCGGCGATGTCTGAGCAGGTCATCCAGACAGAGAAGCTGACGAAGCGTTTCGGGAGTTTCACGGCAGTTGACGAAATTTCGTTCAGCGTAGCGGCTGGCGAAATTTTCGGCTTCCTCGGAGCCAACGGAGCGGGCAAGACCACCGCCATGAAGATGCTCACCGGCCTGCTCGCCCCAACCTCCGGTTCGGCGACCGTCGCCGGATTCGATGTCTATCGCCAGACCGAATCGATCAAGCGCAACATCGGCTACATGAGCCAGCGCTTTTCGCTCTACGACGACCTGACGCCGCGCGAGAACATCCGCTTCTTCGGCGGCATCTACGGCCTCGGCAAATCGGAAATCGCGGAAAAAGGGGAGCGCCTTCTCGATTCGCTCGACCTGACGGAGGCCGCCGACACGCGGCTGGCCGCGCTGCCGCTCGGCTGGAAGCAGAAGCTCGCCTTTTCGGTGGCGCTCCTGCACGAGCCGAAGCTGGTCTTTCTCGACGAGCCGACCGGCGGCGTCGATCCGGTTACGAGGCGACGCTTCTGGGACATGATCTACGAAGCCGCGGCAAACGGCGTGACGGTGTTCGTCACCACGCACTACATGGACGAAGCCGAGTACTGCGACCGGGTTTCGATCATGGTTGACGGCCGCATCGCCGCGCTCGACACGCCTGACGGCCTGAAACGAAGCTTCGAGGCGATGAGCATGAACGATGTTTTCATCCGCCTCGCAAGGCCAGCCAAAAGGGGGGAAGGATGAAACGGTTCATCGGATTTGTCCGGAAGGAGTTCTACCACATCGTGCGTGACCGGCGGACGGCGGCCATTCTTTTCGGAATGCCGATCCTGCAATTGCTGCTCTTCGGCTATGCGATCCGCAACGAGGTTTCCGAGGTTCGAACCGGCATTTTCGACATGTCGCACGACACGGTTACCGAGGCGATTACCGACAAGCTTTTCTCGTCAGGTATTTTCATCTTCTCCGGTAACTTGCAGAGCGAGAGGGAGATCGCGCCAGCTTTCTCGTCGGGGCGGATGAACGAGGTGGTTGTCTTCGAGCCTGATTTCGCCAGACGGCTGCAAAAAGATGGTATCGCCCGAATGCAGGTGGTCACGGACGGTTCCGATCCCAACGTGTCACGCATCGTGACCGGCTACACCGAGTTGGTGGTGCGCGACTACCTCGCCGACCAGAGGGACGGACCTGCGCAGTTTGCGGGCGTCGAAGCGGTGCCTGTCATGATGTTCAACCCGTCTCTCAAAAGCGTCTACCTCTTCGTGCCGGGGCTGATGGCCATGCTTCTGATGCTCGTCTCCGCGCTCATGACCTCGATCAGCATCACGCGCGAAAAGGAGAGCGGGGCGATGGAGCTGCTCCTGGTCTCGTCGCTCCGCCCGGCGCAGATCATCGTCGGCAAGGTGGTGCCGTATCTTTTGCTCTCGTTCATCAACGTCGTCACGGTGGTGGCGCTCGCCTTCTTCGTCTTCGGCGTGCCGTGCCGGGGAAGCGTGGCTCTGCTTTTCGCCGAATCGCTGCTCTTCATCATGACCGCCCTGTCGCTCGGCATCCTCATCTCGACCATCACCAGCTCACAGCAGGTCGCCATGATGATCTCACTCGCGGGGCTTTTGCTGCCAACTGTGCTGCTCTCCGGCTTCATCTTCCCGATTTCGAGCATGCCGCTGCCGTTGCAGGTTATCAGCAACATCATTCCGGCCCGCTGGTACCTGGTGATCGT
>CAYZCF010000137.1:0-6128 GCA_964476855.1 uncultured Chlorobiaceae bacterium
GGGCTTTACTGTTTTATATCCCCCCAGCTTTACCTCGATCTCACGGACTGACACCAATCAACGACAATCGGACGGCGCGTCTGGCTGATACTCGCCATGCTATTATTATCATCATTCATAATTCCTTATTTCAACCATTTCTGTCCGGCACTTTCTTTTTCTTTTTAATGTTGTGTATTGATTGAAAGTACTTTGCGAATAATAGCTTATTGATAAGGGTTAAAGGAATTCCGAACATGGAGGTGAAACATGAAAAGCAGAGTGACACCTATACCGAAAGAGCTTCTCAACGTTCATACTTCTCCTTGTATTTCGATCTACATGAAGACAAGCCGACGCTATCCCGAGAATGTTCAGGATTCGCTCAGGTTCAAGAATCTTGTCTCCAAGGCTGAAAGTGAAGCGATAAAGTCTGTAGGAAAAAGGGTGATCGCGTCACTGATTGAGAGGTTGATGTCTCTTCAGGAGGATCAGAATTTCTGGAATCATACTCTCGACGGGCTGGCTGTGTTCGTGTCTCCTGATTATTTCAGGGTGTTCAGGTTGCAGCAGAGCGTGAACGAGCAGGCGTATGTCTCGGATGTATTTTTCATCAAGCCGCTGCTTCGGATCAATCAGATGAACGAGCGTTTTCAGGTGCTTGTTTTGACCAGAACCGGCGCTCGTCTCTATGAGGGCAACCGCTATCGTCTCGATGAAATCGAGATGGATCGGGAGGTTCCAAAAACGATGACCGAGGCGCTCGGCTCGGAGATCACGCCGCCACACATGACCGTTGCCTCTTATGGCGGGGTTGGCCAAGGTTCGTCGATGCGGCATGGTCACAGCTCCAGAAAAGAGGAGGAGGAGATCGATGAAGAGCGTTACTTCCGGGCAGTCGATCATGCGATTGCCGAACATCACTCGAGGCCTTCCGGTCTTCCCCTGATTCTGGCGGCTCTTCCGCAACATCAGGCCATTTTCAGATCGCTCAGCCATAATCCGCACCTTCTTGAAGATGGCATCACCGCCGATCCTCGCCTGCTCGAAGCAGATGCTCTCCGCGAGATGGCCTGGCAGGTGCTCGAGCCTCACTGGCGGCGTAAGATCGACGAGCTCCTCGCGCAGTTTGAAGAGGCGCACTCGAAGTCCCTCGCTTCGGACAATCCTTTCTCTATAACGGAAGCTGCCTTGGGCGGGAATGTTTCGGCGCTGATGCTCGACGAGCAGAGAATTTATCCTGGCGGCATCGATGCTGCTTCTGGCGACATCTCGTTCAGCATGACATCGCCCGGAAACGAGCATGATGTGTTCGAAGACCTTGCCATTACCGTGCTTGGCAAAGGCGGCGAGGTGCTGGTGCTGCCGTCCGAAAGGATGCCGACGGCATCAGGGGTTGCAGCCATATTCCGGCACGAGTAGAGCGTGTCATCATGTCGGTGCAATCTCGCCGACAGGGGCGTCCACGTGCTGGGATGAGGCTCGTTCTGTTCCTGTTTCTGCGCCTTACCACTATATTGCGGAGTCATAGATGGGTTTGTCTTTCCCATACGTGACTCCGCAATAATTTTTTGAACGTTTCAAAGGCAGCATGGGCGCAACCCGCGAGATTTACTGGAATATCGGTCATGGTGCCGTCGTTGCGATGTACCTGCTCGCGCTTGCCGCTGTGGGTTTCATGGCGTGGGGGTTCCGGCAGCGGCTTGCGCTCTGGCGCAAGGGCAAGCCGCTCGACCGCGCCGATCTTCCGGTCGAGAGAGTTTCGCGATTGCTTGCCGACACCATCAGCCAGCGGAAGGTGGCGAGAGTTCCGGAGGGCGGCGTGCCGCACGCGATGCTCTTCTGGGCTTTCCTGCTGCTTTTCGCAGGGACGCTGCTCGTGATGGCGCAGGCCGATCTCCTGACTCCCCTTTTTCGTATCAATCTGCTTTCGGGGGATTTCTACCGTCTCTTTTCGCTCGTGCTCGATCTGGCTGGTCTGTTGGCGCTCGTCGCGCTTGGCGTGCTGGCGACGCGGCGCTTTGTCCTCAGACCGCCGGGGCTTGAGAGTGCGCCTGCCGACGTTGCCATCCATCTCCTGCTCTTTGGCGTGCTCTTCACGGGCTTTGTCGTCGAAGGGTTCCGCATGGCCGCGACCGAACTCCGGAGCAACCCCGAACTGGCGCTCTGGTCACCGGTCGGCTACCTTTTCGCCTCGCTTTTTTCCGCCATGACCGCGCACGCGCAGCGGGTCGCGCACGTGGCGTTGTGGTGGTTTCACCTGCTGCTCGGGCTTGGCTTCATCGCTCTCATTCCCTGGACGAAACTGCGCCACATGGCCACCACCAGCGGCAACAGTTTTTTCGCGCCGCACGAGCCGAAAGGCACGCTCGCGCCGGTCGATCTCGATGACGAGAGCGTCGAGCGGTTCGGAGCATCGACAATCAGCGACCTCACCTGGAAAGACCTGTTCGACACCGACGCCTGCATGAAGTGCGGACGGTGCCAGCAGCGCTGCCCCGCCTGGCTGACCGGCAAGCCGCTCTCGCCGATGAAGGTGATCGCCGACATCGGAGAGGTGGCCGAAGCGGAAAACGGCAAGCCTCTGATCGATACCGTTTCGCGCGATGCGATCTGGTCGTGCACCACCTGCGGGGCGTGCGAAGAGACCTGTCCGGCGAGCATCGAGCACGTCGGCAAGATTATCGAGATGCGCCGCAGCCTGGTGCTCATGGAGGGCGAGTTCCCCGGTGACGAGGCTCGACGCGCCTGCGACGCCATCGAAATCAACGGCAATCCGTTCGGCCTCGCCCAGGCATTGAGAGGCGACTGGGCCAAAGGGCTGCCTCTCAGCGCCGCGAAAGCCGAGGCGGAGATTCTCTACTTCACCGGCTGCTACGCCTCGTACGATCCGCGCAATCGCAAGGTGGCTGCGAGCTTCGCGCGCATCTGCGAGGCGGCGGGCGTCACGGTGGTGATTCTCGGCGGCGAGGAGCGGTGCTGCGGCGAACCGGCGCGGAAGCTCGGCAACGAGTATCTCTACCAAATGGTTGCCGAAAGCAACATCGCCGCCATTCGCGCGACCGGGGCGCGGCGCATCGTCACGGCCTGCCCGCACTGCTTCAACACCCTCGCGCGGGACTACCGCGAACTCGGACTCGCTCTGCCGGTCGAGCACCACTCCACCTTCATCCGGCGGCTCGTCGGCGAGGGGCGGCTGAAGCTCAATCCTGCTTCATTCAGCGCGACGTATCACGATTCCTGCTATCTCGCCCGTTACCAGAATATTGTCGAGGAACCGCGTCTTGTGGTTGAAGCTGCAGGAGGCAGGCTCGCCGAAATGGAGTGGGCGGGCAGCGAGGGGTTCTGCTGCGGCGCGGGCGGCGGGCGCATCCTCGCGGAGGAGAGGCTGGGGACGCCAATGGTCGATGAGCGCTTGCGGCAGGCGAAGAAGACCGGCGCATCGATGCTCGTCGTCGCCTGCCCCTTCTGCCTGAGCATGTTCGAGGACGGCCTGAAGCGCCAGCCCGGAACCCCCGAACTCGCGCCGCTCGATCTCGCGGAGATCGTCGCCCGGAGCATCGATCAACCGTAACCTCTAATAAAACCTCATGATGCTGAACAGAACCGAAGCAAAGCAGCGACTGATGCGCTTCCGGGAGCGCATCGCCGAAAGCGGCGTGCAGGCGGCGCTCCTCCTGATGCCCGTCGATATTTTCTACTTTACCGGCACGCGCCAGAACTCGGCGCTCTGGATTCCGGCAAGCGGCGAGCCGGTGCTGCTCGTGCGCAAAAGCCTCGTTCGCGCCAGAGAGGAGGGGCTGATCGGTGACATCCGCCCCTTTCCGTCGAGCAAGGAGCTGTCGGAGCTTCTCGGAAGCGAGGGGGACAAGGTCGGCATGACCTTCGACGCCGTGCCGGTGGCGCAACAGGCGTGGTACTCGAAGGTGCTGCCGGGGCGCAGTTTCGTCGATATTACCATGATCGTGCGGGAGCTGCGTTCGGTCAAGTCCCCCGCCGAGATCGAAATGCTTCGTTTCAGCGCCGGGAAGCTCTGTTCGGTCTTCAGCGAAGTGCCGACTTTCCTGAAAGCGGGGATGCGCGAACTCGATCTTGCCGCGGAGATGGAGTCCCGGTTGCGCCGGATTGGCCACGAAGGGTACGTGCGGATGCGGGCCTTCAACCAGGAGCTGTTCGGGGGGATGGCCGTCTCTGGCGGCGCGGCGAGCTACGGCTTTTTTGACGGGGCGGTCACGGGCCAGGGGCTGTCGAGCGCCTCGCCGCAAGGGGCGTCGCTCGGCGAAATTCGCGAGAACGAGCCGGTGCTGGTCGATTTCGCCGGAGTCTTCAACGGTTACATCGTCGATATGACCCGCATGTTCGTGATCGGCGCGCTCGACGCTGAATTGCAGCGAGCCTTCGACGTCTCGCTTGAAATCCAGGAGGCGGTGCGCCGGGCAATGGTGCCGGGGGCGATTGGCGAGGAGATTTACCGGCAGGCTGCCGCAATGGCCGAAGCGGCAGGGCTTGGCGCCAACTTCATGGGGATGCCGGGCGAGCAGTCGCGCTTCGTGGGCCACGGCGTCGGCCTCGAACTCGACGAGCTGCCGGTGCTTGCGCAAGGCTTCGCCATGCCGTTGCAGGCGGGGCAGGTGGTGGCCGTCGAGCCGAAATTCGTCATTCCCGGCAAAGGAGCGATCGGCATCGAGAACACCTTCGTCGTCACCGACGCGGGCGGCGAGAGATTGACCGAGCTGGCGGACGAGATCGTCGCGCTGTGAGCGGGCAATAAAAAAGGCTCCGGTTGTTCCGGAGCCTCGATTGAGAGCATTTGCAAATCGGCAGGATCAGAAGTTGTACCTGATGCCGACAAGAAAATTGCTGCTGGCGAGCGAAACCTTTCCGCCGTCGAAATCCGCGTCGGATGGCGAGAGGTAACGATACCCGAAGTCAACCGTGGTATTGTTTGCCGTCTTGATGCCGACGCCAGCGCCAAGCTGCCATGCGAATTCAGTCGAACTCGATTCCGGGCCCCAGTTTCCGTCGCTGATCGATGCGTCGGCAATACCGAGACCTGCCATCACGTAAGGTGAAACGTCGCCATTGCTCAGTTCGAAGTCGTAGTAGCCATTGGCCATAAAAGTCCACATCGAAACATGAGCGCCTATCGGGTCATAATAATCGGAAGAATCGACGCTGTTCCGATGGTAACCGATTTCGGCTTCAAGCCGTCCGCTATCGCCTTTCAGGCCGACAGCGCCATTGAGCAGGTAGCCAGCATCGTACTCGATGGCGTCATCGTTTCCATTGACCGTCGAGTTGTTGAGCAAACCGATACCGCCTGACAGGCTCACGTAAGGCGTGCTTGCTGCGTGCACCATCGACGGTGCAGCGCACAGGCCTGCTACCAGCAGGGGGAGAAGAGCTTTTTTCATGGTTGTCATTGTTTTGTTTTTTCATCGTTTATCAGAACATGAGCTACTGCTCAATCCAATCTATGCAAAATTATGAAAACAAAACAAGGCACTTCGACATCTTGCACAATGGTGTTTTCCGGAAGAATTTTTACCGGTTTTGAGTTGCCAGTTCGATACCTGCTCAGTACGTTGTCCATGGTTATGACTTTCCGGCACGCAGCAATGGCCGGTGTGTGATTCGGGTTCAATGAATGTGTCTGATCTTCTTGTCTTATGAACATACTTGTCTGCATCAAACAGGTGCCCGATATGGAGGGGCATTTCGTGTCGAACGCTGCTGGCACCTGGTTCGATGAAGCCGGACTTGCGTGGCGGATCAACGAGTACGACACCTTCGCGGTCGAAGAGGCCGTGCGGCTCAAAGAGGCGCTCGGTGGCGCGGCGCGGGTGACGGTGCTCTCCATCGGTCCGGCGCGGGTGGTCGAGGCGATCCGCAAGGCGCTCGCGATGGGGTGCGACGACGGTGTACATATCGACGACACCGAAGCGCCGGAGCGCGACTCGTGGCAGATCGCCTCGATGATTGCCGGATTTGCCGCCGGACGTGAGCTCGACCTCATTTTCACCGGGATGCAGTCCGAAGACCGAGGCTCCGCGCAAGTTGGCGTGCTGGTGGCCGAACGGCTCGGCGTCGCCTGCGTGACCGGCATCACGGCGTTCGAGTGGCTGGGTGGCGCGATGACCGTCGAGCGC
>CAYZCF010000138.1:0-6040 GCA_964476855.1 uncultured Chlorobiaceae bacterium
ACGGAAGCGATTGCCGCCTCGACCTACACCTATCTCAATATCGGTAGCGCCACGGTCTCCGGAATCGAAGCCGAACTCTCCAAGGTTTTCAAGCTCGATGGCTCTTCGTGGACGCTCGAACCGTATGCCGGGTACACGCATCTCTTGAAGTATCGTGACAACAAGAGCGGTGACGACCTGCTTTTCACGCCGCAGTGGAACGCCAGCACCGGGCTGAAAGTGCGCGACGGGCGCGGCTTCAATGGTGCGTTCAATCTTGCCTACAGCGGCAAGACCTTTATCCAGAACTACGAAACCGGCTTTGGCGAAGTGGTTCCGAAAGGCGGATTCGCTGTGGCCAATTTGTCCGCTTCGAGGAAGTTTCCCTTTGGAGACAAAGGCATAGCCGGACCTGGAATTACGCTCAAGGCCGAGATCAACAACCTCTTCGACCGGGATTATCAGTATGTCACGGGCTATCCCATGCCGGGCCGCACCTTTGTGCTGGGGCTGAAGGCAGACATCTGAATGATGTAATCCATTGCCAATCATGAAAAAAATAGTCATGATCTTGCTGCTCCTGCTTTTCGCGGGAGCGGCGGGGCGGGCCGAGGGGCGCGTCGTCAGCCAGTCACCCTACATTACCGATACCTTGCGCTCGCTTGGTCTCGAAAACCGGATCGCGGGCGTGAGCCGGTATGATGATCTCGACCTGCCGAAGACCGGCGGCGTGATCGATCCCGATCCGGCGGCCATCGCGGCCCTGCATCCCGGTTACCTGTTCGTCTCGGACTGGGGCGGCCCGGATCTCTGCAAGCGGGTGACGCCGCCGGGCGCGAAGTGCGTCATGCTGCACGGCTTCAAAAGCATGGCGGAGATTGGCGGAAACATCCGCGCCATCTGCAACGCGCTCGGCATCGAGGGCGGTGACGAGAAGGCGGCGGCGTTCGAGCGGCAGTGGCGCGAGGCTGCGGCAGAGGTCAACGGCGGCGGACGGCGGGCGCTGATTCTGTCGAGCTGCGAGGGCAGCCCGTTCTCGTTCGGCGTCAACACCTATCTCCAAGAGCTTTTCACGGCGGCGGGATTCAAGGTTGTCGAGGACTATCCCGGCATCCGCCATGTCGCTCCGACGGAGCTGATCGGCACTGTCTGGGAGCTGGTCGAGGAGAAGAGGCCGGAGATCGTGTTCGTGCTTCAGAAAGATGGCTACGAATGCCCCGTGCGGATTCCCGAAGGCAACTACCGGATCGTGCGGCTCAATGGCCCGCATTTCGTGTCGCCATCGCCAAAAATTCTTGACGGACTCGCCGATTTGAAGTGGCAGTTCGGCAGTCGTAAACAGAAATAAGAATTGAAATGACCATCAGTGTAGACGAGCGCGATGCGCTCTATAAAGTAATATACAGCCGCCGCGACGTGCGCGGGCAGTATCTGCCCGACCCGGTGCCGGAGGAGGTGCTTCGCCGGGTGCTCGACGCGGCGCACCATGCGCCGAGCGTGGGCTTCATGCAGCCGTGGGACTTCGTCGTCGTGCGTGACCTTGCCGTCCGAAAGCAGATCAAGGCGGGCTTCGAGACGGCCCACGCCGAGGCGGCGGCGATGTTCGAGGGCGCGAAGCGCGAGCAGTATCGCTCGTTCAAGCTCGAAGGGATTCTCGAAGCGCCGGTCGGCGTCTGCGTCACCTGCGACCGCACCCGCAGCGGCGAGGTGGTGATCGGGCGGACGGCCAATCCCGAAATGGATTTGTACAGCTCGGTCTGCGCCGTGCAGAATCTGTGGCTCGCCTCACGGGCGGAGAATCTCGGCGTCGGCTGGGTGAGTATCATCCATCACGACAGCGTTCGCCAGGCGCTCGGTATTCCGGAGCACATCGTGCCGGTGGCGTGGCTCTGCATCGGTTACGTGAGCTTTTTCCACGACACACCGGAGCTGGAGCAGGCGGGCTGGCTGCCGCGCCTCGCGCTCGAAGAGCTGGTGCATCAGGAGCAGTGGTGAAAAATACGGCAACGCCCATGACCAATATTGCCGTACTTGGCACCGCCTCGGACGCGGGCAAGAGCATCGTGGCCACCGCGCTCTGCCGCATTTTCCGCAACGCGGGCATCGACGTGGCGCCGTTCAAGGCGCAGAACATGTCGAACAACTCCGGCGTCACGCCCGACGGCTTCGAGATGGGGCGGGCGCAGATCGTGCAGGCGCAGGCCGCGCGGGTCGCGCCCCACGCCGACATGAACCCGGTGCTGCTCAAGCCCAACACCGACACCGGAGCGCAGGTCGTGCTGCAAGGCAAGGTCTGCACGGACAAAACGGCGCGTGAATACTTCGGCGACACGCGGCGCTGGGCGGAGGCGGCCTTCGAGAGCCTCGACCGCCTGAAGGCGCGGCACGAGATGATCGTGCTCGAAGGGGCCGGATCGTGCGCCGAGATGAACCTGTACGAGCGCGATTTCGTCAACTTCAAGAGCGCCCGCCGTGCCGGGGCGGCGGTGATCCTCGTGGCCGACATCGACCGTGGCGGCGTCTTCGCGCAGGTGGCGGGCACGCTCGCCGTGATTCCGCCGGAGGATCGGGCGCTCGTCAAAGGGGTGATCGTGAACCGCTTCCGGGGCGACAAGTCGCTCTTCGAGGATGGCGTAAAAATGCTTGAATCGATGACCGGCGTGCCGGTGCTTGGCGTGATTCCCTATTTTCGCGGCTTCACGATCGATGCCGAGGATGCCGTGCCGCTCTCCTCGGTGGTCGATCCCAGGCGCGAGCCCTCCGCCGGAAAAATCGGCATCGCGGCGATCTACTTCCCGCACATCTCGAACTTCACCGACCTCTCGCCGCTGGAGCAGGATCTGTCCACAGAGCTGCACTACCTGCACCATCCGAAGCCGCTCGACAGCTACAAGGCGCTGGTGCTGCCTGGATCGAAAAACGTGCGCGGCGACTTCGAGTGGCTCGAACGGATGGGGTGGCGCAAAGAGATTGAGGCGTTCCGGGCGCGGGGCGGCGTGATCGTCGGCCTCTGCGGCGGCTTCCAGATGCTCGGCGAGCGCATTGCCGATCCGCATGGCGTCGAGGGCGCTCCGGGCGCGAGCGCGGGGCTTGGGATGCTGCCCGTCGAGACGGTGCTCGAACGCGAAAAAGCGCTCTGTAACAGCGTCGGAAAACTTGCAGGAAGCTCATGCGTCGTCAGCGGTTACGAGATTCACATGGGCCGCACGACGCTCGCCGGGGGCGCGTCGCCGCTCATCGGGGTGACGGAGCGCAACGGTGTCGCGTCTGAAGAGTTCGACGGCGCGAAGAGCGAGGACGGGCGGGTGATGGGTACCTATTTCCACGGCTTTTTCGACGAACCCGGCGTTCGCGCATGGTTCCTGCGGCTGCTCGACAGCGGCTACGAACCCGCCGCGTCCGCCGCCGCCGATCCGTTCGAGCTGCTTGCCGCGCACTTTGCGGAGAATCTCGATCTCGACGCGCTCTTCGCCATCGCCGGTATTTCCGTCACGAAGGGGAGCGCGTCATGAGCGGCGACCATCTGCTCGCGCACTGCCACGGCGACCGCACGGGTGAGCTGGCGGGCGGCGGCGCGGCGCTCGATTTCAGCGTCAACCTCGCGCCGGTCGCGCCGCCGCTCTCGGCGCTGTCCGCGTCGATCCCGCTCGCGCCATATCCCTCGATGGACGGGCGCGGCGTGCGCGATTTTTACGTCGCCCGTTTCTGTCTCGATCCCGAGTGCGTACTCGCCACGAACGGGGCTATCGAGGCCATTTACCTCGTGCCGCGAGCGCTCGGCCTGAAGCGCGTGCTCGTGCCGCAGCCATCATTCTTCGATTACGGACGCGCCTGCCGCCTCGCCGGTGCGGAGGTCGTTCCGCTTGCACTGAGCGAGGCCGACGGCTTCGCCTTTCCAGGCATCGACGAGCTGGCCGAGGCGCTTGCCGGGTGCGACGCGCTCCTGGCCGGAAGCCCGAACAACCCTACCGGCACGCTGATTCCCAAGGAGCTGCTGCTGGCGCTGGCCTGCCGCTTTCCGGAGAAGCAGTTCATCATCGACGAGGCGTTTATCCAGTTCACGGAGGATTTTCCGTCGAACTCACTCATGCCGGAGATTCGGGCGTTCAGGAACATCGTGGTGATCCATTCGCTCACCAAATTTTACGCCATCGCCGGACTGCGGCTTGGCGCAATCGTGGCGCATCCGTCGATGATCGAGCGGCTCTACGGCCACAAGGAGCCGTGGACGGTCAATGCAGTCGCGGAGCACGTCTCCGGGCTGCTGCTGCACTGCGGCGAGTACGAAGAGGAGGTGCGCTCCATCGTCCGCGAGGGACGCCGACAGATTGCCGACGGGCTGGCCGGGAACTCCGCGATTACGCTGCACGGCGGGGCGGCGAACTTCTTTTTCGCCTCCGTCGCAGACGGCCTCACGCTCGACGACCTCGTCGCCCATCTCCGGTTGCGCGGCATCCTCGTGCGCGATTGCCGGAACTTCGAGGGCGTTCCTCCCAGATTTTTCCGCTTCTGCATCCTCACCTCCGACGAAAACCGGCGGCTCATCGAGGCGCTGAACGACTTCGCCGAAGTGTCGAAGCAGGTAAAAGCTGACGCGCTGGAGGCGGTGTCGTGACCTGGTTGCTGATGCCAGCGGCGTTCCTGCTCGATCTCCTCCTCGGCGATCCGCAGTGGTTTCCCCACCCGGTGCGACTGGTCGGCAAGCTTGCGTCCGGCGTGGAGCGTCTTTTTCGTGGCATGGCATTTCTGCCGCTCCGGCTGGCGGGCGTGCTGACGGCAATCGTGGTTATCGTCTCGACTGTCGCCGTCGTGCAGTTGCTCGTGTGGTACGCGGCGCGGCTGCATCCGCTTGCTGGCGTCGTGGCGTCTGTGCTCTTGCTCTATTTCGCGATTGCGCCGCGCGATCTTTACGATCACGCCGCCGCCGTCCGCGATGCGCTGCTCGCAGGCGATCTCGAACTCGCCCGCCGGAGTGTGGCGATGATGGTCGGTCGTGATACCTCGACGCTCGACGAAGAAGGCGTTGCGCGGGCCGCCGTGGAGAGCGTGGCGGAGAATACGTCGGATGGCGTGACCGCGCCGCTCTTTTACGGCATCCTTTTCGGCCCGGCGGGAGCTTGGCTCTACAAGGCGTCGAACACGCTCGATTCGATGTTCGGCTATCGCAACGAGCGCTATCGCGAGTTCGGCTGGGCCTCTGCGCGGTTCGACGACCTTCTCAATTTTCTCCCGGCGAGGCTGACGGTTTTGGCGGTTGCGGGCGCGGCGTTTATTTTACGGCTCGATCCGGCGGCGACGTTCCGCTCGGTC
Source organism: uncultured Chlorobiaceae bacterium (assembly GCA_964476855.1). Lineage (GTDB taxonomy): Bacteria > Bacteroidota > Chlorobiia > Chlorobiales > Chlorobiaceae > Chlorobaculum. The sequence goes on from CAYZCF010000138.1 coordinate 5,290, forward strand.
ATGGAAGGCGCGAGGCGGCACGAGAGTCCGAATGCGGGCTATCCCGAATCGGCCTTCGCCGGGGCGCTCGGCGTCACGCTCGGCGGCGAGCGGAGTTACGGTGGCGTCACCAAAACCGTGCCGACGCTCGGCATCCGCGAAGGCGCGATGGAGGCCGCCACGATAAGCCGCGCCATGCGCCTGATGTATGTTGCATCGGCGATTTTCATGGCCGGGGGCACAGGGCTGCTTTTTGCCGCCGGGATGTTTATGCAGTGAAGGCAGGTCGGCTGGAATCGACAGAAAGGGAAATTGGGCTGAAGCCCATGAAAGTTTGTTCAGTTCGATATCCCCGGTTTGAAAACCGGGGCAATGGGAATGCAAGAGGTCTGAATGTCCGCAGGGCTGAAACCCCGCTGAGTGTAAGAGCGAGTTTTTGTTCTTTGAAGAGGTGGCCTCAAAAGTGTCCGTATTAATCTGGCGATTGAAATTCTCAAACAATTGCCCCGGACTTCAGTCCGGGGTTTAAAGGTGAAATAAAATCAGAGGGCTTTAGCCCAATCTCTTCTTTCGGTGCATTTTAATAGCTGTTGTTACCGAAGCAATAATTATATAATCGATCAAATTATGACACAGAAAAGGGTTCTCCTCTTTACCGGCAACGGCAAAGGCAAAAGCACGGCGGCGTTCGGAATGCTCTCCCGCGCCCTCGGCCATGGCATGAAGGCTCGCGTCATCCAGTTCGTCAAGGCGCAGGAGGGCGTCGGTGAGG
>CAYZCF010000139.1:0-5909 GCA_964476855.1 uncultured Chlorobiaceae bacterium
GGCCCTGCTTGCCCTTGAGAGCGTCAGAGAGCGACTTGAGCGGTCTGTTGGACTCACCGGTCTTGACCGCGTTGGCCTTGCGCGAGTTGTCGAAGAGCGCATCGACCGCCTCCTGCAACATGCGCTTTTCATTACGCAGAATCACCTCGGGGGCGCGAATGTCGATCAGCTTCTTCAAGCGGTTATTGCGGATGATCACCCGGCGGTACAGGTCGTTGAGATCGGAGGTAGCAAAACGGCCACCTTCGAGCGGCACGAGAGGACGCAGCTCCGGCGGAATGACCGGCACGACCTCCATCACCATGTACTCCGGCTTGTTGCCTTCGTAGATGTACAGCTCCGGAGACTCCTCTTCGAGGAAGAGGCCAGTCGATTTCTTGCGGGTGCGCTTCTGTGGCTCGTAGCTCTTCCTGAAAGACTCGACCACCTTGAGACGCTTGAGCGCGTCGGCCCGCTTCTGCTCCGAGCCGCTCTCTTTGAGCACCTTGCGCAGGTTGACGGCAATCTCGTCAAGGTTCAGCCCCTTGAGCAGCATGTGAATCGCTTCGCCGCCCATTTTGGCGACGAACTTTGCCGGGTCGTTATCTTCGAGGTCCTGGTTGTCTTCGTACTCGGTGATGATCTGGAAGTACTGCTCCTCGGTCAGGCGGTCGAACTTCTTGATGCCCTGCTTCTCGCCCGGCTCGCCGGGGTTGATGACCACGTACACTTCGTAATAGATGATGCGCTCCAGCTCCTTGGTGGAGAGGTCGAGCAGCGCACCGATCTTGCTCGGAACGGAACGGAAAAACCAGGTGTGCACCACCGGAACGGCCAGCGAGATGTGGCCCATGCGCTCGCGGCGCACGCTTTTGGTGGTGACTTCAACGCCACAGCGATCGCAGATGATGCCTTTGTAGCGCACCCTCTTGTATTTGCCGCAGTAGCACTCCCAATCCTTGGTTGGGCCAAATATCTTTTCGCACATCAGGCCGTCGCGTTCCGGCTTGAAGGTACGGTAGTTGATGGTTTCCGGCTTGAGCACTTCGCCACGCGAATGGGCAAGAATGCTCTCCGGAGAGGCGATGCTGAACTTTATCTTCGAAAAATCACCCTTGAGCGGTGATGATCCTTGTGAAAATATCATGGTCGATATCCCTGTTAAAACAACCTTGAAATTATCTTCGTTACTTCTTTTCAATTGCCGGAGTGATCGCTCCGGCATATCGTTACATCATTTCAGGGCACTCTGTCGTCAATCCTGATTTCGAGGCCAAGCCCCTGCAGCTCCCTGACAAGAACGTTGAACGATTCAGGTGTTCCGGGTTCCGGAAGATTCTGTCCCTTGACAATCGCTTCATAGGTTTTGTTTCTGCCGATGACGTCATCGGATTTGACCGTGAGCATCTCGCGCAGGATGTTGGCCGCACCGTATGCTTCGAGCGCCCAGACCTCCATTTCACCGAACCTCTGGCCACCGAACTGCGCCTTTCCACCAAGCGGCTGCTGGGTGATGAGCGAGTATGGCCCGATGGACCTGGCGTGAATCTTGTCATCGACCAGGTGGCTCAGCTTGAGCATATAGATATAGCCAACAGTGACTTCGTCGTGGAACTGCTCGCCGGTACGTCCATCAAACAGTTTGACCTTGCCGTGACCCGGCAGCCCAGCCTTTTCGAGGTACTCCTGCACCTCGGCGTAGGTCGCGCCGTTGAAAATCGGGGTCTTGAACTTGACGCCAAGCTTTTTGCCAGCCCAGCCGAGCGAGGTTTCGTAAAGCTGGCCAATGTTCATACGACTCGGCACACCGAGCGGGTTGAGCACGATATCGACCGGCGTTCCATCTGCCATGAAGGGCATATCCTCGATCGGAAGAATCTTGCCGACAACACCCTTGTTACCGTGGCGGCCTGCCATCTTGTCACCGACCTGGATCTTGCGCTTCTGGGCGATATAGACCTTGGCAAGCTCCTCGATGCCGGGCGGCAGTTCGTCGCCAACATTGATCTTGTATTTCTCGTTCTCGCGCTCGTCGGCAAGATCCTTCAGCTTGAGGCGGTATTCGCGAATCAGGCGGACGACGTTCTCGTTCGTTTTTGCTCCGGTGACGATGCCTTTCGACACATCAATCGATTCAAGGAACGGCAGGCCGTTGAATCTGGCCAGCAACTCGTCACCGATTACCGTACCTTCCGGAACAAGCACCTTGCCTTTGTCACTGGTAATCGCCGCGCTCTTCTTGCCGTCGAGATGCTGTTTCATCCATTTGGCGAAGCGCTTGCGCAGGTCAGCCTCTTTCAGGTCAAACTGCTTTTCGATGGCCTCGACCTTCTCCTTGACATCCATGCCAACCTTCTTCTTGCGGCTGAAGAGCTTGGTCTTGATGATAATGCCCTTCATACCGGCAGGCACATGCATCGAGGCGTCCTTGACGTCGCTCGACTTGTCGCCAAAGATGGCTCGCAGCAGCTTCTCTTCCGGAGTCGGATCGCTCTCGCCTTTCGGGGTGATCTTGCCGACCAGAATGTCGCGCTCTTTGACCTCGGCGCCGATGCGTACGATGCCGTTCTCGTCGAGATTGCGCAGCGCTTCCTCGCTGACATTGTAGATGTCGCGGGTAAACTGCTCCTCACCACGCTTGGTATCGCGCACGTTCGATTCGAACTCGTGCACGTGGATCGAGGTGAAGACATCGTCGTACACCAGCCTTTCGCTGAGCACGATGGCATCCTCGAAATTGTAACCGCGCCAGGGCATGAAGGCCACCAGCACGTTCTTGCCAAGCGCCAGCTCGCCATTGTCGGTCGAGGAGCTGTCGGCCAGCACATCGCCGATATCGACCCTCTGGCCGTTACGCACCAGCGGACGTTGCGAAATGCAGGTATCCTGGTTGGAGCGTTTGAACTTGATAAGCGAGTAAACCTTGACGCCCTCATTGGGATCAAGAAGGGAAATAGTATTGTTTTCCGGATCGAGGTCGTAGCGCACCTCGATGCGATCCGCCGTGACGCTCTGCACCACACCGGGGCCTTCGGCCACGATCACCGCGCGAGAGTCACGGGCCACCTTGGCCTCCATGCCGGTGCCGACGATCGGCGCGTCTGAAACGAGCAGCGGTACCGCCTGGCGCTGCATGTTCGCGCCCATGAGTGCCCGGTTACCGTCATCGTGTTCGAGGAACGGAATGAGCGCGGCCGCCGCGCTGACAATCTGCACCGGAGAGACGTCCATATAGTTGACCTCCTCGGCAAGCACCAGCGGGTAGTCACCCTTGGTTCTGGCCTGCACCGATTCGGCGGCGATGCGGTTGTTCGCATCAAGCTCGATGCTGACCGGCACGGTGATCTTGTTCTCCTCGTCCTCGGCGGAGAGCATCAGCACAGTATCGGTCACCTGACCGTTGTCCACAACGCGGTAGGGCGTCTGGATGAAGCCTTTATCATTGATTTCCGCGTAAACGGAGAGCGACGAAATCAGACCGATATTCGGACCTTCAGGGGTCTCGATCGGGCAAAGACGGCCATAGTGGGTATAGTGAACGTCACGAACCTCGAAGCCTGCGCGTTCGCGGGTCAGACCGCCGGGGCCGAGAGCCGACACGCGACGCTTGTTGGTCATTTCGGCCAGCGGATTTGTCTGGTCCATGAACTGCGAAAGCTGGCTGGTGGCGAAGAAGCTCGACACCACGCTCGAAACGGTTCGCGCGTTGATGAGATCGGCTGGAGCGATCTTGTCGGTATCGCGCGAGTTGAGTTTTTCGCGAACGTTTTTGCCCATCCTCGCCAGACCGATCACGAACTGCGCGGCGAGCTGCTCGCCAACCGAACGTACGCGGCGGTTGGCCAGGTGATCGACGTCATCGACCTCGGCATTACCGTTGACCAGCTTGATCAGGTAATTGATGACTGCGATGATATCGTAGTGCGTCAGAACGAGAATATCCTCACCGATCGGTTCCTCGGAATAGGTGCGGATCGTCTGGAGAATGCGCTCGTAGATGGCATCGGAAAGCGCCTTCAATTCCGGTTTTTCATCGAGGAATGCCGAAAGGTTGGCAAGCTCGGTCTGGAGTTTCTTCTGGATGCGGTAGCGCCCGACATCGCCGAGATCGTATTTCTTCTGATTAAAGAAGGTGCGTTCGAGAAAGCTTCTGGCGGCATCGATGTCAGGCGCTTCGTTGGCGCGAAGCTCTTCGTAGACGATTTCGAGCGCCTCTTCCTCGGTGGCGGAGCTGTCGTTGAGAATCGTGTTGATGATGACCGACTTGTCCACGCCCTTCTCGGGTGAAGTAGTCTTCATCACCTTGACCGTCTTGTAACCAGCCGCGACGATCTGGTCCATGATCTCCTCGGTAATGGCTGCCCTTGCAGGTACCACCTCGCCGGTTGTCATGTCGATGATATCGGAAGCCAGATACTGACCCAGAAGCTGCTCACGCTTCGAGCTTTTGGATGAAACCTCAATCTCCTCGACCAGATCGAACAGTCCAAGAATATCCTCATCCTTGGCGAAACCGATGGCGCGCAACAGGGCGGTGACCAGGAAGTTCTTCTTCTGGTCGATATAGACGAAAATCTGGTTGTTGATGTCGGTCTGGAACTCGATCCAGGAACCGCGGGTCGGCACGATCTTGGCCGAGTACATCTTCTTGCCGTTCGGATGCACCGCCTCGCTGAACACCACGCCCGGCGAACGGTGAAGCTGCGCCACCACGACACGCTCGGCGCCGTTGACGATGAAGGTGCCTCGCTCGGTCATGTAGGGAATCCTGCCGAGATAGACCTCCTGCTGGATGGTCTCTTTCCAGTCCGGCTCATCGGCCTCGTCCTTGTAGGAGAGCTTGAGTTTGATCTTGAGCGACACATCGTAGGTCAGGCCGCGCTCGATGCACTCCTCGACAGTATACTTGGGCTTGTCGAAGCTGTAAGAAATATATTCCAGGAGATAGAGCCCCCTGGTATCGGTAATTGGAAAGGCGCTCCTGAGCACTTTTTCAAGGCCCTGATCCTTGCGTTTTTCAAGGGGAACGCTGTCCTGGATGAAATTATGAAACGAATCGAGCTGTACCTTGAGAAGGTCGGGGGGGGTTACGATACTCTGGATCTTAGAAAAGTCAATACAGGGTGTTGGTGTTGCATCAGCCACTTTCACATGCACCTCGCTTTTAGTCAATTGCAGGGAGTACTTAACAGTTTATGGGCAATTCTTTCACTCGGGTTTTTTCGCTCGGCCTCAACCTCGCGCCCTCTTTGCTCCGCGCTCCAACCGGTACTGTCGTCCGGCGCTGCACTCCTCATGTCCCGACAGGACGGCACATTCAGATTCTGCACTCCGGCGTCGATCGAATCGCTCACGACAGTAATCAGTGGTACCCTTTGGTCATTACAAGATTCGCAAATACCCTTTCCGGAGTGGATACCCATCCGCGGTTGCTGCCGCCGGATGGAAAACATATGCATTCATTTACACAAACGGACAAAGCTCCGTCCCGGATCGGTACGGAGCTTGTCTATCATTTCGCCTGATGCTGGATCACTTCAGCTCGACTTCAGCGCCGGCCTCTTTCAGTTCTTTGGCGATCTTCTCGGCTTCGTCCTTGGAGACAGCCTCTTTGACGGTCTTCGGAGCACCGTCAACCATGTCCTTGGCCTCTTTCAGACCCAGGCCGGTAATGGCGCGGACAACCTTGATGACGTTGATCTTGTTGGCGCCGGCAGCCTTGAGCACGACGTCGAATTCGGTCTTCTCTTCTGCTGCGGCAGCTTCACCGGCAGGAGCGGCCATAACGGCGCCAGCCATGACTGCAGGAGCAGCACTCACGCCGAACTTCTCCTCAAGTGCTTTCACCAACTCGGAAGCTTCGGTAAGGGTAAGTTTACCAATCTCTTCTACAAGGGTTTCGATAGATGACATTATTTCCTCTCTCAGGT
>CAYZCF010000140.1:0-5808 GCA_964476855.1 uncultured Chlorobiaceae bacterium
CCACTACGAAGCGGTCAACGTCGAGGTGCAGGAGTCGAACCCGAACTCGCTGCTCTGGTGGATGCGCCACACCATCGCCACCGCCCGCCGCTTCAAGGCGTTCAGCCGCGGCTCCATCGAGTTCCTCAAGGTGAGCAATCCCAAGGTGCTGATGTTCATCCGTTCGTTCGAGGACGAGACGATTCTCACCGTGATCAACCTGTCGCGCAACGCACAGGCGGGGTGCGTGCCGGAGGAGGTGTTCAGCATGAACCGCTTCCCGAAGGTGCGGACAGAACCGTACATGGTTGCGCTCGGGCCATACGGCTACTTCTGGCTGCGCCTCATTCGCGAGGAGGCTCCCGCCAGCAGAAGCGCTCTGCTCGAACAGGTCGCTCTTCGCGCCGGAAGCTGGCCGGAGCTGTTCGCCGGCCGCAGCCTCGACCGGCTCGAAACCGCGCTGCTGCCGCCATATTACAAGTGCGCCCGCTGGTTCGGCGGCAAGGCCCGGAACATCATTCGCATTCGCGTGAACGATACGGTGCCGGTCGCGGGGATGAGCAACACCGCGTTCGCCATCACCGAGGTGTACTACCCGAGCGGCGAGAACGAGCGCTACCAGCTTCCGCTGAGCTTCGTTCCGGCGGACAAGGCGGCTTTTGCTGACGAGTCGTTCCAGCGCCACGCCATCGCCCGCATCGAGCTTGACGGCGTGGAGGGCTATCTGGTCGATGCCTCGATCGACGCGGCATTCCGCGCACGTGTGCTCGAACTGATCCTCCATCCGGAGAGTTGGGCGGGAGCCGCCGGAAAGATCACCGCTGATTCCGGCAAGATGCTCGAAGCCTGTTCCGCGCTGAAGGCCGGAGCTGAGCTGCCCACGTCGCACCTGATGGGGCTGGAGCAGAGCAACACCTCTATCCGGTACGGCGAACAGCTTTGCCTGAAGCTCTACCGGAAGATCGACAACGGTACGGCACCAGAGATCGAAATCTCCCGCGTGCTGACCGATCAGACGGCGTACCGCAACATTCCGGTCTATCTCGGCTCGTTCGACTACGGCAAGAGCCACCGGGAGCGCTGCTCGCTTGGCATTCTGCAGAATTTCGTGCCGAATGAATCCGACGGCTGGCAACTGAGCCTCGACCATGTGCAGCGCTATTTCGAAAACGTACTCTCGCACCGGGCACAGGGGAACCTGCCGCCCGCTCTGCCATCACGCCTCGAGATGGCTCACCAGATGCCGGAGATCATGCACGAGCTGGTTGGTGAGTTTTATCTCCACATGGTCGGCAAGCTCGCCGAACGTACGGCAGGCATGCACATCGCGCTGGCCTCGGTCGATACCGATCCGGCATTTGCGCCCGAGCCCTTCACGACGCTCTACCAGCGCTCGATCTTCCAGGCGATGACCGATCAGGTCAAACGCAGCATGATCTTCCTGCGCGAATCGATGAAGGTTGTGCCGAAGGAGATTCGTCCGCTCGCCGAGGAGCTGCTCGACAGGGAACAGGAGATTCTCGAACAGTTCGAACCCATTCGTCAGGAGAAGATTGACACGGTCAAGATCAGGATTCACGGCGACTACCATCTCGGCCAGGTGCTCTACACCGGCAACGACTTCGTGATCCTCGATTTCGAGGGTGAGCCCGCCCGCTCGCTTTCGGAGCGCAAGATCAAGCGTTCGGTCTACCGCGACCTTGCCGGAATGCTCCGCTCCTTCGACTACGCCGCCTCCAACGTGCTGATGCAGAACCAGTCCATCCGGCCCGAAGATCGCAAGGCGCTCGAACCTTGGGCCGAACTCTGGAGCTATTACGTTGGCCAACACTTCATCGACGTTTACACGCAGCACACCGAAGGCGCGGGGCTGATTCCTGCCGAACCTCGCCAGCGCGAGCTGCTCCAGCGCAGTTACCTGATGAACAAGGCGATCTACGAGTTCAATTACGAGCTGAACAATCGCCCCGATTGGCTGCCGATTCCGATGAACGGCATCCTGCGCCTCATCCGGGCCTGACCTCCGTATTCGCCGCCAGCCTCTTCGCCACAAGTGGAGAGGCTTGAGCGGGCGAACATCCTTTCTCAAGAAAATCTCCATGCAGGAACACCACCTCGAAACCACGGTCACCGGGCGCTACCTCGTCGAATCGCCAGATGGTGTTGGCCTGTTTCCGCTGCTCGCCGGATTCCATGGCTACGGCCAGACCGCCGAAGACGAGCTGGAGCTGCTGCGGAATATTCCCGGATCGGGCAAATGGATTCGACTCTCCATCGAAGCGCTTCACCCCTTCATCAACGCTAAAGGCCAGCCCGGCGCGAGCTGGATGACGCGGCGCGACCGCGAGTTGCGCATTGCCGAACACGTGCGTTACGTCGATGCCGTCATCGCCCAGGTCACGGCGGAGCTGCCGGTCGATGGCCGCCTCGTCATGCACGGCTATTCGCAAGGCGCGGGCATGGCAAGCCGCGCGGTGTTGCTCGGCCGTCACGCTGTGTCAGCCGTGATGCTGCTCGGCGGCGACATCCCGCCGGAACTCGGCGATCTCGCCCGGATGCGAGCCGTGCACATTGGCCGGGGCGAGCGCGACCATTTCTATCGCAAGAAACAGCTCGACCTGGATGTTCTCCGTCTGCGAGAGGTTGGGATCGAACCGTCGGTGTGCGAGTATGCCGGAGGACACGGGCCGACCGGCGAGTATTTCGAGGATGCGGGGAGGTTTCTGGCGGAGATGGAGTTCGTCTGAGTTGAACGCGTTCCGTTTGCTTCTGGTGTCATTCTGAGTCCGACGCAGTCGGGCGAAGAATCCAGAAAAGTTTGTAACGCTTTTTACATTATTCTGTTATCTGGTGGCTTCAAAGAAACTGGATTCTTCACTTCGTTCAGAATGACAATCAAATGCAGACTTGCTTTACTGTTGTGGATTGCTTTTGAGACCGCCTCATCATTGTTGTTTGACGCATCGGATGGAAGCCTGATTGGCTCAGCCTCCCTTCTTCGCCTCGTTCCACAGCGCGTCGAGTTCTTCGGCGGTGAACTCCGGCCAGCTTTTACCTGACGCCAGCACAGCCTCCTCGATCTTGCGAAACCGCCCCATGAACTTGTTGGTCGCCTTGCGCAGGGCGTCTTCGGGGTTCGTGTCGATGAAGCGGCTGTAGTTGACGATGGTGAAGAGCAGGTCGCCGAACTCCTCCTCGCGCTCCTCTTTGCTGGCCGCGTTGCGCAGCTCGCCGATCTCCTCGGTGAGCTTGTCGAGCACCCCCTCGTCGCTTGGCCAGTCGAAGCCGACGCCCGCCACCTTCTTCTGGACCCGGTAGGCCCGCAGCAGCTCCGACATCGCTTTCGGCACACCATCGCGCAGGCTCGTGCGCCCCTCCTTCATCTTGAGGTTCTCCCAGTTGCCCAGCACCTCCTCTTCGGTGTCGGCCTTCACGCTGCCGAAAACATGCGGATGGCGGCTGATGAGCTTGTGGCAGAGCGCCTCGAACACATCGATAAACGAGAACTTCCCGGCCTCGTCGGCCAGCAATACCTGGAAGCAGAGGTGCAGGAACAGGTCGCCCAGCTCTTTTTTCAGCTCTGGATCGTCGCCTACGTCGATGGCGTGTATTAGCTCGTAGCTCTCTTCGAGCAGCAGGTGGGCGAGCGACTCTGGCGTTTGCTTGCGATCCCACGGGCACTCCGACCGCAATACCTGCACCAGATTTACCACCCGCTCGAAGTGCTCGGCAGGCGTGACGGCGTTGTGATTGAGGACGGACTCTTTGAGGGCTTTGATGGACTGGCTTGCGTCGTGATTCATGATGTCGGGGGCTTGTTGCGATGTGCCCAAAGTTACTATTTAGGCCGGAGAATCCGTACTATTGATATGGGGAACACGTTCATCTTGTCATTCTGAGTCCGACTAAGTCGGGCGAAGAATCCAGAGGTATTTCGTAACGTATATTAAATCATTCAGTTATCTGGCGGTATAAAAAACTGGATTTTTCACTTCGTTCAGAATGACAACAAAACGCAAGACCAAAATACTGTTGTGAGTTTCTTTTGAATCAGCCTCGATAACCATCGCCATCCCATGAACCTCGCAGAGAAAACCGCCGTCGTGACCGGCTCCAGCTCCGGTATCGGTCTGGCCACCTGTCGCGCTCTGCTCGACGCGGGGGCCGTGGTGTTCGGCCTCAGCCGCCGGGAGACGCCCGTCGCGCACGAGCGGTTCCGCTGGCTCAAGATCGACGTGACGCGCGAAGCCGAAATCGACCGGGCGTTCGACGCCGTGTTCGCGGAGCGCGGGCGCGTCGATCTGCTCGTCAACAACGCCGGATTCGGCTTTTTTCGCGACATCGAGCTGATCGATCCGGCGGAGTGGCGGCGGCTCATCGACACCAACCTGACCGCCATGTTCCTCTGCTCGCGCAAGGTCGCGCCCGCGATGAAAAAGGCCGGGCGCGGCATGATCGTCAACGTCGGTTCGGTGGCGGGCAAGTGCGGCATCATAGGCGGCACGGCCTACTGCGCCTCGAAGTTCGCGGTCAACGGCTTCTCCGAATCGCTCATGGAGGAGCTGCGCGAGTTCGGCATCCGCGTGGCGTGTCTCAACCCCGGCTCGGTCATGACCGAATTTTTCGACCACGTCGGGCTTCAGCCGAAGAAGTACATGCAGCCGGATGAGCTGGCCCGGCTGATCGTTTTACTTGTCCAGCTCCCCGACGGAATGCTTCCCGATGAAATGACTGTCCGGCCTTTGTAACTTATAACCTCGTATCGACTTATGTCATCCTCCGATCTTCACCTGCCCGTTCCCGGCCACCCCATCGCCGCCATCGCCACGCCGGTTGGCGTCGGGGCGCTCGCCATCGTGCGCATCAGCGGCGCGGGGGTGCTCGACATCGCCGACCGTGTCTTCCGCAAGGCGCACGGCAGCGACAAGCTCGCCGACGTCGCCGGTTACACCGCGCACTTCGGGCGGCTCTATGACGGCGAGGAGATGGTCGATGAGGTGATCGCGCTCGTTTTTCGCGCGCCGCGTTCGTTCACCGCCGAGGAGATGGTGGAGTTCACCTGCCACGGCGGGCCGGTGGTGGTGGGGCGTGTGCTGCGGCTCATGCTCGACCACGGCTGCCGCCTCGCCGAGCCGGGCGAGTTCACCCGCCGCGCCTTCCTCAACGGGCGCATCGATCTGTTGCAGGCCGAGGCGATCGGCGAGATGATCCTCGCCCGCACCGAATCGGCGTATCGCACGGCGGTGAGCCAGATGAAGGGCGACCTGTCGAAGCGGCTCGGCGAGTTGCGCGAGCAGCTCATCCGCTCCTGCGCTCTCATCGAACTCGAACTCGACTTCAGCGAGGAGGAGGTCGAATTCCAGAGCCGCGCCGAACTGACCACGCAGATCGAAAGTCTCCGGGCCGAAGTCAACCGGCTCATCGACTCCTACCAGCACGGGCGGCTCGTCAGCGAAGGGGTCTCGACGGTCATCGCCGGAAAGCCGAACGCCGGTAAGTCCACGCTGCTCAACACGTTACTGGGCAAGGAACGCGCCATCGTCAGCCACATGCCCGGCACGACCCGCGACTACATCGAGGAGTGCTTCATCCACGACAAGACCATGTTCCGTCTCACCGACACCGCCGGACTGCGCGAGGCGGGCGAGGAGATCGAGCACGAAGGCATCCGCCGCAGCCGCATGAAGATGGCCGAAGCCGACCTGATTCTCTACCTCTTCGACCTCGGCACGGAGCGCCTCGACGACGAAATCCGCGAAATTCGCGATCTGAAGGCGGCCCATCCCAACGCGAAATTTCTCGCCATCGCCAACAAGCTCGACCGCGCCG
>CAYZCF010000141.1:0-5742 GCA_964476855.1 uncultured Chlorobiaceae bacterium
TCCTGTGCCATGAGGATCAACAATATGTCGAAGCTCGCTTGCACCACGCAGGTCTGGGACGAACTCGACAAGGCTCGCGATCCGGGAGTCATCAAGATTGAGCCGCTTCGCAACCTGCCGCACATCAAGGACCTCGTGGTCGAGATGGATCCTCTGGTCGGCAAGATGAAAAAGTATTCAAACTGGGTGGACTCCAGAATGCCGGAAGAGCAGTGGGGCAAAAAGGAGTTTCTCGTTTCCGAGGAGGAGTTCCAGACCTACGACAAGGCGACCGACTGCATTCTCTGCGCTTCGTGCGTTTCGGAGTGCACCATTCTCCGGGCGCACAAGGAGTACGTCTCTCCCGTTGTGCTGCTCAGGTCGTACCGCATGAACGCCGACAGCCGTGACGGCATTCACGACCAGCGTCTGGCGGGGCTTGTGCAAGATCACGGGGTTTGGGATTGCACCCACTGCTACCGCTGCCAGGAGACTTGCGTCAAGAATATTCCGATCATGGATGCCATTCACGGCATCAGGGAAGACGCCATCGAACGGCGTGGCACCAAGGATACCAGCGGTGCCCGTCATGCCGAAGCCTTCATGGATGATATCGAAAAGAAAGGCAAGCTGGTCGAAGCCACCCTGCCGATCAGGACCAATGGTCTCGGCTGGACGCTCAAAAACCTGTTGCCGATGGCCGTCAAGATGATAATCAAGCGCCGCACCCCGCCGCCTCCGCCGCTGGTCAAAGCTTCGAAGGGCATTCAGTCCCTGCGCAAGGAGATGAAGGAGATGGCCAGCCATGTAACGAAGGATCACGAAAAAAAATCCGGAGAATAGCAGTATGAAGCGTTACGCCTATTATCAGAGCTGCATTAATGAAGCGATGACCAAAGAGGTTGATCGATCGCTTGACCTCTGGCAGCATGATCTTGGCATTGAAATGGTCAAGTTGCACGAAAGCGTTTGCTGCGGCGGCAGTAATCTCGACTACGTGAGTCCAAAGCAGTTTGCGTTGGTCAATGCGCGTAATATCGCCCTGGCCGAAAAGCAGGGGCTTGATCTTGTCGTTTCATGCAATACCTGTCTGATGACCATCAGAACCGCCAAAAAGAAGCTTGACGAGTCACCTGCGCTGCGGGCCGAGGTTAACGAGATTCTCCGGGAGGAGGGTCTCGAATATCGCGGCACCTCCGACGTGCGGCACCTGCTCTGGGTGCTCATCGACGACGTGGGTCTTGATGTCATTCGCAAGAAGGTGACCAATCCGCTTACCAAATTCCGCATAGCACCATTTTATGGCTGCCATATCCTCCGTCCCTCGACGGTGCTCGGCAAGGATAATCCGCTCGAGCCAACCTCTCTCGATATGCTGCTTGACGCGCTCGGCGCCAGGTCGATTCCCTACGAGCACAAGAACCGCTGCTGCGGCTTCCACACGCTGCTGATCGCCGAGGAGGAGTCGCTGAACGTTGCCGCCGAGGCATTGAAGGAGGCGATGGACGAGAAGGCTGATTTCATCGTCACGCCTTGCCCGCTTTGCCACACCGTGCTGGATGGCTACCAGTCCAAGGCGCTCAAGCACAACGGCCTCAAGGGATCGATTCCGGTCTATCACCTCTCCGAAGTGGTGGGCCTCGCGCTCGGCTACTCCGAACGGCAGCTTGGCATCAAAAGGCATATCGTTACAGCCTGACCGGTCAGCTTTTACGGGCGTCACGAGACGGGCGCCCGTCTGTTTTAAAATCCGGCTGAAAATGCGTACCTTTGCACCTGATTTATTAATGTCCGCCAGGATTCCGGTATTGACCCGGCCCGAAGGGCAGCTCTTTTCACAACATCACTAATCATCGCACTCCATGCTCAAAAATGATCTTTTTATCCGGGCGTTGAAGAGGCAGGCTACTCCCCGTACTCCCATCTGGGTAATGCGCCAGGCTGGTCGTTACCTGCCTGAATATCGCGCCGTCAGGGAAAAAACTGACTTTCTGACCCTCTGTAAAACCCCCGAGCTGGCTTGTGAAGTCACAATTCAGCCGGTCGATCTGATGGGCGTGGACGCCGCGATCATATTCTCCGACATCCTCGTCGTTAACGAAGCGATGGGCATGAATGTAGAGATTATCGAGACCAAGGGAATCAAACTGACTCCTCCGATCCGTTCGCAGGCCGACATCGACAAGCTCATCGATCCCGATATCGACGAGAAGCTCGGCTACGTGCTCGATGCGATTCGCCTCACCAAGAGGGAGCTGAACGACCGCGTGCCGCTCATCGGTTTCTCCGGTGCGGCATGGACGCTCTTCACCTACGCCGTCGAAGGCGGCGGTTCGAAGAACTACGCCTGGGCCAAGAAGATGATGTACCGCGAGCCGCAGATGGCGCACCAGCTTCTCCAGAAGATCACCGACTGCATCAGCGCCTACCTCATCAAGCAGGTCGAAGCTGGCGCAGACGCCGTCCAGATTTTCGACTCCTGGGCAAGCGCGCTCTCCGAGGATGATTACCGCGAATTCGCCCTGCCCTACATCAAGCAGAACGTCGCCGCCGTGAAGGCTGCCTATCCGGAAATTCCGGTCATCGCCTTCGCCAAGGACATGAACACCATCCTCTCCGACATCGCCGACTGCGGCGCGGATGCGGTCGGTCTCGGCTGGAACATCGACATCTCGAAGGCCCGCAAGGAGCTCAACGACCGCGTCTGCCTCCAGGGCAACATGGATCCGACGGTGCTCTACGGCACGCCCGAGAAGATCAAGTCGGAAGCCGCCAAGATTCTTCGCCAGTTCGGCCAGCACAACGACCACTCCGGCCACGTCTTCAACCTCGGCCACGGCATTCTGCCCGACGTCGATCCGGCCAACCTGAAGTGCCTCGTCGAATTCGTCAAGGAGGAGAGCGCCAAGTACCACTGAGCGCTTCTTCGCTGCTGACAGCATTCAGGGCCGACCCGGGAACTCCTCGGGCCGGCCTTTTTTTTGATCGGTCGGATCAGTCCGATCTTTTTTCTTACATTGGAAGAAACTTTCAACAAAGCAGTTACACCATGACGCAGCAGTGCAAGTGTTCGGAGGGAAGCTGTGGCGGTACCCGCTACGAAGAACTGGTGCTCGAACGGCTGCTGTACAGCGCACGGCTCAAGGAGAGCGTGGCGCGGCGCGACAATGACGTCATCGTGGCGATGGCGAAGATGATCGCCGATACCTTCAAAGAGGGCGGCAAAGTGCTCCTGTGCGGCAATGGCGGAAGCGCCGCCGACGCGCAGCATCTGGCCGCCGAGCTGACGATCCGCTACCGCAGTTCCGTCAATCGCCCGGCGCTTCCGGCCATCGCGCTCTCGACCGACACCTCGGCCCTGTCGGCGGGGAGTAACGATTTCGGTTTCGACGAGGTGTTCGTTCGTCTCACCGAAGCCTACGGCCGTCCGGGAGACATGCTCGTCGGCCTGTCAACCAGCGGCAACAGCACCAATGTGCTCAAGGCGCTTCAGTACGCCCGGAAACGCGAGATGAAGACGCTCGCCCTGCTCGGCGGCGACGGCGGCGAAATGAAGCCGTATGCCGACCTGGCGGTGGTGGTGCCTCACACTGGCAGTGCCGACCGGGTGCAGGAGTGCCACATCGCCGTAGGCCACGTCATCGTGGAACTCGTCGAAAAAATGCTGGGCTTTGATTAATTGATAATGTTAGTGCGTCGTTCCTTTGTCCACCAAGTCCACAACGTCCACTTCGTCACAAAACCTAAAATAACCCAACCAACACCATGCCAATTCAGAACATAGAAGGTACACTCAACGCCTCTGGCATCAGGTTCGCGCTCGTGGTTTCGCGATTCAACGATTTCATCGGCCAGAAGCTTGTCGAGGGAGCGATTGACTGCATCGTTCGCCACGGCGGCTCGGCTGACGAGATCACCATCATCCGCTGCCCCGGCGCGTTTGAGCTGCCGTCGGTCACGAAAAAAGCGGCGTTCTCGGGCAAGTACGATGCGATTGTGACGTTGGGCGTGATCATCCGCGGCTCGACGCCTCACTTCGACGTGATTGCCGCCGAGGCGACCAAGGGGATCGCGCATGTGGGCATGGAGTCGGGAATTCCGGTGTCGTTCGGCGTGCTGACCACCGAGAATCTGGAGCAGGCTATCGAGCGGGCAGGCACCAAGGCGGGCAACAAAGGGTTCGACGCCGCCATGACCGCCATCGAGATGGCCAATCTCTACAAACAGCTTTAACGGGGTGGCGGGTCGCCTGAAATGATCTTTCAGGGGCGGCTCTTGTAGTCGCCCTGACGCTCAGGAAAAGGAGAGCAAGAACAGCAGGGACGGCAGTGTGAAAGCGGTTCTTGGTGTCTTTGCTGTTTGTCCCACAAGTCCCAATCGCCCTATTCGTCCCACAAAAAGCTTTTCTACGCGGCGCTTTTCTCCAGGTTCTCGCTGATGACTTTATAGCTCTCCTGCATCAGTGCTTCGGCTTTGCTGTGCTGGGTTGGTTCAATGGGTTTGCCAATGATCATGCGTACCGTACCGTGGTTGATCTTCAGGCTTTTTTTCGGGGTGATGAGGTTACTGCCCACGATGGTGACAGGCAGTACTGGCACTTTCGCCTTTTCCGCGATGATGAATGCGCCTCGCTTGAAGGGCAGGATGTCGCCGGTTTTCGAGCGGGTGCCTTCAGGGAAGATATGGATCGAGCGTCCCTGCCTGAGCGTTTCAGCGGCCTTCAGCATGCTTTGCAAAGCTTCCCGGTTCTGCCCGCGCTTGATGAAGACATATCCACCAGATCTCAGCGCATGGCCGAACACCGGCACCTTGCCGAGTTCCTCCTTGGCTACGAACCTCAGATTGAGCTTCATTGAACCGAGAATCAGCGGAATATCCGCCATGCCGGCATGATTGCTTACAACCATGTAGGTTTTGCCTGGCTGATAATTTTCTTCGCCCTCTATTTTGACGTCAATACCGAGCAACCTTGCTGAAAAGCGTCCCCACCAGGCGGCCATTTTGTGAAACTGGTCACCACTCGGGTCAAAAAGGTTCAGGATGAGCGCGAACAGCATCCCGAAGAACATAATCGGGATGATCACCAGAAAAAAAAGAAGTGTCTGGAGATTCATGGGCCAGCCGTTCAAATTGACTGAGAGTCGAGTTCCGAAAGAAAGTGCGCAAGTTCTTCGTGCCGGTTGCCGATCAGGGTGGCCTTTTTCGGTTTGTTCATGATTTCGTTCATCGCTTCCGGCAGCGGCACCGCTTTGCCGGTGGCGGTCATGATCGCTTCATCGAACTTCACCGGATGGGCCGTCGAAAGTACCACGCCGGGGTTGTCCGCGTTGGCATGATCCTGCCTGAAGTGGTCGAGCGCGCGGTAACCGACGGCGGTATGCGGATCCATGACATAGCCGAATTGCTCGTAGACCGACCGGATCGTGTCGATGGTCTCGGCATCCGACACCGCGATTCCGGTGATCTCTTCGCCCATCTTGCGGAAGTCGTCGTCAAAGAAGTAGCGCAGGCGGGCGAAGTTGCTCGGATTGCCAACATCCATGGCCGTGGTCAGCGTGCGGACGGTCGGCTTCGGCTCGTAGCGCCCTTCGTCGAGATAGCGCGTGACGCTGTCGTTAGCGTTCGAGGCGGCTATGAAGTGGCCGATCGGGAAGCCCATCATTTTAGCCATCACGCCGGCAGTCAGGTTGCCGTAGTTGCCGCTTGGCACCGAGAAGAGCGGCAGCGCCTCCGGCTGGCGCTCGCGGAGCTGCAAGGCGGCCC
>CAYZCF010000142.1:0-4034 GCA_964476855.1 uncultured Chlorobiaceae bacterium
GACGCAAGGATATTCGCCTCGTCCGGATTCACATCGAGGAGGACGCGGGCAAATCGATCCACGACATCGGCGACGACACCTACATCGACGTGAACCGCTGTGGCGTACCGCTGCTCGAAATCGTGAGCTATCCTGACATGCGCACGCCGAAAGAGGCCTCAGCCTATCTGCAGAAGCTGCGCCAGATCGTCAAGTACCTCGGCATTTCGGACGGCAACATGGAGGAGGGCAGCCTGCGCTGCGACGCGAACGTGTCGGTCAGGCCGGTGGGCGCGACCGAGTACGGCACCCGCACCGAGATCAAGAACATGAACTCGTTCCGCAACGTCGAGCGGGCCATCGAGTACGAGGCCAAGCGCCACATCGAGGTGATCGAGGGCGGCGGCGTGATCGTGCAGGAGACGCGCCTGTGGGACGCCGACAGGCTCGAAACGCGCTCGATGCGCGGCAAGGAGCACGCCCACGACTATCGCTACTTCCCCGACCCCGACCTCGTACCGGTGCTGGTGGACGACGGCATGATGCACCGGATGCGCGAGGAGCTGCCGGAGTTCCCGGAGGATCGCGCGGCGCGTTTCGTCTCGGAGTTCGGCATTCCGGCGTATGACGCTGGCGTGCTCACCGTGGAGCGTGAAGTCGCCGACTATTTCGAGGCGACGCTGAAGGTGTCGGGCGACGCCAAGGCATCGTCGAACTGGGTGATGGGCGAGGTGATGCGCACGCTGAAGGAGAAGTATCTCGACATTCACGAGTTCGCCATTTCGCCGGAGCGGCTCGGCGGACTGATCAGACTCATCAACGCGGGCGCGATCAGCAACACCATCGCCAAGCAGGTGTTCGAACTCATGCAGGCGGACGAGGCCACGCCGGAAGCGATAGTCGAGCGCGAAGGGCTGGCGCAGGTCTCCGACACCGGAGCCATCGAGACGGCGATAAAGGAGATTCTCGACGCGAACCCGAAGCAGCTCGAACAGTTCCGCAGCGGCAAAACGCAGCTTTTCGGTTTCTTCGTCGGCCAGTGCATGCAGAAGATGAAGGGCAAGGCCAACCCGAAGGTGGTGAACGACATCCTCAAGTCGATGCTGGAGGGGTGAGGTTAAGCTCCTGAGGTTGTATTTTTAAGGTTGCTTTTTTCGCATGTCATTCTGAGTCCGACGCAGTCGGGACTGAATGACAGAGGGGGATACGAGACCTCTCAGTCCTCCATGCCGAACAGATCGTTCATTCGAGGGCTTTCGGGCGGGGTTTCGGGTTTGGCGGGTCGGGCGGCTTCGGCAGGGTTGATGGTTTCGAGCTTCTTGCGGGTCTCCTGCAAACGCTTGCGGCACTCCTCGGCGACCGACATTCCCTCCTCGTAAAGCGCGATGGAGTTTTCAAGCCCGGTGTCCGGGTTTTCGATGTTCCGGGTGACCTCTTCGAGGCGCTGGATCAGCTCTTCGATGGTCGGGGAGGCACTCTTTCGGGATTTGCTTGAAGCGGGCATCGGTCGGTCTGGTTTAAAATTGAGAGTAACATAGGTAACGATAGCGATTATTACAAAAAGGACGGAAGCGTGAAGTTTGTCGATAGTGCGAAAATCTCGGTGAAGGCTGGTGACGGCGGCCGGGGTGCTGTGAGTTTCAGAAGAGAGAAGTTCGTGCCCAAGGGCGGCCCCGACGGGGGTGACGGGGGGCGCGGAGGCCATGTGTATCTGCGTGCAAACCGGCAGCTCGCCACGCTACTCGATTTCAAGTACCGCAAATCCTACATCGCCGACCGGGGTGAACACGGCATGGGCGCACGCAAGACCGGCAAGGATGGCAAGGATGTCGTCATCGGCGTGCCGTGCGGCACGGTGGTGCGCAACGCCGAAACCGGCGAGGTGATGTGCGACATGGTCGAGGACGGCCAGGAGGTGATGATCGCCAAGGGCGGTCGCGGCGGCTGGGGCAACCAGCACTTCGCCACGGCGACCCGGCAGGCCCCGCGCTTCGCCCAGCCCGGCGAGAAGGGCGATGAGTTCGAGCTCGAGATGGAGCTGAAGCTGATGGCCGATGTCGGTCTCGTCGGCTTCCCGAACGCGGGCAAATCGACGCTCATCTCGGTGCTCAGCGCAGCGCGTCCGAAGATCGCCGACTACCCCTTCACCACGCTCGTGCCGAACCTCGGCATCGTGCGGTACGAAGAGTACAAATCCTTCGTCATGGCGGACATTCCGGGCATCATCGAAGGGGCGGCGGAAGGGCGCGGACTCGGCATCCAGTTCCTGCGACACATCGAGCGAACCAAGACGCTTCTCGTCATGGTTCCGTCCAATACGGAGGATATTGCCGCCGAGTACGCCACGCTCCTGAAGGAACTCGAGAAGTTCGATCCGGCGCTGCTCTTGAAGCCGAGGCTTGCGGTGATCACCAAGATGGACATCGCGCCGGAGGATTTCGCCGTGCCGGAACTCGAACCGGGCGTGAAGGTACTCGCCATTTCGAGCGTGGCGGGCCAAGGGCTCAAGGCGCTCAAGGACGAGCTGTGGCGACAGGTATCGCGTCAGAACCAGTCATCCGGGGAACATGCCGGCAACTGATACCTGTGTCAGAAACGCGCGTCTCGCCGACGCCTCGGCCATCTCCCGTATAACCCAGGGTTACGCGGATGAGGGAATCATGCTCAAGCGCCCGGTCGAGAATATCATCGAGCATATCCGCGATTTTTTCGTAGCAGACTACAACGGGCGCGTCATCGGCTGCTGCGCCATCGCCTTCTACACGGTGAAGCTCGCGGAAATTCGCTCGCTCGCCGTGCTCGACGAGTTCCGAAGCAAAGGCATCGGACGGCTTCTGGTCGAAAAGGCCGAAGCCGTGCTCACCGAGGAGGGGGTCGAAGAGGTGTTCGTTTTGACCCTTAATCCCGGATTTTTCAGCAAGATGGGGTACAGGCAGATCGAAAAGGAGTATTTTCCACAGAAGATCTGGCGTGATTGCTCCAATTGTCCGAAACTCATGGCATGTGACGAAATCGCCATGGTCAAAACGTTGTGAGGCCGCTCCGGCCCGATCAGCTCCAAACCAGTCATAACCATTTAAACGGCCAGTACCAGTGATCGTCCAGGAAGTGATTATCAGAAACAGCGCGGGTCTGCACACCCGGCCAGCAGCGGCGGTCGTCAAGCTCGCCTCCAGATTCAAGTCGGACTTTTTCATCGAGATGGATGGCTCGGAAATCAACGCCAAGTCGATCATCGGCGTCATGAGCCTGGCCGCGCCCAAAGGGTCGCGCATGGTGCTCAAACTGGAGGGCGAGGACGAAGCGGAGGCGGCCCGGCATCTCATCGAATTTTTCGAACAAGGCTTCGGCGAAAAGTAATTTCAAGGCCGAGCCAAACCGGAACCCGAACCATTGACGCCGCCGAGGATAGCGCTGCTGAGTCCATTCCCTCCGCTCAAGGGGGGAATCGCGCGGTTCAGCGACGAGCTTCGCCGGGCATTCGAGGCGGCGGGTTGCGAAGTGGTGCCGGTGCCCTTCCGGCGGCTCTGGCCAAGATGGCTCATGAAAGGACGTCCGGCGACGGAGTCCGGTGATGCGAACAGTCCCGATTCGCCATTCGCCCTCGATCTCATGAATCTGCCGAGCTGGCTGTCGGTGGCCCGCAGACTTCGCGCAGCCAGGCCCGATGTGCTGCTCGTCGCTTACTGGAGCGGCGTTCTCGCGCCGCTGACGGCACTGATGCGACGGGCGAGCGGATTGCAGACCGTGGTGCTGCTCCACAATTTCACCTCCCATGAATCCATTCCGGGAGAATCGATGCTCAAGCGTTTGCTGGTTTCATCCTCCGACGGCTTCATCACCCTCTCCCGCGCCGTCGATTCAGAGCTGCAGGCCTTCGCTCCGGCGGCCCGGACGCTGCGCCTCTTTCATCCCCTCTACGAACGGCAGGCTCCCGCGCCGCCCAAAACCGATGCCCGACGCGCCATCGATCTTCCCGATGCGGCCAAGGTGCTGCTCTTCTTCGGCTACGTGCGCGAGTACAAGGGACTCGATACGTTGCTGGAAGCGATGGC
>CAYZCF010000142.1:4044-5687 GCA_964476855.1 uncultured Chlorobiaceae bacterium
GGTGCGACGCGATCCGTCGTTCCGGCTTGTCGTGGCGGGGGAGTTCATTCTCGATTCGTCACCATTCCGCGAGCACGCCCGGCGGCTCGGCATCGAAGGCGCGGTCATGTTCCGCGAAGGGTACGTGCCCGCGGGCGAGGTCTCGACGCTCTTTGCCGCCGCCGATGCGGTGGTGCTGCCCTACCGCTCGGCGACGCAGTCGGGCATCGTCTCGCTCGCGCTGGGCCACGGCGTGCCGGTGATCGCCTGCAACGCGGGCGGCCTCGGCGATCAGGTCGAGCACGGCCGCACCGGCTGGCTCGTCCACGAGGAGGGTGGCGAAGCTCTGGCCGAAGGGATTCTCGATTTTTTCCGCGAGCGCGGACGTCTGCCGCTGGAGGAGGGCATCGCGGAGTTCTGCCGCCGCAACTCGTGGCGAGAATTCGCCTCGCAGGCGGCAAAGTTTCTTGAGCAAATTAGTCTGGAGAAAAAATGACGATTGGCAAAACAGTGGTCATCGTGCTGAGCTGGAACGGCGCGGCGGACACGCTCGCCTGCCTGGCGGCGCTGGCGAAGGTCGATCGCCCGGCGTTCACCACGCTGCTGGTGGACAACGCTTCGACCGATGGCACGGTTGAGCTTGTCCGGCGAGCTTTCCCGGCAGTCGAGATTCTCGAACTGCCCCGCAACCTCGGCTTCGCGGGGGGCAACAACGCGGGCTTCCGTTCGTTGCGCGGGCGCGGATTCGAGAGCGTGGTGTTCCTGAACAACGACACGGTGGTGGATCCCGGCTTTCTCCAGCCGCTGCTCGATGAGTTGCAGAAGCCGTGGGTGGGCATCGCCGCGCCGAAAATTCTCTACATGGACGATCCCGGGCGCATCTGGTACGCGGGCGGTGTGCTCGAATCAGCGACCGGGCTGATCGAACACACCGGCATTCGCCAGCCCGACGGGCCGCGCTTTGATACGCCGGAGCCGGTCTGGTACGCCACCGGGTGCTGCCTCGGGATGCGCTGCCGCGATTTCGATGCGGTGGGCGGGTTCGACGAGCGGTTCCGCATGTATGGCGAGGACGTCGATCTGTCGATCAAGGTGCGCAAACGCGGCCTCGTCATCATGTACCAGCCCGCCTCGCGCATCTGGCATCGCGTGTCGGCATCGTCAGGCGGCGAGATGAACCTCGGCAAGCAGCTCCGCAAAAGCGGCGCAGCGATGACGCTCTTCGCCAAACATGGCATGATCGGCAGCCTCGTGCTCTATCCGCTGCTCCTGCCCTTCCGCGCGGTGCTCGGTCTGCTGCGTTTCCAGCTCTTCCGGCGGATAGCATCGCAAGAGCGGGAGGAGGCATGACGGGCGGGCAGGAATTCAGGACGGTCGTTAACCACGCATGGAGCGCTGATCCGGCGCACCGGATGCGGTGGGAGAAGAGCCTCGCTTTCGTCCGTGGTTCATCGGCGCGCCCCCTTCCGCTCTGCGCGGGACTCGACATCGGTGACCGGACGCCCGTGACCGCCATGCTCGAAGCGCACTTTGGCTGCCGCTTCGACACGACCTCGGTCGATCTCGACACCGAGTCGCTCGACGTGGCGACGCGCTATCCGGTAGTGACCGCCTTCGAGGTGATCGAGCACCTCTACAACCCGCTGCACCTGTTGCTGGAAATC
>CAYZCF010000143.1:0-5684 GCA_964476855.1 uncultured Chlorobiaceae bacterium
GGACTGCACCGCGCCGCCGCGCTGGCTCATGCCGTGCACCTCCGCCTGCCGAACGCGCAGACCGGCGTCGAGCGCCGCCCAGTCGATGACCGCCGCGATGCTGAGAATGCCCTGTCCGCCGACTCCGGCGAGAATGATATTCTTCTCCATAGCGGCTACTCCCCCCCCTTTGCCGCCGCGCGACGCTTCTTCCTGGCGGCGGTCTCGATGCACTCGCGCCGGGCAATCACCACCGAAACCCCGTCGTAAGCGATCTCCTCCCGAAGCACGGCGATGTTCTCCTGCAAATGCTGCTTCAATGGGATGATGACGCGGATGTGCGCCTCCTTGACGCCGAGGCCCCAGCAGATTCGCTCCAGCCTGGAGCCGGAGGCCGACGAGCACTGCCCGCCGGTCATGGCGGTGGTGTCGTTGTCGGCGATGATGACCGTCACCGGCGAGTGGTCGTTTACCGCGTCGAGCAGCCCGGTCATGCCGGAGTGGGCGAAGGTCGAGTCGCCGATGACGCAGACCGCCGGACGAAGCCCCGCATCGGCGGCGCCTTTGGCCATCGTGATCGAAGCGCCCATATCGACGCAGGTGTGGATGGCGTTGAATGGCGACAGTGCGCCGAGGGTGTAGCAGCCGATGTCTGAAAAAATGTGGTGCTCCGCGTACTCGCCCATGACGAGGTTGAGCGCCTCGAAGAGGTCGCGGTGGCCGCAGGCGCGGCACAGCTCCGGCGGACGGTTGATCACGATCTCCGGCACGGCGGTGGTTTCGGGCGGCGTCACGCCGAATGCCGTGGCCACGAGGTCGGTCGTCAGCTCGCCCGTCCTTGGCAGCGCGCCATCCATGCGCCCCCGGATCTTCGGCGAACCGAAGTAGCCCCGGAACAGCTCCTCGTATACCGGATAGCCCTCCTCGACGACGAGCACCGATTCACAGGCGGCGAACAGCTCGTCGATTATCTCCCTCGGCGGAGGATAGTGCCCCACCTTGAGCACACGGCACCCGATGCCGTGCATCCGCCGCGCCTCCATGACGTAGTTGTAGCCGATGCCGAACGCCACGACGCCGAGCGGCCCCGAGCCTTCGACCGCGCGGTTCAGGAACGACGAGGCGGAGTGCGCTTCGAGCTGCGGCTGGAGGTCGAGCAGGTGCTGGTACTGCCGCCGCGCGTTCTGCGGCATCAAAACGAAGCGTTCCGGCGCGTACTCGGCGTGGAGCGGGTTCTGCGCCACCGTCGCCCGCCGCTCGATGCCCGCCCGCGAGTGCGACAGGCGCGTCGTCATGCGCACAATCACCGGCAGCTTGACCGATTCGGAGAGCGCGAAAGCGAGGAACATGGCGTCGTACAGCTCCTGCTGCGAGGCCGGTTCGAGCACCGGCGTCATCGCGAAGCGCCCGTAGACGCGGCTGTCTTGCTCGTTCTGCGACGAGTGCATCGACGGATCATCCGCCACGGCAAGCACGAGGCCGCCGTTCACGCCGGTGATGGCCGAGTTGATAAAGGCGTCCGCCGCCACGTTCAGCCCCACGTGCTTCATGCACACGAGGCTGCGCTTTCCGGCGTACGACATGCCAAGCGCCGCCTCGTAGGCGGTCTTCTCGTTGGACGACCACGACGAGCGGATGCCGAGCGAGCGAGCCTCGCGCGAGCGCTGGATGTATTCGGTGATTTCGGTGGATGGGGTGCCGGGATAGGCATAAACGCCGGACAGCCCGGCATCGATCGCGCCCTGCGCGACAGCCTCGGCGCCAAGAAGAAGGAAACGACTGCTATTCATCTGCTGGTTCAAACATGATCAATTGACAAAGATCAGAAAAATTTAAAACAAAGCGAGCCAGAAAAAACGATGGAGGGTTTTTGGTCGCCAACGAGTGGGCGAGGGTGGTGGAAATACCGTGATTTGCGTATGTTACCGTTATTACGGCACATCTCCTGAAATTCATCAGCCAACGGTATGCCTGACCAACCCCATTGCATCAGAATTCTCATCGCCTCGCCATCTGATGTGAAGGAAGAGCGAGACATCGCCGAGCGGGTCATTCACCGGATCGAGCTTATGTGCGATGCTGGTTTTCCTCTGACGCTAAAAGCCCGGCGCTGGGAGTTTGATGTTCCGGCAGTCATGGGCAAACCGGCTCAGGTGACGATCAACGAACGGCTTGTCGATGCCTGTGATTGCGCGGTGTGCATCTTCTGGACTCGCATTGGAACGCCAACCGATAACGCGGAAGGCGGCGCGGTTGAAGAGCTTGAACGGATGCTGGCGGCGAACAAACCGGTGCTGCTCTATTTTTCCGATGCCGTGCCGGAGTCGCTCTCAAACATCGATCCGCAGCAATGGCTGGCGTTGAGTGAATGGAAAAAGAGGCTTTGGGCGGAGAAGAAGGGTTTGCCAAAGAATTACAAGAACGCTGACACATTTGGCGAGCTATTGAAAGCCGATCTCGAAAAGCTCCTGAAAAGTGAGTTTTGCGAGGGGTCAAAGCGTGTCGCTGTTTCGTCAAAGCCAGCCTTTTCCGACCTCGACCGGCGCTACCGCGCTACGCTGACCGAGGAGCTTGGGAAGCTCAAAATGCTCGGCTCGCCGGACATCGATAGTGTACAGGTGCGGCTCGATGATACGTTTGTGCCGTTGCGTATTTCGCATACGTGGAAAACCGATGAGCGTTACCATCGGCGGAAGCGGGAGGTGGCGATGCAGGAGGAGATGCGCCCGCATTCGCCGGATGAGCTGATGCGGCGGGTGTTTCCGGAGTATCGGCTGCTTTTGGTGATCGGCGATCCGGGGTCGGGCAAGACGACGCTGATGAAGTATTATGCGTTGTGCTGCTTGCAGGGTCAGCAGGCGCGGCTGTTCGGCGATGACGCGGGTTCGGTGCGGGTCTTTTTTCTGCCGTTGCGGGAGCTGAAGCGCGATGATGCCGGGCAGTTTCTGCCTTTGCCGGAGCAGCTTTCGGTGTGGTCGCAGGCTCGCTCGAATGCCATCGATCCGGCGGTGTTCGACGGGTGGCTGCGCAATGCGGATGGCGCAAGGTCTCTCATGCTCTTCGACGGGCTGGACGAAATCAGCGATCTCGAACGGCGCAAGGCGGCCTGCTCGTGGATCGACCGCCAGCACAACGGGTTCAGCGAAACGTACTTCGTCGTCACCTCCCGCATGACTGGCTATCGCAAAACCGAGGGGGTTGAGCTGGAGGCAGACCACATCCGGGCCGATGTGATGGATTTTACGCCGGAGCAGCAGGCGGAGTTCCTCTCGAAGTGGTTCAGGGCGGCCTATTGCCGCGAGCTGTGCCCGTCCGGGACGAATCCGGAGAAGTGGCTCGAACGGAAGAAAAAGGAAGCTGAAGAGCGCACGAAGACCATCGTCGAATATCTGGCCAAAGAGGAAAATCGTGGTTTGCGGGAGCTGGCCGCCGTGCCGATGATGGTGCAGATCATGGCGATTTTGTGGAAAGAGCGGGAGTATCTGCCGGGCAACCGGACGAAGCTCTACCGCGCCGCGCTCGATTACCTGCTGGAGTTTCGCGACGAGCGCCGCCAGATTCCGCCGCTCTTGCCCGCCGACAAGGCACGCATCGTGCTCTCGCCGGTGGCGCTCTGGATGCAGCAGGAGCTTGAGGCTGACGAAGCCGAACGCTCCGCCATGCACGCCGAGATGGAGAAGGTGCTCGGCACGCTCGACCATCCTCCCTCTGGCGAGGCTTTCTGCAAAAACCTGATCGATCGGGCGGGGCTGCTCGTCGAGCTGGGCGAGGAGCGCAAGGAGTACCTGTTCCGTCACAAGACTTTCCGCGAGTACCTCGCCGGAAGCCAGCTCACCGAAACCATCAAGCGCAACTCGGGGCTGATCGCGCCGCTGGCGGAGCACTTCGGCGAAGACTGGTGGAACGAACCACTCACCTTTTTCATGGCCCAGGCCGATGCCGGGATGTTCGACAAGTTCATGGAAGCGCTCTTCGACTCCGGGGTCAGCGCGGAGTTCTCTCAGAAGCAGCAGACGCTCTTGCAGACCGTGATTGCCGAAGCGCCGCAGAAGACGACGGAAGCTCTTTGCCGGAAGCTGCTTGCGCCTGAGACGACGGCCAACCGACAGCGGTACATTCTTGACTGCTTGAAAGCGATAGGGAAGAAGGATGTGGCATCAGAGGTGGGTTATTTTCTGAGGGATCAACTTGCTCAAAACACGAGTATTGTGAGCAAGGCTGAAGAAGTTTTTGATGAGCTTATAAGCCGAAGCTTTGATGTTGATCGATTGAGGAAAGAACTGTCTAAACTCAGACAAAAAGAGTCATCGAAGATAATCACCAACCCTTATGAATTCGATGCGCAGTATCTCCTGATTTCGGGCGGAAAATACATCTACTCGGTGACAGAAAAAAAGGTATCAATACCCGACATCTGGTTTGCCAAATACCCTGTGACCAATCGGCAGTATCGTGCGTTTATCGATTTTCTTGCCGGAAAGCCGTCGGAATCTGCGAAGAGTTTCAAACTGAACGCCTACGCCGAGGCTCTTCATGAGCTGGCAAATTCCGGAGATGAAGCCGTGAAAGGCTTTGCAGAATACCTGAAGAAAGAGCGTGACCTTGCTAAGCGCTTCAGTTCAGAACGTAACGACGACAGAAAATTCAACAAGGACGAACATCCAGTTGTTGGAGTTAGCTGGTACTGTGCTAAGGCCTACTGCCTCTGGCTGTCGCTGCTATCGGGTGAAGCATACCGGTTGCCGACCGAAGAGGAGTGGGAGTGGGCTGCCGCAGGACGCCGCGAAGAGCCGGGCAGGGTGCTTGAAGTCAAAAAGTACCCGTGGGGCGACAAACCCGAACCGACGCCGAAACATGCCAACTTCAACGAAAACGAAGGAGCAACCACACCGGTCGGTCGTTACCCTGATGGCGCGACGCCTGAAGGGCTTTACGACATGGCTGGCAACGTCTGGGAGTGGATGGAGAACTGGTCTAATGCGTTCCCTAAACTCAAAGCGTTGTGCGGAGGTTCGTGGCTCGTCCAGCCAGACGCTCTGGGTTGTTCGGCCCGGTTGAGCTACTATCCAGACTTCAGCAACGATTACCACTTCGGTTTTCGAGTTGTTCGCCCCAGCATGGGTGAATGATGAATTATGAATGTTGAATTATGAATTCGGGAAAAATGGCGGTGCAGGTGATTCCGAAGTTGCTGTAGGGGTCTTTCGCGAACCGCCCGTACGAAGAATCGGGATGAGAGGTAGTCCTGCGTGGCTCTTGCAGGGGCGTCCCGACGACAGAGATTTGATGCTGGCCAACGTTTGCTTGGTCGCGAGCGATGTGGTATTCTTACCGGTAATACGTAATACCGGAGGGTAAAATGAAAGTGACAACCAAAGGGCAGGTGACGATTCCTGTTGACATAAGGAAAAATTTGGGGATAGAGCCGGATACCGAAGTGGATTTTGTGCAGGAGGGGGATCGCGTCATTCTGGTAAAGCGGAAAAATGCCGCGCCCGCGAGCCGCACGTTTAAAAAGCTGCGAGGGGTTGCGACGGTCAGGATGACGACAGACGAAATCATGGCGCTGACCAGAGAGTCATGAACGGACTACTGGTCGGAGTCCGCTCTTTCTGACTATGCTGTCCGCACCACCTTATTCATCAATCCAGTCATCTATTCCGAAATTTCCATCGGATTTAAAAAGATCGAGGAACTGGAGGCGG
>CAYZCF010000144.1:0-5630 GCA_964476855.1 uncultured Chlorobiaceae bacterium
GAGTCGAAGCCGGAGCCTGTCTTTATCTCACCTGAGACGATGCAGGCGAGCTTCACGGCATACGAGCGGAACAACTTCGCGTGGTGGCTTTGCGGCGTGTTCGGAGAGTCGAAAGCGCTTGAGCTTGCCCTTGCGTACCGGCTGGGCACGTCGAAGCACTGGCCGGGGGCAGCGGTGTTCTGGCAGATTGACGATGCCGGGCGCGTCCGTCGCGGCAAGGTGATGCTCTACGACAGCGAGACGGGCCGGAGAGTCAAAGAGCCGGGCAACATGGTTGCCGGTGTTCATTGGCTTCTTGGAATGGCTGACCGGAAGCCGCCAGCCTGTTTATTTGGCTTACACCTTGCGGCGGCGGATCGGTCGAAGCCGGTGGCTATCTGCGAAAGTGAAAAGAGCGCCCTGATAGGATCGGGCTTCGTGCCTGAGTTCATCTGGACGGCCACCGGCGGTAAAGGATGCCTGAACAGGGCGATGCTCGAACCACTTCAAGGCCGCCGGGTTGTACTCTTTCCCGACCTCAACGCCTTTGATGACTGGACGGAGAAGGCGAAAGGCTGGCCGGGCGTCGAGGTTTCGGATGTGCTCGAAAGCCGCGCCAGTGCCGAAGATAGAGCGGCAGGTTTGGAC
This sequence comes from uncultured Chlorobiaceae bacterium, assembly GCA_964476855.1. Lineage (GTDB taxonomy): Bacteria > Bacteroidota > Chlorobiia > Chlorobiales > Chlorobiaceae > Chlorobaculum. The sequence continues at coordinate 628 of CAYZCF010000144.1, forward strand.
GTGGCCGATTACCTGTTGAGGGAACAGGGTCTCAACGTATAGCACGGGTCGAGATCGTTGATTCTGAGGCGGTTTCTGGTCGTTTTTTGTAGGCTGAAAAGCCGAGAGTATATTGTAAACAGTGGACAAAAGGAGGGATACCCCCCCCATGAGCAAAAAAAGACTCCAAACGCTTGGCGATGTCAGGCGGTATCTGGCCGGGCTGTTAAACCGCTTTGAGGCAAAAGAGATTGACGAAGTGCACCTGAAGGCGGCGGCGTATGTCGCTAATATCCTGACCGGCACGATAAAAGATAGTGCCCTTGAGGAGCGCATCGAAAAATTGGAACAACAATTAAACGAGGGTGGCGATAATGGCAAGTATCGAGCAGCGAGTTAAGGGACTGGAAGAGGCGGCAGGTCGAAACGATGGTTCGGAAGTGGTTCTTATCAGATTCACCAACGGCAGGGACAACGGCGACGGCTATGTCTATTATGATGGCGAGCCGGTGTTTTACGATCCGAATGCCGTCTATGTCGGTTTTTCTCCTGACGACATTGAGCAAATGAAAGCCAATTCGGAGCGGAAACGCAAGAGGTGACAATCTCATCATCGAGACCATGAGGCCGGGCAAGTTCCCGGCTTTTTTTGTGGCTGGATTCTGGGGATTTTGTGTGTTTTTGCTGTTCTCTTGCTGCTGATGAGGTTTTGTTGTCCGATTAACCGCTTATTTATCAATCATTTTCATTTATCACTACGCATTCCACCACATGGTGACAATCTGCTGGTGGTGCTCCTGGCAGATTCCGTTTCGTGACGAAGTGCACAGGCAAACCGGAAATAGTAAAACAAGAGCGATTGTGCTGGAAAATTTCATCAGCATCCCTGATCGGTAGCTTGTGAATTACAGGTAAGATTTATTATTGTAACAATATAAAGTTTATCCAATTCTGACAGGTCTGTGCTATCGAACCAAAAATTATCATTTTCATGAAGCACTTTGTTTTAAGTAGTATTGCTGTGTTTGTGTTTACTGTTCCTGTGACGGGGAATTGCCAGAATTATCAAATGAGTGACTTGTCACCTGAAGCCTCTGTCAGCAAGAGCCAGGATATTGATAAAGATGCTGCAAATAGAGAGTATTTCATTGCGATGAAGTACTACTATGGGCGTGATGTGGAGCGAGACTATGTCGAGGCGATGAAATGGCTCCGGCTGTCAGCCGAAAAAGGCAATACCGCTGCGGAGCATGGCATAGGATACATGTACCAGAAGGGGTTGGGGGTAATGAGGGATTATGCCGAGGCGATGAAGTGGTACCGGCTTGCCGCCGAAAAAGGCAACGACAACTCTCAAAACCAGATTGGTTATCTGTATCATCATGGATGGGGAGTGCAGACCGATTATGTCGAGGCGATGAAGTGGTACCGGCTTGCCGCCGAAAAAGGAAATATGGCTGCGGAGGACAACATCGGTGTTCTGTACGAGCATGGCTACGGTGTCGAGCAGGACTATGCCGAAGCGATGAGATGGTACCTCATTTCAGCTGCCAAAGGCAATGGTGAAGCCGAGCTCAACATTGGTAATTTTTACCAGAACGGTCTTGGCGTTGAACTTGATCTCAACAAGGCGATGAAGTGGTACCGGTCGGCAGCGGCCAAAGGCAACGAAGAGGCTGCGCAAAAGCTCGAGGCCATGAATGCTGGTCGTATTTCTGAACCGTACCATGAGTAACCCGCTCTGTTATATATTATTAATATCGGTGACGCAGTCGATTCCGATCCCGTGTCGATTCCGTACGCTTGCAAGATCGTCCGGCAGCATTGCGGAGTCTTGCCCAGCGAAGTTTTTTCTTTAGGTTTCACCGTTCGATACTTAACTTAGTCGGGAATTTTCAATCACCTTGACCCGGTCGTCCGGCGGTTCTCAGGAGTATGAGCAAAAAGTTCGACGTAAAGGAGAAGGCGAGGGACATCCTCGAAGAGAATCTCGACATGGAGGCTGTCATCTATCTTGGCAGGATTTCCGAGGAGATGGAGCAGATTTTCAGCAGCAACCCGTCCCCCTCCTTTGCCGACGTCCAGCGCATCGTGACCGATTACTTCACCACCGATGGCCGTCCGGCGGCGTTCATCGAGGACTGGCTTCGCACGGCCGACGAGCACACCCGTTCGAGGGGACTCGACGAGGCGGAGCGTCCCAAAGCGATTCTTTCCGATCTCGGCGTGTTCCGCTTCATGTGGTTCCTGAAGGAGCGGGGGCTGACCGAGGAGCAGATCAACATCGTCCTGACCGGCGCGGTGCAGCAGGCTACCGGCCAGCAGGGGGTGTGAACTTTTACCGGTATCGGGGCGTATGAACCGGTACTTATCCATACAAAACCAAGACAGAAGTAATTCTACATCGATGAACAAGATCACGCTGCTTCACGAGGGCAAGGCCAAGAAAGTCTGGCAGACCGAAGACCCGGACCTCATCATACAGGAGTTCAAAGACGACGCGACTGCGTTCAATAACAAGAAGAAAGGCTCCATCGCCGACAAGGGCGTGACCAACAACGCCATCGCCAGCCGTCTGTTCGCCATGCTTGACGAAAACGGCATTCCGACCCACTTCGTCAGCAAGCTCAACGACCGCGACATGCTCTGCAAGAAGCTTGACATCGTGCTGATCGAGGTGGTCACGCGTAACGTCGCCGCCGGTTCGCTGGTCAGGCGCTACGGCTTCAAGGAGGGTACGGTGCTCGCAAAACCCATCGTCGAGCTGTACCTCAAGAACGACGACCTCGACGATCCGCTCATGAACGACGAGCACGCCGTCGCGCTCGGTCTCGGCACCTGCGAAGAGGTTGCCCAGCTTAAGGCGATGGCCGAAAAGATCAACGCCCTGCTCGTGCCGTGGTTTGCCGAGAGGCACTTGCGCCTGGTCGATTTCAAACTTGAATTCGGACGCCACAAGGGCGAAATTCTGCTCGGCGACGAAATCAGCCCCGACACCTGCCGTTTCTGGGATGCCGAGTCTGGCGAAAAGCTCGACAAGGATCGCTTCCGGCTCGATCTCGGCGGCGTCGAGGACGCCTACTCCGAGGTGAAGCGTCGCGTGCTGGAGCAGTAAAGCATCGTGCCGGAACTCTCTTCAATGCTTGATTCCGTTGTCGTCTGGCTGCAACAGGCTGACCCTTTGTCGGTCTATGCAGTGTTATTCCTGTCGGCCTATTTCGAGAATATCATTCCCCCGATACCGGGGGATGTTCCCGTCGCGCTTGCCGGGTACCTGCTTGCCTTTGACCGCATTACCTTCTCGTCCGCGCTGTTCTGGTCAACGCTCGGTTCGGTGGCCGGATTCATGACCGTGTTTCTGCTCAGCCGCTTTCTGGGGCTCAAGCTCTACGCCGCCGGACAGAGCGAGGCGCGTCACAAGTTTGCGCGTAGTGTTCACAAGCTGTTTCCTCCCTCCGAAATGGAAGCCGTGCGCCAGAAGTTTTCGGGTCATGGCTATATGGCCGTTGTGCTCAACCGTTTCCTGTTCGGGTCGAGAGCGGTTATCTGTCTCATGGCAGGCATGTTGCATTTGAAGATTCCGCAGGTGCTGCTGGCCTCTCTGGTCAGCTCGCTGCTCTGGAACGTCCTTCTGATCTCCGGCGGCTACCTGCTCGGCAGCAACTGGGACAAGATCGGCCAGTACGCCGTGTTTTACAGCGTTCCGTTCACGATTTTGTTCATCGGCCTCATCGCCTGGGCGGTTGTGAAGTATCTTAAAAAAAGAAAACAGCATGACGCCGGGGCATGACTTGGTAAATTAGGCCTCCGCTTGTAACTTTGAACTTTTCCGTCGAACCGCTTGAGTTTGACGCCGTAAACCGTTTTATCTTCAGCCATCATTCATTCACCTCTTCCATCATGTCAAAACATCTGAAGCCTTATCCACCGGAGAAGAGAGGCAAGCATCTGCAACTTTCAACCATCGATGAACTCAAGGAGATGGCCCGGCAGGTGCGCCGGGATGTGATCCGTATGCTGGCCAGGTCGCAATCGGGGCATACCGGCGGTTCGCTTGGCATGGCCGATATTTTTACGGCGCTCTACTTCAGGATTTTACAGCACCATCCGCACCAGTTCCGTCAGGGAACCGATCACGACATGCTGTTCCTCTCGAACGGTCACATCGCGCCGGTCTGGTACAGCGTGCTGGCCCGTTCGGGCTACTTCTCGCTCGACGAGCTGAACTACTTGCGCGAGGTCGACTCCTACCTCCAGGGCCATCCGACCTGCGAGTCGGGGCTTCCCGGCATCCACATCGCCTCGGGTTCGCTCGGCCAGGGGCTGTCGGTGGCGGTCGGTGCGGCGCTCGGCCTGCGCATGGAGGGCAAAAAGGGCGAGGTGTTCTGCCTGATGGGTGATGGCGAGTGCCAGGAGGGGCAGATATGGGAAGCTGCCATGAGCGCCGCTCACTACCAGCTCGGCAACCTGATCGGCATTGTCGATTACAACAACCAGCAGATCGACGGCGAGGTGGCTGACGTGATGGATGTCGAGCCGTTCGCCGACAAGTGGCGCGCTTTCGGCTGGGATGTGCTCTCCTGCGATGGCAACGACATCGAGCATTTCATCGATACGCTCGAATATCTCCGCAAGGACAAGAACCGCACCAAGCCGGTGGTGGTGCTCGCCACGACGGTGATGGGCAAGGGCGTTCCTTTCTTTGAAGGCACGATGCCCGACAAGTCCAACTGGCACGGCAAGGCGCCGTCGAAAGAGGATGAAGCTAAAGCGCTCGAAATACTCGGCGTGACCATTTTCGGCGATTTTTAAGCGATCCGCGCGAAGTGCAGGTTCAGGCGGGCAGGTACCGGGGGCGGAAAATACGGCATTTGCCCTCGCGTGACATCCGTCCGTGCAGCAGCCGGGTCAAGAAATCGCTCTTCGACACGCTGGCGGCGCGGCTCGACTTCGACGGCATCGAGGTGCTCGATCTCTTTGCCGGGTTCGGCAACCTCGGCTTCGAGGCGCTGAGCCGGGGAGCC
>CAYZCF010000145.1:0-5525 GCA_964476855.1 uncultured Chlorobiaceae bacterium
GCTGAGAAGCGGAAGCGGCCTCTGGATAGCCAGAAACTCCGAGGGCGACTCCGGCGGCATGACAACACTTCGTGAAGCGCTCACCCGTTCGCTGAACCAGGTCACGGTCAGGCTGGCATACGAGTTCCTGAGTCCATCGGAAATCATCAGCTATGCCCGCCGTATGGGCATCAACTCTCCCATGCAGCCCAATCTGTCGATCGCGCTCGGCACATCGGAAGTTTCGCCGCTCGAACTGGCCAGGGCATATACCACTTTCGCCAATAACGGCGCCTGGTGCGACGTGCTTCCCGTGACCAAAGTGCTCGACAAGCACGGCCGGGTGATTGCAGAGCACCAGCCAAGCAGCCATCTGGGACTCGATCCGGCGACCAACTACATCATGGTCACCATGCTCAAGGATGTTATCGACCGCGGCACCGGTATTGCCGCCAGGGCCAGATACGGCCTCGACATGGAGGTCGCCGGCAAAACAGGCACGACCCAGAGCCACAGGGATGCATGGTTCGCCGGATTCACCCCCAAACTCGTAGCGGTAGTCTGGGCGGGATTCGACGACGAACGGGTTCATTTCACCTCGATGGAGTATGGACAGGGTGCCAGGGCGGCGTTACCCGCCTGGGCAAACTTCATGAAAAATTGCTACGCCGATCCGTCTCTCAAGCTTGAAAAAAGCTACTTCCCGATGCCCGACAACGTTATCGCTGTACCAGTTGCAGGCGCATCGAGCGAGCCGTCCGACGTGCTGAACCGTAACGTATCTGTCGAATATTACACGCCAAAAGGCTACGCCCGCAACCAGGCCGGCGATTTCAACAGAACTCCCACGCCGGTGAACTCCGGCGCGGTCGGCAATCCGGACAGCACCGGCACGCAGCAAACGCCACCAGCGGCACCGGCAGCAGCGCCACCACAACAGCTTTAAACAATACATTACCCGGTTTCAACAGCAACCATGGCAACATCTCTTCAATCGGTCATCGTCCTTGATTTCGGTTCGCAGTACACCCAGCTCATCGCCCGGCGCATTCGCGAGATCGGTATCTACTCCGAAATCTTTCCCTACCACACGAAGGCCGAGGTGATCAAGGCGCATCAGCCGAAAGCGATCATCCTCTCCGGCGGCCCGAACAGCGTGTACGACGAAAAGGCGTTCATGCCCGATCCGGAGGTGTTCAGCCTCGGCGTGCCGGTGCTCGGCATCTGCTACGGCCTCCAGGCCATCGCCAAGCACTTCGGCGGCAACGTGGAGAGTTCGTCGAAGCAGGAGTTTGGCCGCGCCAAAATGCTCGTCAGCCATGAGGAGGAGCACGAAAGCATGTTGTTCAAGGACATTCCGGACTCGGATGTCTGGATGAGCCACGGCGACAAGGTGACGCAACTGCCCGACGGCTTCCGCGTCACGGCGAGCACGCAGAACGCCGAGATGTGCGCCATCGAGAGCTTCGGCAGCAAGGCCGCGCTCAAGGTGTACGGCTTGCAGTTCCACCCGGAGGTGCAGCACTCGCTCTACGGCAAGCAGTTGCTCTCGAACTTTTTGATCGACATCGCGGGCATCACGCCGGACTGGTCGCCGAAGAGCTTCATCCAGCACCAGATCGAGGAGATCAAACGCGTCGCGGGCGACTCGACCGTGGTGTGCGGCATCAGCGGCGGCGTCGATTCCACCGTGGCCGCCGTGCTGGTGAGCAAGGCGATTGGCGACAGGCTGCACTGCGTCTTCGTTGACAACGGCCTGCTCCGCAAGGACGAAGCGGTGAAGGTGATGGAGTTCCTCAAGCCACTCGGCCTCAACATCTCGCTCGCCGACGCCAGCGATCTCTTCCTCGGACGCCTGAAGGGTGTCGCCTCGCCGGAAAAGAAGCGCAAGATCATCGGGCGCACCTTCATCCAGGTCTTCGAAGAGAACATCCACGACGAGAAGTTCCTCGTGCAGGGCACGCTCTACCCGGACGTGATCGAGAGCGTCAGCGTCAAGGGACCGTCCGAAACGATCAAGTCGCACCACAACGTCGGCGGCCTGCCGAAGCGCATGAAGCTCAAGCTCATCGAGCCGCTGCGCGAGCTGTTCAAGGACGAAGTCCGCGCCGTCGGACGCGAGCTTGGCATCGCCGAGGACATTCTGATGCGCCACCCCTTCCCCGGCCCCGGCCTCGCCGTGCGCGTACTCGGCTCACTCACGAGGGAGCGCCTCGACGTGCTGCGCGACGCCGACCAGATTTTCATCGACGAGCTGAAGTCGAGCGGCCTCTACTCTAAAGTCTGGCAGGCCTTCTCGGTGCTCCTGCCGGTGCAGTCGGTGGGCGTGATGGGCGACAAACGCACCTACGAAAACGTGCTGGCATTGCGAGCCGTAGAATCCACCGACGGCATGACCGCCGACTGGGCGCACCTCCCCCACGACTTCCTCGCCAAAGTCTCGAACCGCATCATCAACGAAGTCCGAGGCATCAACCGCGTGGCGTATGATATTTCGTCCAAGCCACCAGCCACGATTGAGTGGGAGTGAGGAGGAAGACAGATGCTTGGTTATGACAAAACCCCGTCGATTTCGGCGGGGTTTTTGGTTTTGGGGTGTAGGGAAGGAAGGTACTAGGTCAATTACTAGTCTGAAAACTATCTAACTTTCCATTAGTAAAATAGAGATATTGATTACCATATACCCATTGTTCTTTTACCCCCCATGATCCAACACTTTTATTGACCTTAACTGGTTCTCCCCATGATAGGCTTGCCTGTTTACGGGTCATTCCGATCATAATCTTTCGTTGCTCAATAGCCTGTTTTATTTTTATTGGAGTTCCCGTTGGAAACGGGTTTGATGTGCTAAAATAACTGTCATTATACTTGATTAGCCCCTCTTCTCCCGATAACTTCTTTACCTTTAAAAAGAATGGACCACTTCCATACGCGTATCCATAACTTTCAAGGACGACATCAATCACTCTGACAGGCTCAAGGTGGCGAGTTGGATATGAAACCACCTCATTATCCGTAATCAGCATTTGAGGCCTCAGTGTATTTGAATTATTAATCCAAACTATACGTCCAATTAAGGTCTTTGCCTTCGTCAAATCTTTTAAGAAATAAATTCCAATAGGCGGTATATTTTTAATGACTTGAACATACAAAGCCTCTCCATTTTCCATCACGGCTTTACGAAACTTTGAAATACCAGATGACTCATAAATTATTCTGTCTTCAAGCTTTCCTTTTCGACCAACATAATCTTGATAGGACAATTCTCCTCCTGAAACCATTGGCCATTTATGCCATAAGGGATACCCATACTTTTCACCACCGGCGTAAGTAGTTGCAAAAACAAACTCTTCACCTGTAGATGAAATGTATTCTGGCAATAGAGATTCTTCTGAATATGTAATCTTATAAGAGGTCATCAGAAAAGACAGGACGAGGAAGAATATGAATATTTGGTATCTCATTAGATAGATATATTTATGTTTTAAAGGATAATTTTATAGATGATCGGAGCATCGAGACTGGCGATCAGCGCTTCCGCTATTCGTGCCCGCTCGGTATCCGTTTGCCTGAGCGCATTGCTCAGTATCCTGTCCGCCTCGGTTTTAATCATAAATCGATTCCCCCATGTTTCTTCACCACAAAATGTAAACAACATTCGCACTTCGTCAAAAACCCAGCTCTCCCCACCTCCCCCGCTTTTTGAACCTTCCCAAAACAACGCTATCTTTCCCCGTGCTTCTCCCGCAAACCGGGCGAAACCATAAGTCATTACAAGGCAACGCCTTGCCATTCTCCCTCAACTCGACGAGGGCTTAACCGACACCTTCAGCACATGCGCGAACTGCTGCTTATCAACATTTCCGGGCCGGACAAGCCGGGCCTGACCTCCAAGATCACCGAAGTGCTTGCGCGATACGACGTGCCGGTGCTCGACATCGGCCAGTCGGTCATTCACAACCACCTCTCGCTCGGAATGCTCATCGAGGTGCCGAAGGAGTCCGCCTCCGCGCCGATCCTGAAAGACCTGCTCTACACGGCGCACACGCTCAAGCTGGAGATCGATTTTTCGCCCATCACCACGCGCGACTACCACAAATGGGTCGGCGAACAGGGCAAGCCGCGCTACCTGCTCTCGCTGCTCGGCAGAAAAATCACGTCGGAACATCTCGAACGGGTCACTACGCTGGTTGCCAGCCATGGCTTCAACATCGACACCATCAACCGCCTCTCCGGTCGCCTGCCGCTCGAAGACGAGCGCGACCCCGGCTGCACCAAGGCGTGCATCGAATTCTCGCTCCGGGGAGCGCCGAAGAGCGAAGAGCGGTTCCGCGCGGAGATGCTCGACATCACCGACAGCCTCGGCATCGACATCGCCTATCAGGAGGACAACATCTTCCGGCGGACGCGGCGGCTCGTGGTGTTCGACATGGACTCGACGCTGATCACGTCAGAGGTGATCGACGAACTGGCGAAAGAGGCGGGATCGGGCGAGCTGGTGTCGGCAATCACCGAGCAGGCGATGCGCGGCGAACTCGACTTCACCGAGAGCCTGAAAAAGCGCGTCGCGACGCTGGCGGGGCTGGAGGAATCGACGCTGCAAACGGTGGCCGAGCGGCTGCAACTGACCGAAGGCGCGGAGCACCTGTTCCACAACTTGCACCGCCTCGGCTTCAAAACAGCCATCCTCTCCGGCGGCTTCACCTACTTTGGGCGCTATTTGCAGAAAAAGCTGAACATCGACTACGTCTTCGCCAACGAGCTGGAGATCGTGGAGGGCAAAATGACCGGCAACGTCATCGGCCAGGTGGTGGACGGCAAACGCAAAGCAGAGTTGCTCGAACAGATTGCGAAAACGGAGAACATCCGCCTCGAACAGACCGTGGCGGTCGGCGACGGCGCCAACGATCTGCCAATGCTCGGCAAAGCCGGCCTCGGCATCGCCTTCCGGGCCAAGCCGATCGTGCGCGAAACGGCACGGCAGTCTATTTCGACGCTGGGTCTCGACGCGATTCTCTATCTGATGGGATTCAGGGACAGGGATTCGCTGGCGGTATGAAAAGAAAAAGTGAACGAGGTGGACTGAGTGGACAAGAGAAAAAAATGAAGGTAAACTGGCGTTACACTTGCCGACTCCTGCATTGTCCTCCTCGTCCACAGCGTCCACTCAGTCCACTATTCTTACCTACTCCACGTACTCCACGAAGCGCTCGAACTCCTGTGGATCGGGCAAAGTAATCGCGCCGGAGGGGCAGACCGGCTCGCAGCGGGAGCAGAGAACGAGGCAGTTGTAGGGGTTTGCTACCTGCATTTTCGGACGTTTCACCACCACGGCATCGGTTTCCGGCGGGCCGGGCGCGAACACTCCGGGGCGGCAGAATTCGGCGCAGGCTTCGCAGCCGTTGCAGATCTCCGCATCGATGGCGGGATACCAGGGAATCTCCTCCCTCGGCGCGAGCAGCCGTTTCTTCATTCCAATCCTTATTAATTATGGTTCATCGTAAAATTTAATGGTAACGCTCGTCAGCAATTACGTCAACCGGTAA
>CAYZCF010000146.1:0-2263 GCA_964476855.1 uncultured Chlorobiaceae bacterium
GTCGCTGCCGGGAATGATTTCGCCGGGCGCGGAGGCCACCGCGTCGCCGTTGCCGAGCACGGCCACCTCGATTTCGCGGCCTGAAATGGCGGTTTCAACGAGTACCTTGCTGTCGAGCTGGCAGGCGGATTCCAGCGCTGTTGCCAGCTCTTCGGCGTTGCGCACCTTCGAGATGCCGACCGACGAGCCGAGGCTGGCCGGTTTGACGAAGAGCGGCCAGCCGAAGCGCCTGGTGATCTCGACGACGATGCCGAGCGGATGGGCGGCGTAGTCGCTGCTCTTGACCGTCATGTACTCCGCGACCGCGATCCCTGCGTCAACCGCGCAGAGCTTGGTGAGCGCCTTGTCCATCGCGAGCGCCGAGGCGGTCAGGCCGCAGCCGGTGTAGGGAACGCCGAAGGTGTCGAGGCACCCCTGAATCTTGCCGTCCTCGCCGTATGAGCCGTGCAGCGCGATGAAGGCCACGTCGGTGTTTTCGAGGAACGCGCCGAAATCGAACCGTTCGCTGCCTGCCGCCGCCGTCAGCTCACCGAGCCGCACTCCGGCTGACTCGGGTGTGCCGCTCCGAAGCAGCGCGGCGATGTCGGTATCGAGCACCGCTTGCGAGCACTCGCGGGCGTGCCACTTGCCGTCGCGGTCGATGTAGAGCGGCGAAAGTTCGTACCGGTTCCGGTCGATCTCTGCCGCGATGGAGCGGGCGGAGATGATCGAAATCTCGTGTTCGGCGGACTTGCCCCCAAAGATCAGGGCGACGGTTTGTTTGGACATAGCGGTAATACTGAGTGTGAACGGAGATGGTCAGGAGACAAGGTGCATGTGTTCGACGCTGATGCAGCGGTTCTGTACGACGTCGAGTCCGGCGTTTCTGGCTTTTTCGGCTCCAGCTTCGTTAGTGATGCCGAGCTGCATCCAGACCACTTTCGCACCGATGGCGATAGCTTCATCGACGACCGGTGGAACGTCCTGCGGCTTGCGGAATATATCGACAATTTCGATCAGTTCGCGCTTTTCCGGTGGAATGGCGGAGAGCGAGGGCCAGCATTCGAGGCCGAGCACGGTGCTGAGAGACGGATTGACCGGATAGATGGTGTAGCCCGCATGGATAAGGTAGCGCGCCACGGCATGACTCGCCCGCGCAGGCTTGTCGGAAAGCCCGACAATGGCGACGTGTTTGTATTTCGTAAGTATCGTTGCGATGTCCATCGTGACCGTGGTTCAGGAGTAAAGCTTCAAAATACCGGTCTGTCTCCAGACTCACAACCGGTTGAGAGAAAAAACAAAAGCCGAGGCTTGTGACGGTCTCGGCATGCCAAGATTTGCTTTTCGAAATGCCGGCCATTAGACTTGAAGCCTAATGACCACAATCAACGCGACCAGGGTTGCAAGAAGCAAAATGATGTTCGTCATGGTTTCTCTGCTTAGTGGTTATTGGGAATCGAGCTGTGAAAAAGCCCCACCTCTTCCTGTCGCTTTTATTTTAAATCAAAGGGATGGATGCATAAAGTGGCTTGTCGAATGAAAAACTGTGATACAATAGCTTGTCTTTGATTAAATTATTTAAAAATAATGGTTTGTTGTTGAGGTGTTTTTCTTGGGGGAGTTGTGCGGGAGGATGTTGGCCAGAATGCCGACTAAATTTTGCAAAAGTTGATTGATGATGTATAGTTCATCACTTCTGCGATTATAAGCCCCTTGTTCTCTCATCCATCCAGTTGATTCTCATGCAGCCGGTCGATCCTGCTGAAAATCCTCTCTTCTTCTGTCTTTTCACACTGTTACAATCACTCGCGACTAAACAGCTCCAGGTGGGCTTCACGCACTTGTAACCATGATTCACCTTGCCGTAACACTTCTGCAATGAGCCGGTAATATTGGGACGGTAACTTTGTGACGCATCAAGTAAAACGTTTTGTCAGGCATGAGAAACGGTGTGCATGTCTGTTCATTCAGTTCAATCTTACCAACCTTTCGGAGAAGCTATGTCAGTCAATCCAAACTCGCTGCTCAATGCCAGCGTGGATGGTCTCGGTAATGTCGTGACCCTCTATTTTTCGGACAAGCTCGATACGTCGAGTGTTCCGGCGCTTGACCAGTTTGCCGTTTTCAGCGATGGCATCGAACAGGTAATCACCGCCATCCAGCTGGTGAATAACCAGGTCATTCTGACCCTGGCCGCATCACTCGACAGCCTGCTGCCGGTCACGGTCTCCTATACCTCCTCTTCCGATACTCTCCAGAACATCAACGGTGATGACGTCGCCTC
>CAYZCF010000146.1:2273-5516 GCA_964476855.1 uncultured Chlorobiaceae bacterium
GGTCGACAATCAGCTTTCGCTGACGGCTTCCGAGAGCGAGTCGTTCACGTTTGCTTCGACCATTACAATGGATTACGGCGCGGAAATTTCCGCATTCGATCCTTCGAGCCAGCGCCTGTTCGTGACCTCTCCGGAGGGTGGCTTGCAGATTCTCGGAATCGACGATCAGTTGCAGATGACCAAATTCGCAACCATCGAGCTCGGGAGCAATATGGTCAACAGCGTGGCCGTCAAGAATGGTATCGTGGCTGTCGCGGTTGCCGATGCTGACAAAACCCAGCCGGGCAAGGTCTATTTCCTTGATGCAGGTGCGACGATTCTTGATGCTTCGATGATTCTTGGCAGCGTCGAGGTCGGCGCCAATCCCGACATGCTGACCTTCACGCCCGACGGCAGCAAGGTGCTGGTGGCCAACGAGGGTGAAATGGCAAGCGAATCCAGCGATCCCGAAGGTTCGGTGAGCATCATCGATCTCAGCGAGGTTCTTGCCGGTAAGGCTACCGAGCCGACCGTCACCACCGCCGGCTTCACCGCGTTCAACTCGCAGCTCGACGCGCTCAAGGAGGCTGGCGTCAGGCTCTTTGCCGGTGAGGATGGTTTTGAAAGCACGACAGTCGCCCAGGACCTCGAACCGGAATACATCAGTATCTCTCCCGATGGCACGACGGCGTTCGTGACGCTTCAGGAGAACAATGCTATCGCGATTCTCGATATCGCTTCTGGTACGTTTACCGGTATTGTTCCCCTTGGTCTGAAGAGCTTCTCCAGCCTTCCGTTTGACGGCAGCGACAAGGACGGGATCGATCTCCAGACAGGCCAGCCGGTCTATGGTCAGTACATGCCGGATGCCATCGCTTCCTTCACCGGCTCCGACGGCGAGACCTACTACGTGATCGCCAATGAGGGCGATGATCGCGACGATTTTCTCGCCACACCGGAGACCGCGCGCGTCAAAGACCTCGTACTCGATTCGACGGTGTTTCCAGATGCGGCGACGCTTCAGGGCAATAACGAGCTGGGACGTCTCACAGTCTCAAATGCGTCTGGTAACAACGGCGACACCGATGGCGATGGCGACATCGACCAGCTTCTTGCCTACGGTGCTCGCTCTTTCAGCATTCTCGACTCAGAGGGCAATATTGTTTTCGACAGCGCCTCGCATATCGAGCAGTTCGTCGCCCAATATGGTCTGTACACCGGTGCCGCCGGAGCCGGGCTTTTTGATGATGGCCGTTCCGACAACAAGGGCCCGGAGCCTGAGGGCATTACCGTCGGAGTCGTGGATGGCAAAACCCTCGCCTTCGTGACGCTCGAACGGGGTGGCGGTGGCGTGATGGTCTATGATGTGACCAATCCGGAAGAGGTTAGCTTTGTGCAGTACCTCGCCCATTCCGGTGATGTGAGTCCGGAAGGGGTGCTGTTCATTTCGGCTGCTGACAGCCCGACCGGCCATGAACTGCTGATCGTCAGCAACGAGGTCTCCAACACGGTCACCATCTTTCAGGAAAATCATGCACCTGAGCTCGTTGACGGATACAGTGATGTGACCGTCATGGAGGATCAGGCATTCGACAGGGTGCTGGTGGTTGAAAACATGTTCAGTGATGCCGATGAAGACGATACGCTGACCTACACGGTGACGCTGGCCAACGGTGATCCACTGCCGACGTGGCTGACAGTGAGTGAGACGCAGCAAAACCTGGACGAAATGCTGGATTACTTCAAGTCCGGGGGACAGTGGCCTGCGACGGACTCGGCATCTGCCGGAACGGCAATTGCCACGGGAGTGAAGACAGTGGATGGCAACATCGCCTGGGAGCGTACCGACAGCGCTGGAGGCGAGATCGAGACCATCGCTGAAACGTTGCGGGGCGAGCTTGGCTACGCGATCGGTGTCGCCAGCACGGTGCCGTTCTCGCACGCCACTCCGGCGACCTTCGTGAGCCACGATTTGAGCCGCAACAACTACTGGGACATCGCGCACGAGATTCTGTTCGAGACGCAGCCGGAGGTGGTGATTGGTGGTGGCATGGAGAACAGCAACTTTGCCAAGGCGGTCAAATCGGCAGGTAACGTTGACCGTGACCTCGATGACAACGGCTACAACGACGATTACGATGCGTTCGTCAACGATACCGACGGTACGGAGTATGTGTTCGTCAAACGCGAAGAGGGCGAGGACGGCGGAGATACGCTGGCAGCGGCTGCGGCGACGGTCGATCTCTCTGCGGGCGAGAAGCTTTTCGGCCTTTATGGTACCTCAGGCGGCAACTTTGAATACTACAATGTGTATGACACTCCGGGCATTGCAACCATCACGCGCAGCACGACCGACGCGACGCCGACGGTTGACGAAGACCCGACGCTGGCCGAGGTGACGAACGTCTCGTTGTCGGTGCTTAACCAGGATGCGGATGGCTTCTTCATCATGATCGAGCAGGGCGACATCGACTGGAGCAACCACGCCAACGACTACGAAAACATGATTGGCGGCGTCTATGATCTCGAAATGGCGGTCACCGCAGCCGAGAACTATGTGGCTTCGGGAGTCAACGGCATCGATTGGTCGAACACGCTGGTGATCGTCACGAGCGACCACTCGAACAGCTACATGCGCAACGAAAGCGTGCTTGGCATCGGCGACCTCGGCGAGGTGGGCACGGACGTTACCTATGGTTCAAGTGGCCACACCAACGAGCTGGTTACGGTCTCGGCACGCGGCGCGGGTGCCACGTATTTTGGCGAGCTTGCCGGTCAGATTTACGATGGTACGGAGATCATCGACAACACGCAGATTTACGAGGCGATGATGAAAGCCGCCACGGAGGCCGGAGCGGAGCATATCATCCTCTTCATCGGCGACGGCATGAACGTGGAACACGAAATCGCCGGAAGTCGCTATCTGTACGGGGAGGATTTCGGCCTGACGTGGCATGACTGGGGTACGCTGGAGGATGGCTGGTCTGGCTATGCGAGCACCTGGGACGTGACGGCGTACAACAAGTACGCGAGCATGGCCGGGGTGGATTCCTACAGCGAGACCACCTTCGATCCGCTGATCGGCTACGATCCGGCAAAGGGCGGCGTGACGCCGTACCCTGTAGAGATGCCCGAATCGTTTACGCTGAGTGGCACACCGGGCAACGATGAGGTCGGTTCCATTGAGATCAAGGTGACCGCTACCGACAAGAGTGGCGTCAGCGTCAGCGATACGTTCACGCTGACGGTGGAGAACACCAACGA
>CAYZCF010000147.1:0-5442 GCA_964476855.1 uncultured Chlorobiaceae bacterium
AGGCCCACCCCTCGTTGTGCGAGAATGTGTTGTCGGTGATGCCCTGAAAAAGGTGCGAGGCGTTCTTGATCTCCTTGTAGAAGCTGTAGGGATCGCTGTGCACCTGCTGCGGCGAAACGCTTTGCAGGAAGTGGTAGAGGTTGTTGAGCTGCTCCCACATTTCGCTCGAAATACTCTCGATAATACTCCGGGCGTTCTCCCGCGCCATGCTGATCGAGGAGAGGATCGAGCTGCTGTTCTTGCGGTTGAAGACCAGGTAGTCAGTCACCGAGTGCGCGTCGTACTCCTGGTAGAGGCTGTTGAAGTGCTCCGGGTCGGCCATCACCATGATGAGCGGCTTCCAGTAGTTCGGATGATCGACCGGCGTGATGCTGTCGAGGTCGAGCAGCAGGTTGAAGTTGACGTCGAGAAAGCGCGCGGTGTTTTCGGCGCGTTCAAAGTAGCGGCTCATCCAGAACAGCGATTCGGCGACACGACTCAGCATGGACTATTCGTTCGTTTAAGATTCAGTTATCGATGACCCAGGTATCCTTGCTTCCACCGCCCTGCGAGGAGTTGACCACCAGCGAACCGCGCTTGAGCGCCACCCGCGTCAGGCCGCCCGGCACGATGGAGAGCGACTTGCCGTAGAGCACATACGGACGCAGGTCGATGTGGCACGGCGCGAGTTCGGTTTCGTTGAAGAAGCTCGGATGGCGCGACAGCGAAATGGTCGGCTGGGCGATGTAGTTCCGGGGATTCTCCACGATCTTCTCGGCGAACCGCTCGCGCTGTTCCGGCGTCGATTCCGGCCCGACCAGCATTCCATAGCCGCCGGACTCGTTGGCCGCCTTGACCACCAGCTTGTCGAGGTTTTCGAGGATATACTTCAGGTGCTTCGGATTGCCCGCCAGCCAGGTCTCGACGTTGTCGAGAATCGGATCTTCGCCGAGGTAGTAGCGGATGATCTGCGGCACGAAGCTGTAGATCACCTTGTCGTCGGCCACGCCGGTGCCGATGGCGTTGGCCAGCGTCACGTTGCCCTTGCGGTAGGCGTTGATAAGGCCCGCCACGCCGAGCACCGAGTCGGGCCGGAAGACGAGCGGATCGATGAACTCGTCATCTACGCGGCGGTAGATCACGTCCACGATTTTCAACCCTTTCGTCGTGCGGGTGTAGACCTTGTTGTTGTTGACCACCAGGTCGCGCCCCTCGGTGAGCTGCACGCCCATCTGCCGGGCCAGGAAGCTGTGCTCGAAGTAGGCAGAGTTGTAGATGCCCGGCGTGAGCACCACCACCTTGGGATCGGGCTTCGGCGTCGGGCTGATCTCCTGAAGTGTCCGGAGCAGCTGCTGCGGGTAGTTCTCGACCGGCCGCACGGTGTAGCGGTCGAAGAGCACCGGAAAGGCGCGCTTCATGGCGATGCGGTTCTGCAACATGTATGACACGCCGCTCGGCGTGCGCAGGTTGTCTTCGAGCACGAGGTAACGCCCGTCCGCGTCGCGGATGAGGTCGCTGCCCGTGACGTGGATATAGATGCCGAGCGGCGGCCGCACGCCGACGAACTCGCGCCGGAAGTGCTTGCTGCCAAGCACCAGTTCGGCGGGAATCACCTTGTCGCGCAGGATTTTCTGATTCTGATAAATATCGGAAAGAAAAAGGTTTAAAGCGGTAATGCGCTGGACGAGACCGCGCTCGATCCCCTCCCATTCGGAACCGGGAATGATTCTCGGAATCAGGTCGAAGGGAAAAATGCGCTCGATCCCCTCGTCAACGCCGTAAACGGTGAAGGTGATGCCCTGGTTGCGAAAAAAGATGTTCACCAGCTCCCGCCTCGCCCGGATATCCGCCGCCGAAAACTGGTTGAACCGCTGCATCATGATCTCGTAATGAGAGCGCGGCGCGCCTTCGCGGGCGATTACCTCGTCGAAAAAGCGACCGGATTGCGGATGGTAATGATCAAACAGACGGGTCATGGCCGGTAAAAAAAAGAGATTGCGGACTGAGTCGAACCACCTGGTGGCAACTTAAATAAATACGGTTATTTAGGATGATTTCCTAAATAAATAATACGTAAATGTAGGGTAAACGAAGCGAATTTGACTTGGGATCAGCGCATCGCCAGCATGTAGGCGCTGATGCCGTTCACGGTGTCGAGCCGCAACGCACCCGACCTGACCAGCGACACCAGGATGCGCCGCGCCTCCTTCATCGGAATGCAGGCGCTGTCAGCGAACTCCTCCGCCGTGATGCGGTCGTGATCGTTCAGCCAGTCGAGCAGGCGGCGCTCGCGGCCGGTGAACGAAACCCTGACCGGCTCCCGCGCCGAGAGCATCAGCTCAATCCGGTCTTCCGAGGCGGCCTTGTTGTGGCTGCCATCGCGAATGAAGACCCGCCGCTCGACGCCGCGCTTGACGCTGTCAAGCCGGATGACTCGCTCGACATGAAAATGGGGACGCTCCGGGCTTTGCGGAATATCGATGAGCAGCACCATGCGCCGCCTGAACTCCTCGAAGCGCACCTCGATGCGCGGCTTCGGTTCGATGTGAAAGCGCATCGCCTCGTCGATGATTTCGAGCGTCTCCTTTTCGCTGTGGATGCCCACGATACGCCGGTCGTCATCAACCCCGATAAGGATTACGCCGCCAGATGTATTCGCGAATGCCGTGATCGAACGGGCGATTTTGGGCGCGGAGTGGATGAGCCGCTTGAACTCGATGCGCACTCCCTCGCCCTCCGCCACCAGATCAAGCAGGTTCTTGCCAGAATAGTTCGGTTTGAAACTGGTCATGAGGCATCTCCATCGTGGTTCATGAAGAGCGGGGCGCTCTGCCGGTTTTCGGGGTCAAAACTGCATGGTGCGCCGCCCGATCCGATGTGCCCGCATTCCGGATGAGTGGCTCAGGAGACGCATTATAAAACCATACGCAGCGAACGCCGCAAATGCAAGCAACTTGTTACACTTGTGACAAACGAAGCGTCATCGCCGGATGCCACTGCGGGGCAACTATTACTTCGCCCGAGGACCGGCAAGTTCGCCGGTATCTTCGCCGATGAGGTTCATCTGCTTGCGGTAGTAGGAAAACGCCTCGTCCTGCTTGAGAATGCCGAGGAGCTTGCCTGTATGGTGATCGACCACCGGCAGCGTCGAGTAATCGGAAATCTCGAAAATCTTGAGCGCCTCGTCGAGTTTGGAGGTGTCGTAGAGCACGGTGACATTCTTCTTGACCAGGTCATCGGCGATCATGCCGGGAAAACCGCCATCCTTCAGCACGATGCTCATCTCGTCGAGACCGATGATACCAATAAAGACGCCATCGGGCGTCGTGATGAAAAAGTGCGAATCGCGGGTGTTGTGGAACGCATCGATGATGGTCTCGACCCTGGCGACATCAAAAAACTTGACGAATTTGCGCTGCATCACTTCGAGCACGCTGATATTTCCGGCAATCGTGAGCGCGATACCGAAGCCGACGCGCACATGCTCCTTTTCGAGCACGTAGGTCTCCATGGTGTACGGATAGGCCAGCCGCGCCACCAAGGCCGAGGTGACCGCCGCGAACATGATGGGCAGCACGATTTCGTACTGGCCGGTAACTTCAAACAAAATAAGGATTACCGTCAGCGGCGCGCGCATGATGCCCGCCGTCACCGCGCCCATGCCGACCAGCGCGTAGGCTCCCGACGCGGCGGTGATCGTCGGAAAGAGCGTGTTCACCACCTTGCCGAACATGCCGCCGAGCATCGCGCCCATCTTCATGGTCGGGGCGAACATGCCGCCCGCGCCCCCGGAGCCGACCGTCAGCGCCACGACCACCGGTTTGAGCAGATAGACGGCGATCATGTTCGTCCAGCTCTCCTGCCCGGTCAGCGCCCTGTCGATCACCTCGTAGCTGAATCCATACAGTTCCGGCACCCATATGCAGATAAAACCGCACAAAAGGCCGCCAATAGCGGGCATCGACCACGCAGGTATGCGAAAACGCTTTTCGATCTTCTGAATATGCTCTTCGATGATGTAAAAAGTTCTGATGAACAGTACTGCGGAGAGACCGGCAAGTACGCCAAGGATGAAGTAGAACACCAGTTCGGTATCCGAAACGAGGCTGTATTTGGTTACCAGGAAGGTTGGATAACTGCCCAGATAGCTGCGTGACAGCACGGTACCCACCACGGCGGCCACCACGATGGGGCTGAACGTCTTGACGCTGAAATCGCCGAGAATCACCTCGACAGCGAACATCACGCCACCAATCGGCGCGTTGAACACAGCGGCAAGCCCCGCCGCCGCGCCGCAACCGAGCAGCGTTCTGGTTCGTCCCGGCGAAAACTTGAGCAACTGCGCGATGGTCGAACCGATCGACGCGCCCACCTGCGCGATCGGCGCCTCGCGTCCGCCGCCGCCGCCTGTGCCGATGCTGACTACCGATGTGATGGTTTTGTGAATCCAGTTTTTCGTGGGAATCTTGCCATTTTTCTGCGCGACGGCCTTGATGACCGACGGCAAGCCGTGCTCCGGTCTGGCCTTGACGACAAAGGTGTTGTACAGCCCGACAATCAAACCGCCGAGGGCGGGAATCAGCGGAAGCAGAAATATCCGGAGATAGTTGTTGAAAGTCGGCAGTCCGAGAGCCGTCGTGCCGTAAAAAAGGTAGGAACTGATGATCTTGATGGCGTCGTGGAAAATGACGGCGACGTAGCCGGTGACGAGGCCAACGAAAACGGCGACGAGAAGAAACGGAAGATCCTGGTTGAGGTTAAGCTGGGCGAGGAACGAAGCCCAGGTCATGCGGAGAAACTGCCGGGACGTACCCTTGAAGTAACGGCTTTTACGGAGGAGAATGTAGGTCAAGACAACAATACGCCGCCTGAGGCGGTTTTTCACAAAAAGCCTGCTCATTGAATCGGGTCGCTGGGTTGGAAATCATGGCAATGGTTCAATGTATTTTTTCTGCATGTAGATACCAAAACACAGCCACACAAAGGTTTCCGGGGCCAACCTTTTTTGGCATGAGCCTTCGTCCGCGAAACTCGCGTCGAGCGCAGCGAATGACAAAGCCGCCAACCGGAGCGTCAACGAAAAAATGCCCGGCAGCCGCTTGTCATTGCGAGGAGCGCAGCGACGTGGCAATCCAGGCAATTCTCACGATCTCACAAAATACTTCATCTTATAAGCGTACCTGGACAGGTAACGCCATATTTTCAAAAGCCTGACACAACGCCCAAGCCTAATACGACGTGATTATTGAGCTTGGAGATACTGCTGCCGAAGAAGGCGAGTCCCGGCAGGTGATTATAGAGGATTCGACGGCGTATGAGCTGTTTGGGAGACTAAACAATCTTCGAGAATACCCGTTTTTCTTTAATTCGCAAGCATATACAGTACAAAAAAGGACAAGATAGTGATAATCTGTATTCTAAAGCATCTTACTGGACAGATTTTTTGAAATCGAGGATTCGTTC
>CAYZCF010000148.1:0-5312 GCA_964476855.1 uncultured Chlorobiaceae bacterium
GATACCTCCAAAGGCACCGCCGCCTCGCATTTCATCGAGTTCAACACCGGCACGCTCTACGTCAGCCAGCTCGCGCCGCTGTTCGAAAAGATCGCGGGCAACGGGGCGAGCCTCACGGTGATCGACGGCAGTTGCAATGGCGGCGAATCGGTGCTCTACGGCATGGGCAAAAGCTATTGCGTCATGGCCACAACGGGCGTCTATTCTCCCAGTCTGACCGGCTTTCCCGCGCCTTCGGACGCCATCGGCAAGGATTCAACTCCGGCAGCGTTCGGCATGTGGTGGGCCTCGCACAAAAGCGCAAGCTGGCTGAACGGCCAGATCGTGCTCGCCCTTCCGGAGCGCATCAACCAGCGCCTCTTCCGGAACGACAACACCGACATCACCAACCTGTCGCTCTTCCTGCGACCTTCGATCGGGCTTCTGACCGGCCTCGACCTGGGCGGCTGGAACCTGCACTACCAGTACTGCTACCTCTATCGCCTGATCTATCCCGACGATTATGCGGCGCTCGATGCCGCTGAAAAGGCAAAGTTTACCAACAGCGTCGATACCTACCTCTCTTCGATGCACGGCTACTCCGATCCTGCCGAAGCCTTCTTCACGCGGCTCGACAGCTACCTGAACAACGCGACGCTGCTCAACTCTGCTGCCGCGGTTTATTCCGCCAATTACAGCAATGTCTGGAAAGCCCTGGCTAACGACCCGGCCTGGAATGTCAGTGGTGAGCCCGGCAAGTACGCCTCGCAGATGAAAGGTGTGACGCCGGACGCCTATGTCGGCACCTCGGGTTTCATGAAGATGGCTGGCGAGATCGACTTTCTGATGACCGTGCTCAAGACTGGCTATGCCGAGCAGGAAGATCTGCTCCGTCAGATCGACGCTGCGGCAAAGGATCTGTACGGCCCCGTCAACATTGCCAGCATCGTCAGGCTGACGCCGGTTCAGAAGGCCTGGCCGCCGGAATCCGCAGAGCAGCTCAAGAAGTTCAACAACTTCGAGCGCTCTCTGATCAACCGCTTCGAGCTGATCGACAGGAATCTGAAGATCGACCGGCGCAACCTCCTGATGAAGCCGGGCGTCATGCGGCCGGTTGCCCAGCCGTCAACCGCGCCATCCGTCCAGCCGACGATGAGGTTCATGCCCCTTCGCAGCTCCGGTCAGGTCAGGCAGCCCTCCGTTGCCGCTGGCGGCAAATCCGACGCGAAACAGGTCATCGACCTGAACATACAGAGGTACGAGCCTGGTTTCCGGACGGTTGTGCCGGTTGAAAAGGTCGGCATTTCTCATGGCCTCATCAATGCCATGAAGAAGCAGAAGCTCGAAGCGCTGATCGGCAAGTTCAAGGCAATCTCGCCAACGCTCTATTACGCCAAAGGACGTATCAGCTTCCTGCTCTCGATTGTTGAAGACTCGATCAGCAAGGTTCAGGGGAGCAATGAATGCTCGTGCGGGCAAAAAACTTTCTGAGTGCAGTAATCAGCCATCGAAACCACAAGCCCGAATCGCGTAATCCCCCGCTCATTCGGGCTTGTGGCTTTCAGCTATCCGATTGGTTGCTGCCGCGTTGTTACTGTTTATGTCTTTTGTTGTTGTCAACCAGAAGAGAGCGGTAGTGGTCGAAATTTTCCAGAATCGTACACAATCCTTTGCCGACCGTTGTTTGCGGGTCTTCGCAGATGGTCACAGCCAGCCCGGTCTCGGACTGGATTTTCTTGTCGATGCCGGTCAATAGCGCACCGCCCCCCGTCAGATAGACGCCCCGTTCGAGAATATCGACCGCGACATCGGGTTTGTCGGCAAGTACCTCGATGCACTTTTTGATAGCCATCACGATCTCCTGCAATGGTGTCGTGATGATTTCCCTGAGAAGCGCGGTACTGATCTCTTGCGTATCAGGAAAACCGGTCAGAAGATTGAAGCCTTTGATCGTCAACCGGCTTTCCCGGTCAGGCTTGTCGGCGGCGGTGATGTTCAGCTTGATATGCTCGGCAGCATATTCGCTGATAGCCAGATTGTTTTTTTCTCTCAGGTTCTCGATGATCGCATTATTGATCTGATTGCCTGAAACGGCGAGAGATTCTCCTGAAACAATGCCACCAATCGAGATGACGGCAATTTGTGTGGTTCCGGCTCCCAGATTGACGATCAGGTTGGCGACAGGCTCGAACGGGTTCAGGCCGGCGCCTATTGCCGCGGCTATCGGCTCCAGTACGAGATATGCCTCTTTCGCGCCCAGGTGTTCCGCCATATCGAAAAATGCGCGTTTTCCCACTTCCGTGATGCCGAGAGGTATGCTGATCACGAGCCTGTGGATGCCAAAGAGAATCCTGGGTCTGACATTGTGCAGCAGCTCCCTGAAGAGTTTCTGCGCATTCTCGTAATCACCTATGATCCCGTTGGTTACAGGCATGATGGTCTGGATGCCCGGATGCATTTTCTGGTGCATGTTGAGAGCATCGTGTCCAAAGGCAAGCAACTGGCCGGAATCGCTTTCAACAGCGACAATCGTCGGCTCATTGACAACGATGCCTTGATCCTTTATGCACATCAAGGTGTTTGCCGAACCGGGGGCAAGACCAAGGTCGATGAAGGTCTCTATGTTCAAGACGTTTCCCAAGATCATCGCTCAGGGCTGTTGGTTGTTGGAGAACTGCTGATGCCGATGTTATCCTGTTGACTCAGGTACAGAGGAG
The DNA here is from genome assembly GCA_964476855.1 of uncultured Chlorobiaceae bacterium. Taxonomy (GTDB): domain Bacteria; phylum Bacteroidota; class Chlorobiia; order Chlorobiales; family Chlorobiaceae; genus Chlorobaculum. Next base: position 2,697 of record CAYZCF010000148.1, read on the forward strand.
GGGCCGGGTTTTAATCCACAGTATCTACAATATATGGTATTATTACTCTGCTCAAACATCTCGTATCTCAGGCGTTATGAAATGGGCTTCTCTTTGGGACTTTTTCGGAATTACAGTTATAACAACTGCCGGAACGGTAAAATTGTTCACTTGCCGTAAAAGTGAGGCGGTCGGTAATGTTGAGGCTGATAAGCCGCTGATCGAACTTTTTTCATCGCGAGCCGGTATCTGAAAGAGCCAGTTTCGTACCGACCGATTCATTTTTTTCAACGTTATTATCTGGAAAAACCATGCGCGCAACCGTCTCTTTCGACAGAAACCTGCCGCTTGTCGGTGTCAACGAAAAAGGGCAGCACACGTTTTTCGATGGGAAGCTCGATCCTTCGATTCCTGCCATGTATGCCTCTCCCATGGAGATCATGCTCCAGTCGCTGGCGGCTTGTTCAATGATGGACATCATCGCCATTATCGGAAAAATGAGAAAGGAGGTGGTCACTCTCGATGCCTCGCTCGATGCCGAACGGGCTGAAAATCACCCGAAGGTTTTTACCGCGATTCACGTCCGTTACAAGCTGTGCAGCCCTGATTGCAGTAAAACCGATCTTGACAAAGCCGCCGGGCTTTCGATGGACAAATATTGCAGCGTGGCCGCAATGCTGAAAGCCTCGGGATGCAAACTCACCTGGGATACGGAAGTCGTTGCCGGGTGAATATGCCTGTTGAAGACTCTTGTGAATATGATGTATTTTCTTTACCTATAATGAGTCCACAGAGGGCCGTTATTCCCCGTTTTCCTGCCTTTTCAAGCGGCCTTCGATTCGATCTGTAGTCAGTACGTCACGTTTGTTGCTCTGCGCGATCCGATTCCTGTTGATACTCTGTTTCTGAGATTGCCTGTCTTTTCATCAAAACGACGAGGAGGGAACTCATGACCCGGATGTTCAGAGCGGTTTTTGCGTTGCTGTACTTTTTTGCAGCGGCAGCATGTTCGCAGGTTCAATACGTCACTGTTGACAAGATCAGGGAATCGCTTCCACCTTCGCCGATCGTCGCCGGATTCGATATCGACGACACCGTCCTCTTCTCCAGCCCCGGATTTTACTACGGCGTGAACAATCACGACGGCCCCGGCGGCAGGAACAAGTACCCCGCTGGCGACAGCTTGTGGCATTCCACGGCGTTTTGGAACGACATGAACGGCCAGTTTGACAAGTTCAGCATTCCGAAAGCTTCCGGCAATGCGCTGATCCAGATGCACAAGCAAAGGGGAGACGCGATCGTCTTCATCACCGCCTGCGACAGCTCGAAAGCCAACATTGTGCCGCAAATCCACCAGCAGTGTTTCGACTTGAAGAAGGCCGAAGTCATTTTCACCTGCAACCAGTCCAAAACGCCTTCGATTACTGCCAAGCAGGTGAAGGTTTACTACGGTGACTCCGACACCGACATTACCGCCGCGCAATCAGCCAAAGCCCGCCCGATTCGTGTGCTCCGTTCACCGCTCTCGACGAACAAGACTTCTTATAAGGAAGTTGGAAAGCTTGGCGAGGAGGTGTTGAGGGATTCGGAAAATTGAGAGGTGGGTTGCTAAAGGTTGTTATAAGTATTACCTTTTTGCAAAAGGAGATTTAGATATGTCAAAAACAAAGACTAAGGGCGTCAAGTTAGACGACACCACCCATAAACGGCTTGAGGAGTTGGCTCGAATCCGCGACAGGTCGCCCCACTGGCTTATGTGCCGAGCTATCGAAACCTATCTGGATCGCGAAGAAAAGTACGAGGAGGAACGGCGTGAGGATATGGATCGATGGGAGCGTTATCAATTGACCGGGATTGCTGTAACTCATGAAAAAGCAGCCGAATGGCTTGAAAATTTGGCAGAAGGGAAGGTGACCGCGTGCCCGAGATAAAATGGCTTCCGGAAGCATTGGCGGATGTTGAACGACTTCATGCATTCTTGCATGAAAAAAGCCCTGATGCGGCATCGCGAGCGGCAAGGGTCATTCTTGATGGTGCAGGGTTGTTGCAATCGATACCGGAAATCGGGCGTCCGATGAACGACGATACGGGCAGGCGTGAACTCGTCATATCGTTCGGAGCCGGAGCGTTTGTTCTCCGCTACATGTGGGACAAAAACGATACAGTGGTTATTATTCGCGTATGGCACAGCAGGGAAAACAGGTGATAGAAAGCAGTTCCTTTTTAAATATTTGCCAGTTGAAATAGTGGTGATTTATGAAACGGCAGCAAGCCTGAGTTGAAGGAGCGTTTCGGAGTCACCGGGTTGGCGCTGTTCGGTTCCACAGCCGGTTATGTTGCGAGTACTGACAGCGATGTTGATATTCTCGTCAATTTCGATTGCCCAGCAACTTCTTAGCCCTATTTCTGCGTGCAGTTTTTTCTTGAGGATTTGCTTGGATGTACGATTTATCTTGTAACGGAAAAGGCTCTGAGGCCGGAGTTGAAAGCGTTTATGGAAAAGGAGTTGGTCAATGTGTGACGCCTTATTATCGGTGATTTAATATTCGCAGCTTATAAGGGTTTATTAATAGATGGTCAAATGTATTCTAAAGCATCTTACTGGACAGATTTTTTGAAATCGAGGATTCGTTCCAT
>CAYZCF010000149.1:0-5295 GCA_964476855.1 uncultured Chlorobiaceae bacterium
CGACGTGGAGACCATACTCGCCCGTATGCTCCAGGACTCGGATTACAACCTCGAACGCGCCGAGCGCGGCATCATCTACGTGGACGAGATCGACAAGATCGCCCGCAAATCGGCCAACGTGTCGATCACGCGCGATGTCTCCGGCGAAGGCGTCCAGCAGGCGCTGCTCAAGATTCTCGAAGGCTCGGTAGTCGGCGTGCCCCCGAAAGGCGGCCGCAAGCACCCGGAGCAGCAGTTGATCAACATCAATACCAAGAACATCCTCTTCATCTGCGGAGGGGCGTTCGAAGGTCTCGACAAGATCATCGCCCGCCGCGTCTCTAAATCCTCGATGGGCTTCGGCTCGAAGGTCAAGGACAAACAGACCGGCTACGACCCCGAGATACTCAAGCTTGTCATGCAGGATGATCTGCACGACTACGGCCTCATTCCCGAGTTCATCGGCCGTCTGCCTGTCATGTCCGCCCTCGAACCGCTCGACGCGACCGCCCTGCGCAACATCCTGGTTGAGCCGAAAAACGCGCTCGTCAAGCAGTACAAGCGCCTGTTCGAGATGGACGGCGTTGAACTCGAATTCACTGATGAAGCGCTCGACCGCGTGGTTGAAATCGCCATTGAACGAGGTACCGGTGCCCGCGCTTTGCGCTCCGTGCTTGAAAGCGTCATGATCGATATCATGTTCGAACTGCCCACCCTCAAGGATGTGCAGAAGTGCGTCATCACGACCGAAACCATCGACAAAACCGGCGGGCCGGTGTATGAAAAGAAGGATGGAAAAGAGCGCAAGATTGCATAAAAAGAGTTTGCATTCAACCGGGAAAGTCCTATATTAGGGCCTTCTCGAAGGGGCGGTTAGCTCAGTTGGTTAGAGCGCTACCTTGACACGGTAGAGGTCAGAAGTTCGAATCTTCTATCGCCCACAATCCTGTAAAACCCTGCAAGATAAAGACTTGCAGGGTTTTTTCATTTCCCCCAAAAACACCCGATTTTACGTGATTTTCGTCGTTTTTGAGCTTTTTTTATATTAAATCTGCGACGCATATGCGACGAGGATTTTCCTTCTCTGATCACTTGACAAGGAGGTAGCAATGAGATTCACGCTCAAACATCGGGTTCTGACCGCCAAGGCAAGAAAAGGCTGGCACTCATTTTTTATCGAGATTTTTGATCGAGGAGAGCGGAAGTACGAGTCGCTTGACATGGTCGCCGATCCGGCAGACAAGGCAAAGTACCGGCAGACTGTGCAATTTTGCAACGATCTGATTGCCAGACGTCAGCTCGAACTGAAGGGGTTGATTTCCGGACTGAAAGCCCCCGCATCAGAATATGCAGATGGGGATTTTCTTGCCTATTGCAACCACATCGCCTCCAAGTCACTGAACAAAAAAACCCTTGAAAACTGGCAGAATGCCATCAAGAGCCTTGCCCGGTTCGCCCCTCGCGGTATTGCGTTTTACGATCTGGATCATCACTGGCTCGAAAGCTTCCAGGAATTCCTGCTCAACGCTTATTCTCAGAATACTGCCCGGACATACTCCACCAAAATCCGTCAGGTGATAACCAAAGCTCAGAAAGACGGTTATCTGACCGATAATCCCAACAGACTTGTTCCGCAGATTTCCGAAAAGGAGGGAGAGATCAAATACCTCTACCTCGAAGAAGTTATGCTTCTGAACAAAACACCGCATCGTCATTCTGGGAGGAGAACAGCGTTCCTTTTCAACTGCTTCGTACCGGTCAGGCCGGGAGACCTTGCAAGCATGAAGGAGTTGAACATCCGCCCGGACGGATCGGGGGGATTCGAGGTTTATTTTCGGCAGTCCAAAAAGCAGAGAATCGAATCCATTCCGATTTCACAGCAGGGGATGGTTTACCTTGAACAGGCCAGGGAGCTTGCAAGAACACGTCTTGGCCGCGAACTCACTGCCAGCGACAACATCTTCGACATCGGGCACAAGAAGTGGTACGGTAACATGCTCAAGACCTGGGCAACAAGGGCATTCGAACTGTATTCGGATGAACTCGAACCTGAGGTGCGGAATCATTTCAGCTGGGCATGCAGAGAATTGTCGCCGCACTGGGCAAGGCATACCGGTGCCACGATGCTCCTGAACGCCGGTGCCCATTTCGATGCTGTCGGTGATATTTTGGGACACAGGGACAAAAAAACTACCATGAGATATGCAAAGGTTCTGCCGAGGACGAAGCGAAGTACGATTGCGATGATGCCATCTTTCAACGATTAACTGAATCTATGGTCGGGCGGAGCAGTGGAGTAAGAAGAACATGGGAATACATCGGGCACCATATCATCCATTATTCCGATCTGTTTCTGTTGTGTGAGCAGGATCGCCACGATCCTGAATGCGAGCCGCCTTTCATTGCCAATCTGTTGCCTCATGAGTTGCATGGCATGATCTCCTTCATTCTGAAGCGAATGAGGGAGATCGATACCGAGGCGATGGAGCTATATCGACAGACCCAGGTGCAACGAGGTTTCATCCCGCTGCAGTATCGGGGCCGCGAGCTCCAGTACTTCAGAATGAGGATGCCAAAAACAAGGCACCATCGTTCCTCCGAGCTGTACAATGCAGAATTCATCAATGACACCGATGATGGATTCGACTCTTGCCAGGGAGTTTTCGTGACCCTTGAGCGGGCGCTCAGCTTTCTGTTCAACGAGATAGGGTTCCGGGGCGGATCGCCGCCCGAGAAATTCCTGAAAAGAATCCTGAAGCTTTATCCGGAATATGAGCCGGTAATCCAACGCAATATCGAGGCTGGGCGGCTATCCCGATCTCAGGAACCCTGCCTGACATCAGCGGCATCGTCATCGGGTCCGGTTTTGAACCTTCATCTGTCCGACGAAGAGCGGTCGGCTCTTTTTCAGGAACTTGGCCGCTTTTTCAGTACGGAAGATCATGAGCCTCTCATGCAGCTTTTACTCGGAGGTACATACAAACGGAAGTTGTTTTTCAAAGGCAACCAGAACCGACTGGCAGAGGTATTTCGGCGGCTTCACTATCATCAGAGGATTCAGGCCACCCAGACTCATCTCAGGAACTGGCTCTGCGGTTCATTTACCTATCAGTCGAAATCAGGCGAGTCACAACTGAACCTCAATACCGTCTGGGACATTCTCACAAAAGCCAAAGGAGAACCTTCCTCTCGCAGTCGGATATGCAGGTTCGACTGGCTCCCATACAAGACCCAAACCGCTCGCAGCAGGCATTCATGATTCAGTTAAGGAATCGGGCACTTCGCTTACTTGTTTGATCTGCACACGCTCCCCAGCCATTTTCCCATCCGAAGATCAATAAAGAAACAGCACCCCATTTGCCCCCCTGGTGGTTGATTGGGGTTAGTTTTTCTGGTGATTTTCCATCGTTGTTCACATGAATCTTCAAAGGTGTCAGCGATGCAGCAAGAAGAAATCCCGCCGCTCAGGTCAATCGACGATTTGATGGGAGCCATCCGAATAGTAGTTCGACAGGAAATAACCAAGGCCCTCCATCCAGCCGTTCAGGACAGGCTGCTCACGGTCTCGGAAGCTGCCGAATATCTCCGTCTCGCAAAGCCGACAATCTACAGTCTGGTACAGCAGAACAAGATTCCATACATGAAGCAGACCAAGCGTCTCTATTTCTCTGAAAACAAGCTCAAGGAGTGGCTCGATCAGAGCAGAATCCCCTCGAATATTGAGCGTGAAATGTCGGTCATCAACAAGCTTATCAAGCGCAAGACGAGACCCGGCTCGAAACTCTGAGCAGCCCAGTTCGCGAGTCGAAAAAGCAGAGAAATATCCATAAAGTTACCATCAACCAGGACACCATGAAAACCATCGCCGTGGTCTCTCAAAAAGGCGGAGCAGGAAAAACCACCATAGCCGTCAACCTTGCCGGTATGGCTGTTTGCCGGGGGTTACAGTGCGCCGTCATCGATCTCGATCCCCAGTCGAGTGCCAAGGTTTGGCATGACATCCGGGGTCAGGAATCCCCTGTTGTCATATCCGCGCAATCGTCCAGACTCCAGGAAATTCTTGAAAAAGCCGATCAGAACGGGGCCGATCTCGTGATTCTGGATACGGCACCGCATTCGGAAACGGCAGCGCTTGCATCGGCAAGACTTTGTGATCTGATTCTCATTCCATGCCGCCCTTCAGTGCTTGACTTGAAAGCCATCGTGACCTCGATAGACCTAGCGGCTCTTGCAAAAAAGGAGGCTGCTGTGGTGCTCAATGGCATCCCTTCTCGTGGTGTTCTGGCATCGGAAGCTTCGGCAGTTATCGCCGGCTATGGGGTCGATCTTGCCCCTGCAATGCTTGGTTACCGGGCGGCTTTTGTTCACTCTCTGACGATAGGATTGTCAGTTGCCGAATATGAACTGGCCTCGAAAGCAGCCGAGGAGATCACAGAACTGTTCGAGTGGATTTGCCTGAAACTTGGCATTAAAAACAACGCCTAGGAGGAGCAGATATGAGCAAGCGAGGCAGCCTTGTCGATGTGCTGAAGCCGGAGGATCTGGCCCACAAAAAACAGCAACCGGAAACCGTCAATACAGCTCAGATTCTCCGGTATATCTCTCCATGCCGGAAGGGCAAGAAATCGATGACGGTCTGGTTTGATCCGGACGTCATTTTGCAGCTGAAGCTCATAGGAATAAGCGAAGGGATGTCCATTCAGGCGATGATGACTGAAGCTATGAACGACTTCTTCTCGAAACACCACAAATCAAGAATCGCCTGATGAATAATCAGCAAATCATCGAGGGCGAAGGCGGTTCAACTGCGCTTCAGCTTCGGAACGGTGACGATTGTTTCAGCGGGATTTTTTTCGGTACGCCCAAGGCTGTTGTACAGGGAGAACTGGGCAATATCGCGCTCTTTGACGCCGGGCATCTCATTGGCTACGAAATCATCCGAGGCCGAACAAGGCGGGCATTTCTGTTCAGGACGGTGGCTGGAACTGGTTCGGAAAAGGTGCCGGGAGTCTATCCGGCAGTTGAACTGCTGGTCATGGCCAGATCAAGAGAACTTTCTCGAAAGCTCATCCGATCTATCGGTTTTTTGAAGCGGGAGAATATCACGGTCGATGCTCTGCCTGACCTGTTTTTCTCAAGATTGCAGGTGATTCTTTCAGACCCCCAGATGGGGGAAGCAACCATACGACAACTGCTGCTGAAATGCAGAAAGCCAATCGAATCAGAACGGTTATCGCAGCTGGCCTGAGCATTGCCGCTCTTGCCGTTGCGAGCTGCATGAATCCGAAGGTTCTGGTGCTGTACAACTATACCGAC
>CAYZCF010000150.1:0-5181 GCA_964476855.1 uncultured Chlorobiaceae bacterium
ACACCGAAAGGAAAACGGTCAGTAAGGCAACGTCTGCCTCGCAAGCAGAAAACTGGCCATGCCTCCGGAAAGCGCCGGATGCGCTCAAAAGTTCTCTGAACTTCGGCGGCAAACTCATAGCCGAGACCGGGAGACTGGGCGTTGTAGTAATCCACGGCATCAGCGAACTCGGCTTCAGCGCAGGATAATACAAGAAGCTTCATCTCCTGTTAATCCTTTCCATTACCTCTTCTACCGGCGAGGCCTCGATTTTGCCTTCTTTGTAGGCGTCGAGCCTTGACTCGAATTCAGCAGCCCAAGCAGCATCGATCTCGGCTTTGCGAGGATTGTCGAAACTTTGAAAGAGTCGCTCAATCATTTCTGCCCTTTCGACAGGCGGAAGCTTGAGAGCATCCGTCATTATTTTTTCGGCTGTTGCTGTCATACTACTTCCCGTTACGCGGCCTCTTCCGACCACGGTTTTATTTTCGTAAGCGTTTCCGCGAGTTTCTCTTCGGCTACTTCCGTGTCAAACGCGACCTGCGCACGGAGCCAGTAGCCGTTGGAAAGGCCGAAGAAGCGGCAAAGGCGAAGGTCGGTATCCGCAGTTACGGCACGCTTGCCCGCCACAATATCGCCAATACGCTGCGGCGGTACGCCGATCTCCTTGGCGAGACGATAGCGCGAAATGCCCATCGGAATGAGAAATTCCTCCAGAAGCAATTCTCCGGGGGTTACTGGTGCGAGCTTTTCCATGTATCAATGTAGTGTTTCGTCTGAAAAAAGCATACAAGCGGGGTGGGCTTTGCTGTGCGATGCTAATCGTGTGCGAGAAGGGCAGGTGCGAGACCTGCCCCTACAAGATCGAGGTCGTTACCGTTTACCTCACCAGCGGCGGGAACTGGGCCATGATCTTCGTCACCACTTCGTCGATGTCGCGGTGCATCTGCACGGAGGTGTCGTAGTTTTTCAGGATGCCTCGCGCTATGCCGCTCCAGGCGATGTCGTCGGTTCTGCTGTCGATGATGTCGATGATGAGCGTGCCCTCTTCGTAGTAGCTGACCGCTGGATACGGATACGGGTCGTACCAGATGGTTGTGTAGCCGCGTCGTCCCCAGCGGTGGTAGTAGCCGCTGCTGTACGCGAAGCCTACCGGCGCCTCGACAACCACTCGCTCCCGGATTCTCGCATGGGGCGACACGGTGAAATCGGCCGGGCCTGAGGCTTTCAGCACGAAGCCTTTTGCGGCGAGTTCCCGATCCACCGCCGATTTGATGTGCTTGTAGATAAAGGGATTGCGGGCGAGAATGTCGTCGCTGATTCCGACGCTGCCCGCGCTCGACCAACGGTAGGTTTTGTAGCGCTCGAAGGGAATGGAGCTGTCGTAGTCGCTGACGACCCGGTAGTTGGAGCACCCCGCAAGCGTCAGCAGGGCGATCAGCGGGAAAATCCAGATTCGCGTTTGCATGGTTCACCTCGTTTGTTCATCGATTAGCTGAATGGTTTTGTCTTTTCTGCATTTTTTTGAGGTCAACTGGTCAAAAAAACTGTAACGCGCCTTTGGCCGGAAAAACTCCGCAAGGGGAAAAAAGAGACAATCTCCGGATGGCCCGGTATTCCGCTTTCGTTGGCTGTCGCTTACATGTGAATTCCGGGAGGTATATGTTGAAGTCAGTAAAAATTTTTTTGTATAGATGGCTGTCGATTGCGATACTGTCAAACAGCGTGGCGGTTCATAAGCGTAAGCGTTCACGCCGTAACATTTTCTGGTGTATTCGGAGCTTCAGCGGTAAGGGGAAGAGCCTGAATCCCGAGCAGTAAACAGAAATAAAAACATAATGCCGCTTTCTCCATCTCAAAAGAATACGAGAGCTTACGTACGCTTGTTGATAACCTCTACAGCCAGAATTTCGCTCGTTTTTGCGATCTGCTTTATTCTTTACGAAGCGGCCATCCCGCACCCGATTTCACCGCCGAGGATGGATTTTGGAGACAAGGTACTTCATGCGGCGGCTTTTTTTGGACTGGCCTTCCTTATGGAGTTGTCGTTTCCGTCCCGGAGGCATCTGCAAGGGAAAGTGATTTTTCTATTGGCGTTTGGAATTCTCATCGAGTGGATTCAATCTTTCCTTCCCTGGCGTAGCGCCGATATAGCGGATTTTCTTGCCGACTGTACCGGCATTGCGTTCGGCATGATTCCAGCGAATCTGATACGAGCGGCTGTCCGCCATTTCGAGGATTGAAACGAGCGCCGCGACCCGGAAGATCGCGGCGTGGACGGAAGGTCAGAGCCTGACCGGAATGCCCCGCTCGCGCAGGTACTCCTTGGCTTCGCGGATGGAGTGCTGGCGGAAGTGGAAGATCGAGGCGGCCAGCGCCGCGTCGGCATGGCCATCGGTGAAGCCCCGGTAGAGATGTTCGAGGTTGCCCGCGCCGCCAGAAGCAATGACCGGAATGTGCACGGTGGTCGAGATCATCTTGAGGATTTCGTTGTCGTACCCCTCCTTGGTGCCGTCGCGATCCATGCTGGTCAGGAGAATTTCGCCCGCGCCAAGCTCCTGCACCTTGTGCGCCCACTCGACCGCTTCGTATTCGGTCGGCTTTTTGCCCGAGTGGGTGTGCACGATGTAGCGTCCGTCCACTTTCTTCACGTCGATCGCCACCACGACAGCCTGCGAGCCGAACCGTTCGGCGATGCGCGAGATCAGCTCCGGCTCGCTGACCGCCGCCGTGTTGACCGACACCTTGTCCGCGCCGTGCAGGAAGGCGTCGCGCGCCCGTTCGACCGAGCTGATACCGCCGCCGACCGTGAGCGGAATGAACACCTCGCCCGAAACTTTCAGCACCTCTTCGAGAGTTGTCCTTCTCGATTCGAGTGACGCGGAGATGTCGAGAAAGACCAGCTCGTCTGCCATTTCGCCGTTGTAGAAGCGGGCCTGTTCGAGAATCGAACCGGCATCCCTGAGACCTTCGAAATTGATGCCTTTGACCACCCGTCCGTCGCGGACGTCAAGGCAGGGTATGATACGTTTGGCTAACATCGTCTGGAATTTGTTGATGGCCGGAGTCCGGCACGGTACGGCAGAAAACTTTGAATCTGCCGCAATATATCAAAGTCTTCTTATATTGAGCCGCATTCAAAGCAGCCAACAGAAAAAGAGAAACTGTCATGAAATTTCCTGTTTGCGATTTCGCTGAATCCGAAGAGGGCTTCTACTCCCAGTGCGCAAGCTGTCCCATCGAGGCAAACAAGGCCGGATGCGCCCTCGATGCGCTCGATGACGGCACCTATCTGTTTACCGGCGAGACTCCGCATGGCGGCGTCAAGGCGGTGTTCTACTTCAAGAACGACGCGGGCGACCAGGTGGCCAAGCAGGAGGCCGTGCATGTCGAAATCCATGAGTTCGACGATGACGATCTGCTTGTCGCCATTCTCTACGGCATGGTCGATCCCGAGGGGATGATCTACCTGAAAAAGTCCGGAAACTGACGCTTCGCCGCAGGGCAAACCCCATCAAGGCATTTAACGATGTTCGACATACACAACCCAACGACCGACCACCACGATATGAGGGATCTGACCATCATCGGCGGCGGTCCAACAGGCATCTTCGCGGCGTTCCAGTGCGGCATGAACAATATCAGTTGCCGTATCGTCGAGAGCATGGCGCAGCTTGGCGGACAGCTCGCGGCGCTCTATCCGGAGAAGCATATCTACGACGTGGCGGGCTTTCCCGAAGTTCCGGCCATCGACCTGGTCGAGAGCCTCTGGAAGCAGGCGGAGCGCTACAATCCCGACGTGGTGCTCGGCGAGACGGTCACGAAATACACCAAGCTCGACGACGGCACCTTCGAGACTCGCACCGACGCGGGCAACGTCTACCGTTCGAAGGCGCTGCTCATCGCGGCGGGCCTTGGCGCGTTCGAGCCGCGCAAGCTGCCGCAGCTCGGCAACATCGACCACCTCGTTGGCAGCTCGGTGTTCTACGCCGTCCGCTCAGTCAGCGATTTCAAGGACAAGCATGTGGTGATCGTGGGCGGCGGCGATTCGGCGCTCGACTGGACGGTCGGTCTGATGAAAACCGCCGCGTCGGTGACGCTGGTGCATCGCGGCCACGAGTTCCAGGGGCACGGCAAGACGGCACACGAGGTGGAGATGGCCCGCGAGGCCGGAACGATTGCCGTGCATCTCGAAACCGAGGTGCGGCGCATCGAAGAGTCGAGCGGCGAGCTGTGCCGCCTGTATCTGCGCTCCAGCTCCGGCGAGGAGAGCTGCCTCGATGCCGACCGCCTGCTGATCCTGATCGGCTTCAAGTCGAACCTCGGCCCGCTGGCCGGGTGGGACCTCGAACTCTGCGACAACGCGCTCGTGGTCGATACCCACATGAAAACCTCCGTGGACGGTCTCTACGCGGCGGGCGACATCGCCCACTATCCCGGCAAGCTCAAGATCATCCAGACCGGCCTGAGCGAGGCGACGATGGCCGTGCGCCACAGCCTCTCCTACATCAAGCCGGGCGAGAAGATTCGCAACGTCTTCAGCAGCGTCAAGATGGCCAAGGAGAAGAAGGCCGCCGAGGCGAACAATGCGGCGGAGGGAGCGAGCAAAGCGTCAGAGAACAAGGCAGAGTAAGGTTATGTCCGTTTCCACTTCGTCACAGCCATCGGCGTTCCAGGCGTGGATGCTTGCCATCCGCCCGAAAACCCTACCGGCAGGCGCGATGCCGGTCGTCGTCGGCTCGGCGCTCGCCTTCGCCAACGGCGTCTTCAAGCCGCTTCCGGCGTTCGTGGCGCTGATTTGCGCGCTTGGCATCCAGATCGCGACCAACTTCATCAACGAGATTTATGACTTCCGCAAAGGGGCCGACACCAGCGAGCGGCTCGGGCCGACCCGCACCGTGGCGGCGGGCATCATCAGCGAGCGGACGATGACGCGGGTCTCCATCACGCTTGGCGTTTCGGTCTTCGCGCTCGGCATGTACCTCGTCGCCATCGGCGGCTGGCCGATCCTGCTGATCGGCGTGCTCTCGCTGCTCTTCGCCTGGGCCTACACCGGCGGGCCGTTTCCCATCGCCTACTCCGGGCTTGGCGATGTGTTTGTCTTCATCTTTTTCGGACTCGTGGCGGTCGGCGGCACCTACTACGTGCAGGCGCTGACGCTGCCCTTTCCGGTGCTCGTGGCCGCTGCCGCGCCTGGCGCGT
>CAYZCF010000151.1:0-5166 GCA_964476855.1 uncultured Chlorobiaceae bacterium
GGCTCTCCCTCGGGAACGCCCGCCAGCGCGACCTTGCGTTTCTCCGCCAGCCACCGGTTTTCGCCCGAAAGCAGCGCCGCCGAAGCCTCAGAGACGCTGTGCACGCCGGTCTTGCGGAAAACGACATCGGACGGATTGGGCACCGGCCCGGCGCTTTCGAGCCGCTCCGGCGCGAAGCCAATCAGCGTCGTGCCGCACGCTTCGGCAAAGGCGACGAACGCCGCTTCATCCAGCTTGAAATCGACCGACCCCACGCTGCGGATCGAGCGTGGCGAAAACCCGGCAGCGGCCAGCTCCTCCGTGATGGAGCTGACGAAGCGACCGGGATCGATGCCCCGCTCCGACCCGACCCCGACGCAGAGTACCTTCGGACGATAGAAAACTGTCTGCACCGGCGCGTCGAAGAGGCGCGGCGTGACGGCGAGCAAAAGACGGCACGTGCTGAAATCGACATCTTCATAGCGATACGCCATCGTGACGAACGGCGGGGCGGTGCGTTCGAGCTGGTCGGTGAGCGCATCGCGAACGTCGAAGAGCAGCGTCGTCGGTTCGTGGTTCACGAACGCCGCCATCGCCGTGGTGATCGTCTCTCCGGCGACCGGCGAGGCGAACTCGACGCTCCACCCCTCTTCGCGCCCCAGAATGTCGAGCGGCCACAACCCCTGCACGTCGCTCGACGTACTCAGCACCGCCTGCGCTCCGAGCAGCCGCGCGACCCGCCCGGCCAGCGCGTTCGCCCCGCCCGCATGGCCCGACAAGACGCTCTGCACGAAGCGCCCCGCCTCGTCGCAATTGATGACCGCCGGGTCGAGCTGCTTGCCCTGCAACACCGGCGCTATCGAACGCACGCAGATGCCGAGCGAGCCAATAAAGAGAAAGGCGTCGAAGCTGCCGAATGACTGCCGGACAAATGCCGGTACGCTCTCGACCTGTTCCGCCAGTTCGGAGTTCCGGGATGAGAACAGCCCGCATCCGGTAAAACCGTCCGCCACGAGCAGGTTTTTCAGTGTGTGACCGAGCGCGATTCCGGTTTCGGTGAGGGCGATAATGGCGATTCGTTCGTGCATGAAGAAAATCGTTGTCGTTGTCGAGAATAAACACGGAGAACCGTGGCATTTCGTAGGGGCGCTTCGCGAAGCGTCCGTACAAGATCAGACAGATCGGTCTGATCGGACTAATCTGACGGATCGGGTCGAGCGTTCCCAGGACATCGCTTCACCGCTTTCATCACCGTTACGGGATTGTGGTCGCCGACGGCCAGCTTGAGCGGCTCGGCGAGCTCCATGCCGCAGCGGGCGGAGCTGGCGGCGAAGGCGCTGGCGCTCGACTCGCGGACGGAGTTCATCACCACCCGGCCTCCGGGCGCGAGATGAGCTGTCACGACGTCGAACAGCTCGTCGAGGCGGTCGCCGTGGCCGCCGATGAAAACCGCATCGACGCCGTCAACGCCGCAGAGCGCCCGGTGATCCTGTTCGAGAAAGTCGCCCATCACCTTCGCGATGCCGGGTGCGCCGAAGCGGCGGGCGTTCGTCTCCAGCAGGGCGTCGCACTCGGGGCGCTTCTCGAATGCAGTCACCGCGAGGCCCGGAAACTGAAGCCGCGCTTCGATGGCCACCGAGCCGGTGCAGAAGCCCACGTCCCAGAAGGTGCGCGCCCGGCCCAGCTCCAGCGCGGCGAGGGCGGCCAGGCGAAAGGGCATTTTGGTAATCATGTTGGGCCGCCCGGCCAGGCCGTCGAACAGCTCCTCCGGAATGCCGAACCGGCGCTTCGGCGACTCCGTGGCTTCGAGCAAGAGGCAGTTGAGCTTGCCGAATTGCATCCCGGAAGCTTCGTCGAGCGTGCAGTGCGTCACCCACTCGCTCTGGCTGCCGAGCGCTTCGCCGACCACCATGCGGTAGCCGGAATAGCCGAAATCGAGCAGCCGACGTGCCACCTCCGGCGGGGTTTTGCGGGTGTCGGTCAACACGCCGATGAGCCGTTCGCCCGCGATCAGGGCCCGATCCAGCTCCTCCCAGCTCCGCCCGGTGAGCGAGGCGTGGCACATCGACTGGTACGGCATCAGGCAGCGCTGCGCCAGCATCTGGAGCGAGTGGAACGCCGGGAAGCTCCGCATCGACGCGCCGGGAAAACGCTTCCGCAAGGTCGCGCCGAAACCGTAGAAAAACGGGTCGCCAGAGGCGAACACCACCACCGGCCCGTCCGCCCCGGCAAGTTGCGACAGCACGCCCTCGATCGGCGGCGCGATGGTGATCCAGCGGTGTCCGGCGGGAAGCAGCCCGCCGACAATCTCGCGGTGGCGCTCCCCGCCCGCGAAGATTCGGGCCGCGCCAATCGCCGCGATGGCGGCGAAATCGAGTTGCGGCTCCGCGCTGTCGCTGAGGCCGATGAGCGTGAACTGCTCAGACATAGCATCCCGGATTCATCGCCGCCGCCTCGTCGAGGCTGAAGGCTGCGTTGACGATGGTGGCGGCGATGGCGCTGCCCCCCTTGCGCCCCTCGATGACGGCAATCGGCGTCGCGCCCGCCGCCGCCTTGAGCCGGTGCTTCGACTCGACCACGTTCACGAAACCCACCGGAGCGCCGATCACCCCCATCGGCACGAAGCCGCCGCGATGCAACAGCGAAGCCAGCTCAAGCAGCGCCGTCGGAGCGTTGCCGACCACGAAGAGCGCGTCGGGATGCTCCCTTGCGGCGAGCCGCATCCCGGCCTGGCTGCGCGTGAGGCCCGCGCTTTTGGCCAGCTCCGCCACGCGCGGATCGTGCAGGTAGCAGTGCACGGCGATGCCGTAGCGATCCAGCGCCGCCTTGCGCAGGCCGGACTGCACCATCGTCACGTCGGTGACAATCGTCGCGCCACCGGCGGTCAGCGCCTCGTGCCAGCGCTGGATCGCGCCGGGCGAGGCGTGGAACAGCTCCTGCATCTCGAAATCGGCGGTGGTGTGGATCGCGTGCATGACCGCCCAGCGCTCGTCGGCGGGACGACCGTCCGGCTTCAACAGCCTGGCGATGGTGCGAAAGCTGCCGCTCATGATCGACTGACCGACCGGTGTCGATCCATCTTCCGCGTCACGGCTGAAATAGCCCCTCGGCGTAATCATCCGCTCGCCGGAGAAAAAGGTGGTCGAGTTGCCCACCAGCATCACGGTGAACATGTCGAGCGAGTCGGGATCGAACTCGCCAAGCGTCGTCAGCACCACCGACTCGTCGCTGCGCGAAACGTTGCGGACGATGCCCACCGGCGTCGAGGGCGAGCGGTGGCGCAGAAACAGCTCGCGGAAGCGGTGAATCTGCCAGTAGCGGTCGCGGCTGCGCGGATTGTAGAGCGCCGTCACGAAGTCCGCCGTTGCCGCCGCCTCGATCCGCTTTTCGATCACCTCCCACGGCGTCATCAGGTCGGAGAGCGAAATGGCGCAGAAGTCGTGGCTCACAGGAGCGCCGAGCCGCGCGGCGGCGGCCTGGAACGCGCTGATGCCCGCCAGCACCTCGACCTCGACATCGGGCCAGCGCCCGCTCGTGTGCAGTTCGAGAATGAGCGGCGCCATGCCGTAGATGCCCGCGTCGCCGGAGCTGACGACAACGATGCGACGCCCCTCGGCGGCCAGCGCGAACGCCTCCTCGGCCCGCTGCATCTCCCCCGTCATGCCGGTCGCCACGGTCTGGACGGAGTCCGGAATCAGGTGCCCGATGCTTTTGATGTAGCCGGTGTAGCCGACAACGGCGTCGGCGGCTCGGATCGCTTCGAGCACCTGTGGGGTCATCATCGAGTCGCTGCCGGGGCCGAGACCCGCGACGATAATTTTGCCGCTCATGGCGCAAAGGGTGAAAGGGTTGAGTGCTGGCAATGCGGCGAGCAGACCAGCAGCGAAAAATAGGGGATAGCGCGACCCCGCAGGGCGTCGATCTCCATGGTGATGAACTCGCCCGCCATGCCAACCTTTTCGGCGAAAAGGAACGGTTTGGCGTAGCGTTCGAGGAAACCGACCAGCTCGTTTTTCACCGTCGAAAGCTTCATCACCACCACCGTGCTGTGCGAAGCGAGGGCGCGTTCGAGTTCGCCGATCTCGTCGATCTGCGCCAGCACCAGCACACTGTCGCTCTGCAACGCGAGCGGCATTCCGGCAGCCGATCCGGCGGCGATAAAGGCCGGAATGCCGGGCGTCATCGAGCAGTCGAGGCCGTCGAGCCGCGCCCGCTCGATGATCGCCGACGCGGTGCTGTAAAAGCCCCCGTCGCCCACGCTCACCACCGCAACCCGGCGCCCCGCCTGCACCTCTTCTGCCATCGTGGCGTAATTCGCAGCGTAACTCGCCTCGGCAGCCTCGCGCGAGCGCGACATCGGCACGAGCATCCCCCGGAGCTTCGACGGATCGAGATCGTACGCTTCGAGAATATCGAGCGCCACGCTCGTCACCGCGCCCGAGGCGCTGACCGTGCCGGGATAGTAGATCACGTCAGCCTCGCGCAACTGCGCCAGCGCCTTGACGGTGATGAGGCCGGGATCGCCCGGCCCAAGCGAAACGCTGATGAGAGAGCCTTGTTTTTCCATTGATTGCAAACGGTTGTCAGTAACAGTGTCAGCACTCCTTTCCTCTGTCATTCTGAGTCTGTCCCGACTGCTGTCGGGGCGGGCGAAGAATCCAGTTTTATTGCAAATCCCGCTGGGTTCTTCGCTTCGCTCAGCATGACAAAAAGCTTAAGTCCAGAAAAACTGATCGATAAAAACCTTTCCAGACAATTCCCCACCCCCGCCCCTCACGACAACAGGTCGATGCCGTGGTCTTCGGCGGTTTCGAGAATCCGACGGGCGAAGATCGAGGCGAAGCGGTCGTCCGAGCCGAGTCCCTCCATGCGGGTCTCGACGCGGCATCCGGCGGCCTCGAACGCACCCTTCCACGAGCCGGGATCGTCGTCGGCAATGTCGTTGTGCGCGTGGTCGCCCGCCGTAATCATGAACGGGCGCAGCAGCACCGCCTTGCGTCCGCTGCCCGTCACCTCGCCGACGATCTCCTCCACGCCAGGCCGCCCCTCGACCATGCCGATGTGAATCTGTGCGCCCGGATAGCGGCTGCGCATCACCTGGCAGGTTTCGTGAAACGCGCCCGACGAAAAGAAATCGTTGCCGTGCGCCACATAAACCAGCGCCGCGTCGAGCTGGCGGGCGCGTTC
>CAYZCF010000152.1:0-882 GCA_964476855.1 uncultured Chlorobiaceae bacterium
CTTCTCCCCCTCCGGCGACTCGACGCCGAGAATAAGCATGTGCTCGGCAAGCCACCCCTCGTCACGCGCCATCGAGGAGGCGATGCGAAGCGCGAAGCACTTCTTGCCGAGCAGGGCGTTGCCGCCGTAGCCACTGCCGTAGGAGACGATGGAGCGTTCCTCCGGGAAGTGGACGATGTACTTGGTGTCGTTGCAGGGCCACGCCACATCCTGCTGGCCGGGCGCGAGCGGCGCGCCAACCGAGTGCAGGCAGGGCACGAACTCCGCCTCCTCGTCGAGCAGGTCGAGGACTGCCTGGCCCATGCGGGTCATGATGCGCATGTTGGTGACAACGTAGGGCGAGTCGGTAATCTCGACCCCGATGTGCGCGATGTGCGAGCCGAGCGGCCCCATGCTGAAAGGAATCACATACATGGTGCGCCCCTTCATACAGCCGGTGAAGAGCTTGTTCAGCGTGGCCTTCATCTCCTTGGGCGCGACCCAGTTGTTGGTCGGTCCGGCATCCTGGCGGCGGATGCTGCAAATGAAGGTGCGATCCTCGACACGGGCCACATCGCTCGGATCGGAACGGCAGAGATAGCTGTTCGGGCGCTTCTCTTCAGACAGCTTGATGAAGGTGCCGCTTTTGACCATCTCCTCGCACAGGCGGTCGTACTCCTCGACCGAGCCGTCGCACCAGCAGACCGAATCGGGCTGGCAAAGCGCGACGGTCTCTTTGACCCATTGAAGCAGTTTCAGGTTGCTGACACTGGCCGGAGCATTGATTTCGATGGATTCCATAGTTGCTGAAAAATCGATTGTTGGAGGTGTTGAGCATTGAAAGACCTGAAACAGCGCGCCCCGGCAGGAAATTCCCCCGGGGCATCTGAAATCAGGCATGTT
>CAYZCF010000152.1:892-5116 GCA_964476855.1 uncultured Chlorobiaceae bacterium
CTATCTATCCGCACAGCACGCATGGTACGGAAAACAAATATGGTCATTTTTTGGTCGGCTTTGCGCTGAGCGCCGTTCTGACGATCTGGTCGAACTCCGCCTTGCTTCTCGGCCCGACGATCACGCCGGTAACCTTGCCCGAAGCATCGACGACGAAGGTGGTCGGAATGCCGGTGATGCCGCCATCGATGTAGCCATTGAAGGCGCGGATCAACTCGGGAGTGGCCATCATCACCGGCCAGGTCATGCCGTTCTGTCGCATGAAATTCTTCACGTTCGGCACCTTCTCGTTGACCGCGATTCCGACAAAGGTGAACCCTTTGGACTGCCAGGTTCGCTGAACCTGCACCATGTCGGGAATCTCGGCCCGGCAGGGCGGGCACCAGGTGGCGAAAAAGTTGACGATGTAAGCCTTGCCTTTGAGGGAAGAGGAGGAGAAGGGTTTGCCGTCAACGGTCACGCCAGAAAACGCTGGCGCTGGCGGCGGCGCGGCGCTGGCCTGGCCCGAAAAGGTGAACGATGCTGCGAAAACCATGAGCGCAGCCATGATGGCGGCAAAACGGGAGGTAACTCTTTTCATAACGGTTCTTTTGGTGACAAGTAAATCCAGACAGGCTTAATGATCGCAAACAGCTAATAGTTCTGACTAATAATATAGGAATCCCTGCGCGATTCCCCTTGTTTCGCCCCTGATATTTCTTTGTGTTTTGAGAACAAATAAGCTATATTTCGTCTCGAATTTTCTGCCTGCGGGCGGAAAGTACCGGATCAAGCCACCTTAGCTCAGTTGGTAGAGCAACTGTTTCGTAAATAGTAGGTCGTGGGTTCAAGTCCCTCAGGTGGCTCGCTTATGCCGAGAACCCGAGCCGGGTAACCGGAAGAGAGCCTGAGAACGGAGCCGCACGGCTTCGATGCCAAGCGTTTGATTGCAACCAAAATCCCATATTGAAACCATGCAAGAAGGTAAGATTTCCCAGATCATCGGCCCTGTCGTTGACGTTGATTTTCCTGAAGGCCAGCTTCCGTCCATCCTCGATGCCCTCACGGTCACCCGTCAGGATGGCTCGAAACTGGTTCTCGAAACGCAGCAGCACCTCGGTGAAGAGCGCGTCCGCGCTATCGCCATGGAAGGCACCGACGGCCTGGTCAGGGGCATGAGCGCCGTCAACACCGGCAAGCCGATCCAGGTACCGGTAGGCGGAGAGGTGCTCGGCAGAATGCTGAACGTCGTCGGCGATCCCATCGACGGCAAAGGCGCTGTTCCTGCGAAGAAAACCTACTCGATCCACCGCACCGCCCCCAAATTCGACGAGCTTTCGACCAAAGCCGAGATGTTCGAAACCGGCATCAAGGTTATCGACCTTCTCGAACCCTACTCCCGCGGCGGCAAGACCGGTCTGTTCGGCGGCGCAGGCGTCGGCAAGACCGTGCTCATCATGGAGCTGATCAACAACATCGCCAAGCAGCAGTCGGGTTACTCCGTGTTCGCAGGCGTCGGAGAGCGCACCCGTGAAGGAAACGACCTCTGGCACGAGATGATGGAGTCTGGCGTTATCGACAAGACCGCTCTCGTGTTCGGCCAGATGAACGAGCCTCCGGGAGCACGCGCACGCGTCGCTCTGACCGGCCTCAGCATCGCCGAGTACTTCCGTGATGAAGAGGGCCGTGACGTGCTGCTCTTCGTTGACAACATTTTCCGCTTCACCCAGGCAGGTTCCGAGGTGTCCGCGCTTCTTGGCCGTATGCCGAGCGCCGTGGGCTACCAGCCGACCCTCAGCACCGAGATGGGTGAGCTTCAGGACAGGATCACCTCCACCAAGAAAGGTTCGGTAACCTCCGTGCAGGCCATCTACGTCCCTGCGGATGACCTTACCGACCCGGCTCCGGCCACCGCATTCACCCACCTCGACGCAACGACCGTGCTTTCACGTCAGATCGCCGAGCTTGGTATCTATCCGGCTGTGGATCCGCTCGATTCGACTTCCCGAATCCTCGATCCGAACGTCGTCGGTGACGATCACTACAACACCGCGCAGGCCGTCAAGCAAATTCTGCAGCGCTACAAAGACCTTCAGGACATCATCGCCATTCTCGGTATGGACGAGCTGAGCGACGATGACAAGCTCGTGGTCGCCCGCGCCCGCAAGGTGCAGCGCTTCCTGTCGCAGCCCTTCTTCGTGGCCGAGGCTTTCACCGGCCTTGCAGGCAAGTATGTCAAGCTCGAAGACACCATCAAGGGCTTCAAGGAGATCATCGCAGGCCGTCACGACAACCTTCCGGAAGCTGCCTTCTACCTGGTCGGCACTATCGAAGAGGCGGTCGCCAAAGCTAAAACGCTCTAAACCAACGGCAAGACATGGCAAGTTCAGACAAAGCCTTCAAGCTCGATATCGTCACGCCGCAGAAGCTTTTCTTTTCGGGAGAGGTGACCAGCGTCATCGCTCCGGGCCTGGACGGGTTGTTTCAGGTTATGAAAGGTCACGCGCCCCTGCTCGCCGCGCTCAAAAGCGGCAAGGTGCGGCTCTCTCTTGCTGACCGCTCCGAGAACTCGTTCCAGATCGAGGGCGGATTCTTCGAGGTGAGCAGCAACAAGGCGATTCTGCTGACCGAAGAGGTCGCCTGATTCACGGCGGCACAACAACATTAAAAACATCAGCAGTACTGAAACGTGCTGCTGGTGTTTTTTGCTTTCATGAAAATTCTGATCCCCAAAGCGCTCCGCAGGGAAGAGGTCATCGGCCTGATCTCGCCATCTTCGACCTGCGCCGAGCCGGAAAGAATCCAGCGGGCCGTCACCTACCTTGAACGCTGTGGCTACAGGGTCAAAACCTCGCTGTACCTGAACCGTTCCGAGCACGACCCCGCGCACACTGACCGTTACAAGCTTCACGATCTCCATCAGATGTTCGCCGACCGCGAAGTCCGCGCCATCTTCTGCCTGCGCGGCGGAGCCGGAGCCACGCGGCTGCTCGACAGAATCGACTACGCCCTCATCGCCGCCAATCCGAAAATCCTCGTCGGCTATTCCGACATCACGGCGCTCTCGCTCGCGGTGTTCAGAAAAACCGGCCTCGTCAACTTTTCCGGCCCGATGGCGGCCACCGACCTTTTCGAACCAAGCGATTATACCGAAGCGCACCTCTGGGGGATGCTCACCGATCCGGGCTATTCGAAGAGCCTCGTCAATTTCTGCGGGCACGAGGTCGGTTGCGTCAAACCCGGAGCCATCGCCGGACGCCTGATCGGCGGCAACCTCTCGGTGCTTTCGTCGCTCGTCGGCACGCCCTACCTGCCATCGTTCAGCGGCAGTCTCCTCTTCACCGAGGATGTCAACGAACCGGCCTACCGGATCGACCGGATGCTCTCGCACCTCTTCAACGCCGGGCTGGCGCAGAAGTGCCGAGGCCTCATATTCGGCCAGTTCAGTAAAAATCCTGCCGATGAAAACCGCGATTACCGCTTCGACAAGATTTTCACCTATTACGCCAACCGGATGCACGAAGGCGCCCCGGTGATGACGGGACTTTCCTACGGGCACATCCGCGAGCTGATGACCCTGCCCGTGGGGGCGCGCTGCAGCCTGGAGATTTCGCCGGAACGGTTCTCTTTCGGGGCGGTGGAGGCGGTGGTCTCAATCTGAGTGCGGACTTGCTGAAAAGCGTGCAGCTTTATAAATTACAGTTTATTTTTCAGGGAAAACGACACCCATCATCATGATCCGGCTTGCCACGGGGAACGATACCGATACCAGGACCGAAACACTTGTCGCCGATGTCGATACGCTCGACTCCTGGCGCGTCGTGCTTTTCAACGACGACGACCACACCTTCGACGAGGTGATTTTCCAGATCATCAAGGCCGTGCGCTGCCCGCGGGCTGTCGCGGAAAAACACACCTGGGAGGTGCACACCAGAGGCCGCTCGATCGTCTATGCCGGTGACATGTTCAATTGCATCCGCGTCAGCGCCATCCTCGAAGAGATCGCCCTGAAAACGGAGATCCAGACAGGATAACGGAAAATTCTCTCACTTACCCCGCCTCGAACTCCCCGAATAAACTCCGGACAAACGTAACGTTCTGAACAAAAAGAGTCTGTATTGAAAGCACTCGGAAAATTTCCCTTTTTCGTTGTGCTTTAAAGTAATTGCTGCGCTTGGAATGCCTGATCTGAGCAAAGTAACCTTCTGTGTGGGATGTCGTAGATGAGAAGCCATTGATTTAAAA
>CAYZCF010000153.1:0-5105 GCA_964476855.1 uncultured Chlorobiaceae bacterium
GGAGATGCTGTCCCAGACGAATTTGCGGAGGCGGTTGTAGGTCTTGTTCAGGGTGAGGTTGACCAGGTAATTTTTCAGGCCGCCAGTGCTTGGCGAAATCGCCATCTGGTTGTCGTTGAGGATGACCAGCACGTCGGATTTCGTGTCGCCGAGGTGGTTCATCGCCTCGAAGGCCATGCCGCCGGTGAGGCTGCCGTCGCCGATGATCGCCACCACCTTCTCCTTTCGCCCGGCCAGGTCTCTCGCCGCAGCCATGCCTGCCGCCGCAGAGATCGAGGTCGAGGCGTGGCCGGTGTCGAAGGCGTCGTGCGGGCTTTCGCTGCGCTTCGGAAAACCGGCCAGCCCGTGATACTGGCGGTTGGTTTCCATCTGCTCCAGGCGTCCGGTGAGAATCTTGTGAACGTACGCCTGATGGCCCACGTCCCAGACGATCCGGTCGGTTGGACTCTGGTAGACGTAGTGCAGCGCCACGGTCAGCTCCACGACGCCGAGGCTCGACCCGAAGTGCCCCCCGTTCAGCGACACCAGCTCGATCACCTTTTTCCGGCACTCGGCGGCCACGAGTTCAAGCTCGTGCAGACTCAGCTTCTTGAGATCGGCGGGAGAGTGAATGACCGAAAGCAGCGGATAGGCCAGCGGAATCGAGGCCGGAGTGGAGACGAGGTCTGCCATAGCTTCAGGGGATGATGTTCAGGTGAAAATACTTGTATTCTTCCAACCTCCCGGCCCGGCCCACGGTTCCGGTTTGGTGGATTTGAATGGCAGGTTTCCGTTCCTTTTCATCGGAATCGGAATCCAGTTCGGAAGGTTTTTATCCTGTAGGGGCAATCCCTTGCGGTTGCCCGGCTATCAACACGGTTTTGGGTTCATCCGCAACAGGGCAACCGCAAGGGTTACCCCTGCAAAGACATTGCATCATGTCAAGCATGATCGAAATGATTGTCCATATCGAACCCGATTCCGATTCCGCGATTATTCCCCCTGGATGTGCATCAGAACCTCGCGCTTCGGGCGCGGGCCGTCGAGTTCGACGAAGAAGATCGACTGCCACTCGCCGAGCATGAGCTGGCCCTCAGAGAAAGGAATCGTCTCGGAGCTGTTCATGAAAAGTCCCAGCATGTGCGAATGGGCGTTGTCGCGTCCGTCCACCGTTTCGAGGTTGTGCAGCCAGTCGCCATCCTTCGGGATGAAGCGCTTCAGCCAGGTGGTCATGTCTTTCTGCAATCGCTCCTCCCGCTCGTTGATGTTGATGCAGGCGGTTGTGTGGCGACTGATCAGCGTGACGGTGCCCTGTTGCAGGCCGGACTCTTCGAGCGCCAAACGCACGTCGGCGGTGATGTCGATGATGTCGATCGGCTGGTTCGTCTGGCAGGCGATGGTGGCGATATGGAAGTTCATGGATGATCGTTCGGAAATGAGGTGTTGAAAAAACGCCCGGTTCAGCTGCTCTTCGCCATGAGCAGAACTCCTTCGTGGGGAGCGAGGCGGATGCTGAGGGTTGAATCGTTGAGATGGCGTTCATGGGGATGTTCGGGAAAGCGGGTCGAAAAAGCCGTGATTGCCTGGTCGTTCAACCCGGCAAGCGCCGGATGGCTGAATTGCATGTCGATGCCGGTCGCCGAAAAGTTGGCGAGGACGAATGCGTGAACGCCCGGAATCGTGCGGCAGTAGCCGAAGCAGAGCGACTGACCGTTGGTGTTCAGTTCGAGCCACTCGGTATGCCCTTCCTGGAACACCGCTTCGCAACGGAAGGCGAACAGTTTGAGGTAGAGGTGCAAGAGCGCCTTGTGTGAAGGTTCCCTCGAATGACGGATGAGCTGCACGGGAATTTTTTTCTTCAGGCCGAGCAGTTGGCCCTGGTGTATCAGGTTCATGCCTGGCGAGGTGAGCATCACCAGCGCCGCCACCGCGTGGTTCGGCCCGAAGCGCTCCGAGGCGCGAACCTCGTCGTGGTTTTCGATGAAGCGGCACAGCCGTTTCTGATAGTTCCAGTCGGCCAGCAGGTGGCCCTTGAGCTTTGGCACATTGACCGGTGACGCGCCGAGGTAGTCGTAAAATGGCTTGTCGTAGGTGAAATCGAATCCCATCTGCTGCAACTCCCACTCGCGGTTCCAGTACGATTCGGCCAGAAAGATGAACTTCGGATGCTTGTGCCGGATCGCCTCGATCGCCTTCGGCCAGAACTCTTCGGTCATCTTTCCAGCCAGATTTTCCCAGGTGGTGTTGAACACATCCTTCAGAATCAGCATCGCCACGTCGCACCGTACGCCATCGCACAGGTCGCTGATGTGCGAAAGATTGTGGATCATCATCTCGTGCGTCGCCGGATTGGCGTAGTTGAGCTGCAAGGTGTCGGTCCACGGCGGAAAATAGGGATCCTTGCCGTGCGCGAGATATTTGCCCCGCGTGTACTCGAAGCAGGATGATGGATCATGGCACTGCTCGTGCCTCGAAACGGTGACGAAAAATTCGGGATGCTCCGGCAGCCAGCGATTGTCGAGGGCCATGTGGTTCGGCACGAAATCGAGCATGAGCCTGACACCCATCTCCGCCAGCCGCTTGCGGAACGCCACGAGAGCGTCGTGGCCGCCGATCGCCTCGCTGACCTCGTAAGCAGATATGGAGTAGGGAGAGCTGACAATGTCCTCGGGTTGCAGATCCTTGAGGTGATCGAGCAGTTCAGGCCGAAGTCCCCGGTGCGACGCTGCGATGGCCGCGCTGTAACGGCTCGGCTTCCAGACGCCCATGAGCCAGACATGGGTGAACTTGCCATCGAGAAGAATCTGCAACTCCTCGCCAGGCACGTCGTCGAGGGTGGCAGGATGTCCAAGCCTGTCCGAAATCTCTTTCAGCCAGACTCTTGTATTGATTTCATAAACCAGAGGAAACATGTCTGTACCTGTTGAGCGGGGATGACGGCCCGTTCAGGGCCAGAAACTTTCGACCGCTAATATAGCAAGGAAAAGGCAAAAGATAGGGTGGTTTGGCGAGGTTTTCAGGTTTCCTGAAATGGCCACAGTGCAACTCTTGGATGGATGGCACGGTTGAAAATAACTCAAAGACAGCAGCGCTCCGGTGATATCTCCAGCGGGGCGAGTTGGGCCTGATTTGCGGAAATCAAGACAGGAGAACATATCATGACACAGCTCGAAAACAGGCATTGCGTGCCCTGCGAAGGGACGGAAGCTCCGATGGCTCCGGATGAGCTTCAGCGGCAACTTGCCTTCATTCCGGAGTGGAACGTGGTCGATGATTCGGGAACCCCGAAGCTGGTAAGGGTTTTCACTTTCAAGGATTTCAGGGATGCGCTTGATTTCACCGTCAGGGTGGGCCAGCTTGCCGAATCCGAGGGACACCATCCGGCGCTCCTGACCGAATGGGGCAAAGTGACCGTCTCTTGGTGGACACATGCCATCGGCGGCATCCATCTGAACGATGTTATCATGGCGTCGAAGACCGAAAAGCTGGTTTGATGGCGGGTGTGTCCGGTTGCGATTTCGAGAAATGACGCTGATTTATCGCTGTTTTTGCTGATATTATGTGAGTAATCAAACACAGTGATAATCGCCAACCTCATGAACGTCGCGCTCATCGTGCTCGGGCACCTGTTCACCTTCGTGGCAGCCATTGCGGGCCTGCTGCTTGGGTTGAGCTTTACGACCGTCGAGCACCAGCGATTCCCTGTTTTGCGGAAGCTTGAAGGAAAGCGGGTTTCTCTTCTTTTTACGACGGTGCTCTCGCTTGCCATCGTTCTGGTCGTAAATATCACAAAAGATGTTCCACCCGCATTCGAGACGGCGCAAGGCCCAAAAGGAGAGTCGTTCCAGAAAGCGACGGAATCGGGTTTCGACCGGGAGCTGGAGGATGCCGCTGCCGAGATAAAAACGAAGGCAAAGCAATATTTCGATGCGGCTGAAAAAGATTTCAAGCCCGGTTCATATGAAGATGCAGCAAAAAACTACCAGAAATCGATCGATTTGCTACCGACCGTGTCAGCATACCTGAATGCTGGTGTTTGATTGTACTTCAGAAAGCTATCTACAGCCCAAAAAATCGAACCTAATATTTAAAAACATGCTAATCTTAGCATCGCCCGATTTGAGACCTTTTATTTATTGGTCTAAATTACGTCGTTGCGGAGTTAAAGATTTTGTGTGATATATTAAATTATGTGTAATTTTTTTTGATTGTTTACTTGCTCAATTTATAAATAGAATAAGCCTTCACTATATTACGTATAGAAAAGGAGAAAATTATGGCTTTAATCGTATGCCCTGAGTGTGGTAAACGGATCTCAGAGTATGCTTCAGAATGTCCGAGTTGTGGATACCCAGTATCAAACGACTGTTGTGGTACTTTAATTACGTGTCCTCATTGTGAAGGTACAGGCACTTGCCAAGCCTCTGTGTCTTTGCTTCGTGTATTCGAGTACGGAAGAAGCGTATTTGCAAATTACTGTGATGCATGTCAAAACAATAATGGTATATGTTCGGTTTGTGGAGGAAAAGGATATTATCGTATATAACATTTTTAGCTTAGGTTATTAGTCAAAGCTGGCTAAACTACGTATTATTGAAATTTATTGAGATAGCTCTTATTACTCCGGCAACAATAAATCGCAATTTCGCCCATTGTAAAAGGTTTGGCTAAAGCCCTGATTTATATTGCTTTATCCGCATACCCCGGACTAAAGTCCGGGGCAATTGTTTAAGAGTTTTAATGGCCAAAGCAATAAGTGCTGACTTTACGGGTGTAGGTTAGACGCGACGTATTTATATCGTACCACATGTGCCACGGAATTTTCTTCTCTTTCAAATCCTCCATCCCACTCTCCGCCTTCAAATCCCCCCCCAAATCTTTCCACACCCCGCATTTGTAATTCGTGCCGGGATGTGCGAAATTCTTCTGAGCTTTGTGACGGCCCTCCCATCCCCAGCCGGGAGCGTGGGTCGCTAACCTTTTATTTTCAAAAGCTTTGACAGATTTTCTCCGGGAACTCAACGACGTCCAGCGTGAGGCCGTCCTCGCTACCGAAGGCCCCGTGATGGTGCTTGCGGGCGCGGGTTCGGGCAAGACGCGCGTCATCACCTTCCGCATCGCACACC
>CAYZCF010000154.1:0-4947 GCA_964476855.1 uncultured Chlorobiaceae bacterium
GTCACGAAGCTCGATGCCGAAGGCGCCGACGTCGAAGGCTCGAAGAACGAAAACCACCACTTCAACCTCGAATACCTCCCGGCGGACAACCCGTTCCGCGTGGCTCTCGAAGGCAAGAAAGCCGGCGATGTCGTGGAAGTGACCGTCGAACCCAGGCAGGAGGGCGGCGAAACGAGCCGCTTCCGCGTGGAGATCAAGGAGGTCAAGCGCCTCGAACTGCCGGAGCTCGACGACGAGCTGGTCAGGGAGATCAGCCAGCAGCGCTTCGAGAAGGTCGAGGATTTCAGGAACGATGTCCGCTTGCAGCTTCAGGCGCACTTCTCCGACAAATCGGAGCATGACCTGCTCGAAGCCATTTCTGCGAAGCTGATCGAAGAGCATCCGGTTCCGACCCCGAAAGCGATGGTCGCCCAGTTCCAGAACATGCTGCTCGAAAACGCCAAGCGCCAGGTTGGCGGCCAGTTCCCCAAAGGTCTCGACGAGCGCGAGTTCTTCAACACCATGAAGCCGAACGCCGAGAAGCACGCACGCTGGCTTCTGGTCAGCCAGAAGATCGCCAGGGAGAGCAGCCTCGAAGTGACTGACGAGGATATCAAAGCCTACGCCGAAAAAGAGGCCGAAAAAGAGCCATCTCTGACCGTCGAACAGCTCCTCAACACCTACATGTCCACCGAGTTCAAGGACTACATCATCGACACGATCCTGAAGGAGAAAATTTACGACGTGATCAAGTCCAAAGTGACCATCACCAAAGAGGCTACTCCGATTCCGACGCACAACAACTGATCACACGGTAACACGGATATAAAAAAAGGCTCCTGAAAAGGGGCCTTTTTTTATGGATGGAATATAGACTGGCGCGGACAAAGTGGACAAGCTATAAAAAAACTCATCAGCAATGCTTGTCCACATTGTCCACCTCGATCCATCACGCCTCCTCGCAGAGCGCCATCGCCACGGCGGAGTGGCGATCGTGGGAGATGGAGAGGCTGATCCGGCCTGAAAAGGCGGCTGAATGAATGGTAACGCAGGGTTTGCCCGCCTCGTCGTTCAGCACCTCGATGGAGTGCCAGAAGAGGCCCTTCGAGATGCCGGTGCCGAGCGCTTTCGAAACCGCCTCCTTGGCGGCGAACCGCCCGGCCAGGCTCGCCACCGGATCGGGCTTGGAGAGGCACTGGGCCATTTCGGTTTCGGTCAGGATTTTCTTCATGAAAGTCTGGCCGTAACGTTCGTAACTCGAACGAATGCGGGCTATCTCCACGATGTCAACGCCAACTTCTGCCATCGCTCACGCCCTTTCGATCTTCATCGACATGTCGAGCGCCTTGACGCTGTGTGTCAGCTCGCCGATCGAGATGAAATCGACGCCGGTCATGGCGACTTCGGAAACGTTGTGCAGGCCGATGTTTCCCGACGCTTCGAGCAGGATGCTGCCAAAACCGTTCGCCTTGACCCAGCGCACCGCTTCGGCCAGGTCATCGACCATGAAGTTGTCGAGCAGTATCATGTCCGGGCGGCTGGCGCAGGCGCGAACCAGCTCGGAGATGCTGCGGACTTCGGTTTCGATCTTCACCGCCACGCCCTGCTTTTCGCAATACGCCTTCGCCCGTTTGACCGCCTCCTCCACGCTGCCTGCGGCGTCGATGTGATTGTCCTTGATGAGAATCATGTCGAACAACCCGAAGCGATGGTTGGTGCCACCACCGATACGCACGGCGTCCTTGTCGTAATAGCGCAGAGCTGGCGCGGTTTTCCGGGTATCGAGAATGGCTGTGTTGGTGTGGCTGACCCGTTCGACATACATGTTCGTCCGGGTAGCGATGCCGGACATCCGCTGCATGAAATTGAGCGCCGTCCGCTCACCGAACAGAATCGAGGCGATGCGCCCCCTGACTTCGAGAATCCGCTCGCCCGGATAGACCCGCTTGCCATCCTTGACGCAGGCCGTGAACTCCAGCGAGGCGTCCGACGACTGGAACACCTGCCGGGCGACCTCGATTCCGGCAATGATCCCCTCGGCCTTGGCCTCGATATAGCCGAGACCTTGCTGGTTCTCCTCGACGGTCGCCTCGGTGGTAATGTCGCCCTGATAACGATCCTCTTCGAGCGCGAGCTGCATGGCTTTCAAACGGCAGGATTCGAAAAACTCCCTGAACGCGAGATTGGTTCTTTTTTCTGTCATAACTGCTAAATCAGTATGAGGTTAGCGGAATCGGAACGGCACCCGTCCGGCTATTGAACGTGCTTCTGCAAGGTACTATTTTTTTGGTATTCACCACGGTTCATGACGCTCGCGCACGGCGGTTTGAACGAGGCGGAGGAGCCATTTTTGCAATGCAGCGGGCAATAGATTACATTCCTGCAGAATCCTCCTGAACGCCTATCCCACTCTGCCCGGCCATGAAACTTCATCATCGATCCTGCGTCAGGCTCGTCAATGCCGTTTTTTATGCCCGACACGGCGTCCACGAAGAGGAGCGCCGCCTCGGCGGGCGGTACGAGGTCGATGCTGAAGTTGTTTTCGACGCCACGGAAGCCGCCGCGACCGATGACCTCTCGAAAACTGTCGATTACAGCAAGGCTTATGCGATCATCAGCGAGGTCATGACCTCCGGCGAACCCGCGGCGCTCATCGAGACGCTTGCCGCAAGTGCGGCGGCGAGGCTGATCGAAAAGCTGGTCATCGCGGAAAAGGTCACGGTCAGGGTGCGCAAGCGCGTGGTGCCGCTCGGCGGGCTGTGCGATTATGCCGAGGCCGAACACACCGTCGAAAAGCGTTGAGCGATGGAGCCTGTCACCGCCTATATCGGCATCGGCTCGAATGTCGGAGACCGTCTCAGCTACCTTCAGCAGGCCGTTAACCATCTGTCACGGCTGCCGGACACTTACGTGACCGGAGTGTCGAGAGTCTACATGACCGAGCCGTTCGGCGACCCCGACCAGGAGCGCTACTTCAACGCCGTGGTCGAGGTGCGAACCTCGCTCGATCCGGCAGAGCTCCGCACCCGCTGCAAGGCAATCGAGCACGAGCTGGGCCGCCCCGACCAGTACCGGCGCTGGAGTCCGAGAACCATCGACCTCGACATCTTGCTCTACGGCGACCTCTGCATCGACAGCGACCTGCTCGTCATTCCCCACGCCGAGATGCAACGCCGGAAATTCGTGCTCGTGCCGCTGCTCGACATCGCCAACCCGCTCCACCCCCGGCTGCACCACCCCATCGCCGAGCTGCTGAAAAGCTGCGACGACCGCTCGGTTCCGGTAAGGCTGGTGGAGAACTTGCGTTTTAACCGGGAATAAGGAGGAGAAATAGGTCTTATAAGTCATATAGGACTTATAAGACCTATGACCGCCAACCTGTGGACAGGCACAAAAAAAGCGGGCCACTTTGCAGCGCCCGCCTTGAAAAGCTAAACCTTTCCGTAAAATTCAGTTCGCGAAGGTGATATTCAGCGTGCCCTGTTCGAAATCGGCGCCTTCGGTCTTGCGGCCCACCAGCACGTTGGGCAGCACGATGCTCTTGCGGAAGTTGTTGATATCGACCAGCAACTCGTCGCCCTTGATGTTCACCGCGAGCTTGTCCACCTCGACGTTCGGCAGATAGAGGCTGAGCACATATTTGCCGTTGATCTTTTCGAGTGTCTGGGTCTTGTCGTTGGTGTAGAGCACCTCCATCGGATTACGGCTGCTGAACAGCTCCTGGCTCAGTTCGAACAACCTGTCCGTGCTGATAACCTCTTTGGAGGACTGCATCGCCCTGAAAATCGGCACAGGATAGAAGCAGTTGTCGATCACGCGGAGATACTTGGCCTGCTGGTCGATCAGGGCCTGGAGATACGGATCACTGGAGTTCGACGGCAGCACCTTGTTGACCACCGCTGCATCGAGCTTGTAACCGAAAAGGTTGAGGTAGGTCTGAACACGCAATGCCTCCTTGATGACCATGTTCTCGGGGTTGAGCACAACCCTGAAGGTCGTGATGCTCTTGTCCTGCAACATGCCGTGCAGCTCCTTCATGTGCTCGTTGACCTCGGGCATGAGCTTGAAAATGTTCTTTTTGGGCATGAAGCGGCTCAAGAGCGGGGCAGCGAATCCAATCGCTTTTGAATGCCATCCGCCGATCTTCTCGGAGTACCAGCCATAGGATTCGGGCATACCGAGCAGGCGCATGGTCTCGCCGGTCGGCGCGGCATCGACGACAACCGCATCGTAGAGACCTGATTTCGCGGCTTTCCAGATATAGCGGAGGCTGATCATCTCCTCCATGCCGGGCACAATGGCCAGCTCTTCGGCAACGACCTCGTTGGCACCATCATGCATGAGAATCGAGGAGAAATAGGAGTAGAGCTCGTTCCAGTTTTCCCTGATTTCTGCAAGAACGTTCACCTCCATGGCAAAGAGATTTTTCTCGACCTCCAGCGGAGTCGAACTCAACTCGACGCCAAAAGCGTCAGCAAGGCTGTGGGCGACATCGGTGCTCATGATCAGCACGCGCTTGCCGCTGCGAGCGATTGCTGTCGCAGTGGAAGCAGATACGGTGGTCTTGCCCACTCCGCCTTTGCCCAGGTAAAGGATGATTCTCATGGTGTTGAAAAACTATAGTGTAAACTTGACTGTAAACTGAATGCTTGTCTCCGTCAGACTTATCTGCCGCGCCGTTTGCCACGACTGGCTTTCCCGGACGAATGCCGGGGCTGTTCAGGCTTTTTCTCGATAACCGGTTCTTTTATTACCTCCTTTTCAGACCGCTCAACCGGGCCATCAGATTCGATGGTCATATATTCTTGAGATATGCTGGAACCATCAACCTCTTCGTATTCGCCAAGGGCGGAAAAGATAACCTCTTCAGATATATCTATCTTTTCCTCAAGTTCAGCCGTCATTTTGATTTCTTGCCGAATTGTCCCCTCCGGTTGAGGCTCTGACTCAGATTCTGCCCTGATCTGG
>CAYZCF010000155.1:0-4917 GCA_964476855.1 uncultured Chlorobiaceae bacterium
AAAGCACCCGCGGTGCGCCATTTGAGCTGACCGCCGACGAAGAGCATGAGCGCCGGTATACCCTGAACCTGAAATTTCGATGCCGCTCCAGGTTGCTGATCAACGTTGACCTTCACCACGGTCAGCCGTCCCTTGAACTCGCTGGCGAGCTGTTTGACCGATGGCGCCACCATTTTGCACGGGCCGCACCAGTCGGCCCAGAAATCGATGAATACGGGAAGTTCGCTTGTCCTGATAAGTTCGTCAAGTGATTGAGCCATAGGGGTTTGAATTGTTTGTTCGTGAATTTTACGGATCACGGACGGCGTGGATTGCCGGAACAGAGAGAGAACATTTCCGCCTCCGCTGTTTTCCGTCATAAAAACAGGAGTCGCCCTTTTACCGTTTCATTTCCGGCTCCGGATGTTGTATCGTGGTCACCAATCGCAGCATTGCACGGAAGTTATGGGCGGCAGCGGCTGAAACTTATAATTGGCGGGCCTGGTTTATCTGAAAATTCACATCACATCTCCGCCATCCGGCAAGCGCTGGCAGGCGGTCAATGAAACATCAGCGATATTGTCGATGAACGACATCCTCGAAAAGCCAAGAAAAATTTACGTAACGCGCAAAATCGAGTTCAATGCCGCCCACCGTCTGTTCAATCCGGAACTTTCGGACGAGGAGAACCGGCGCCTCTACGGCAAGTGCTCCGGAACGTATGGACATGGACACAACTATCTGCTTGAAATCACCCTTTCGGGCATCATCGACCGGAAAACCGGTTATCTCTTCGATCTCAAGGAGCTGAAAAAAATTCTCGAAGAGGAGATTGTGGCGCGGTTCGACCACCGACATCTGAACCATGAGGTAAGCGAACTCTCGGGCCACGTGCCGACCACGGAAATTCTTGCCGTCACCGTCTGGGAAATTCTCGAATCCCGGCTGGAAACCATTACCAAAAAGGAGGTTAGCCTCCATGAAGTCAAAATACATGAAACAGGAAAAAACAGTGTCACCTATCTTGGAGAATAACCGTATCGGGCAGTCATCATTGGCATCCTGCGACCTCGACGAGTGCTTCGACGAAACGCATGATCGTGAAGAGGAGACGCTCGGCTCGATGGCCGATGCCGTTTACACGCTGCTGAAAGGGGTCGGAGAGGATCCCGAACGCGAAGGGCTGCTGCTGACGCCGGAGCGGGTCGCCAAATCCCTGCGGTTTCTGACCAAGGGATACCGGCAGGATCCTGAGCAGTTGCTCAGGAAAGCGGTCTTCACCGAGTCGTACGACGAGATGGTGCTGGTGAAGGATATCGACATCTACTCGATGTGCGAGCACCACATGCTCCCCTTCTTCGGCAAGGCGCACGTGGCCTACATCCCCGACGGCAAGATCGTGGGGCTGTCGAAAATTCCGAGAGTGGTGGAGGTGTTCGCCCGGCGCTTGCAGGTTCAGGAGCGGCTGACCCAGCAAATTAGGGATGCCATCCAGAACGTGCTCAATCCGCGCGGCGTGGCCGTGGTGATCGAGGCGACGCACATGTGCATGGTGAT
This sequence comes from uncultured Chlorobiaceae bacterium, assembly GCA_964476855.1. Taxonomy (GTDB): domain Bacteria; phylum Bacteroidota; class Chlorobiia; order Chlorobiales; family Chlorobiaceae; genus Chlorobaculum. Next base: position 1,537 of record CAYZCF010000155.1, read on the forward strand.
GCGCGGCGTCGAGAAGCAGAACTCGGTGACAACCACGTCGGCCATGTCCGGCGAGTTCATGAACAACCAGTCCACCCGCAGCGAATTCCTGCGCCTCATCGGCAACCGCTGACCGCGCGTCGGCAAACCTTCACGCAAAACGGCAATGCTTGCGACTCTTTCCGGTAATCGACGGAGAGCCGCAAGCCTTCACTGTTCCAGCCACTCTCGCAGCACTTCGCGCCCCGTTTCGACGGCTTGCGCCAGATGCGCGCGCATCGGCTCGCTCAGGCCGTTGCCAAGGCCGAGGTCATGCGGCGGCGCGCCGATAAGCACGATCTCCGCAGGCTCCCGGCCATGCAGCTTCGCCACGGCGAGCAGTTCGCTCAGGCCCATCTGGTGAGCCGACATCTTGCGGTGAATGAACGCCGGAAGTTCTTCTTTACGATAGAGATAGACCTTCGGCTCGAACTCGACCGGGATGATCGAGTCGAAAATCATCAAGGCATCGCACGACTCGAAATAATCAAGAAGATACAACCCTTGCGTACCCCCATCGACAAACTGCACCATTTCCGGCCAATTGCCGGAATCCTCCAGCGCCCGAACCGTTTCCACGCCAAAGCCCTCGTCGCCGAAGAGAACGTTGCCCAGACCGACTACGTTGATTGTTTTCAATGCTGCGAAATACTAAAGATTGTGGGACTTTTGGGACTATTGAGAACAATAACGGAAGCTTCCGATCATCGTCCACAAAGTCCACAGTTGCGCCCGTTCAAAATAAGCAGGGCGGCTACGAGAACCGCCCCTACAGTCAGGTTACCCCTCTTTCAATTCATCATTTCTCCTCACACCGTCGCCTCGTCTTCAACCTTGTGCTTGTAACCGGTAATGATCGACGAGGTCACGCTGGTGCGATCGACGATGTCGTGGCGGAAGACCGCATAAAGATGAACAATTACGTAGAGCGGGAATATCCAGGCGGCGAGATGATGCGCGTAGTGCAGGTTGTAGCTGCTGCCGAACAGCGGCAGGAGCCAGCCAAACGCTGCATCGATAAAGCTGCCGGGACGGTTTTCGGCATACATGGCCAGGCCGGTCAGGATCATGAAGGTCGAGCCGCAAAAGATGAAAATGAAGTGCGCCAGAGCAGCCACCGGGTTGTGACCAACGTAGTTCGGTTCGTCTTCCCGCAGGAACAGGTATGAGGCCACCTGCTCCTTGAATGGCTTGCCCCACCATGCAGGCGACCACGGCCTGAATCCACCAAACTTCGCGTAATGGTCGTCCGACAGCAGCGCGTAGTACATGCGGTACAGAAAGTTGCCGGTGAACACGAAGGCCACGCAGTAATGAACGTACCGCCACAAGGCGAAGTTGTGCTGCCAGACCGCTTCGCCAAGCGGCGGATTGAGCACCGGCGAGGCGATGTACAGGCCGGTGACCAGCAGCGCGACGATGCTGAACGCATTGATCCAGTGGTAGAGCCGGACAGGCAGACGCCACACATAGATTTCCTCGATTATCCTTCCCATGTCACTCTCCGTTTAAACGATAGTTACCCTGGTAATTTCGTTGCCATTCATGTCAAACACATGTGAAGCGCACGCAAGGCAGGGGTCGAAGGAGTGCACCGTTCGCAGGATTTCGAGCGGCTTGGACGGATCGACCATCGGCGTGCCCTTCAGCGCCGCTTCGTAAGCGCCGGAGTTGCCGCGATTGTCTCTCGGCGAGGCATTCCAGGTGGAGGGCACCACAATCTGGTACTCGTCAATTTTTTCGTCCTTGATCCTGATCCAGTGGCCGAGCGAGCCGCGCGGCGCTTCGGTATAGCCGAAGCCTTTGCTCTCTTTCGGCCAGGTCGAGGGTTCCCAGCGCTCGCTGTTGAAGGTCCGGTAGTCGCCCGCCTTGACGTTGGCCACGAGCTGATCATAGAAGTGACCCATGAAACCGGCGGTCTGCTTGCACTCGATGCCACGGGCGGCAGTGCGACCGAGCGTCGAGAAGAGCGCCTCCGGGCCAACCTGAAGCTTGCCGAGCACCATGCCGACGGTCTCCTTGATCATCGGGTCACCTTTGGCATAGGCGATCAGGACGCGAGCGAGCGGGCCGACCTCGACCGGATGCTCTTTCCAGCGCGGAGTCTTGAGCCAACTGTACTGCTTGTCGGTGTCGAGGAACTCGAATGGCGGCTTGGGGCCGGTGTAGTTGGGCTTCGTCTCCCCTTCCCAGGGATGGAGTCCCTTGTCGCTGCCCTTGCTGTAGCTGTACCAGCTGTGGCCGATCTCCTCCTTGATCTGCGACATGTCTCGCGGATCGACATCGATCACCGTGGAGAGATCCTTGTTCAGAATGACGCCGCGCGGCCAGAGCAGCGACTTGAAGTCGTTGAGGTTGGTTTCCGGGAAGTCGCCGTAGCTCATGAAGTTGCCGAGCCCGCCGCCGTAGAGCCACTCCTTGTAGAACCCGGCGATGGCGATCAGGTCGGGAATGTACACCTGGTCGATAAAGGTCTGCGTATCGTCGATGATCTTTTTGACCATGTTGAGTCGCTCGATGTTGATCGCCGTGTCGCTGTTCGGGTCGATGGCGCAGGCCATGCCGCCAACAACATAGTTCGGATGCGGATTCTTGCCACCAAACACGGTCTGGATCTTGACGATCTCCTTCTGGAAATCGAGCGCTTCGAGGTAGTGCGCCACGGCGATGAGGTTCACCTCCGGCGGCAGCTTGTAGGCCGGATGGCCCCAGTAGCCGTTCGAGAAGATGCCGAGCTGGCCGCTCTCGACGAAGGCGACGAGCCGCTGCTGCAAATCCTTGAAATAGCCAACAGAGGATTTCGGCCAGGGCGAGATGCTCTGGGCGATGGCCGAAGCTTGCGCTGGATCGGCCTTGAGGGCGCTGACCACATCGACCCAGTCGAGCGCGTGCAGGTGATAGAAGTGCACGAGGTGATCCTGCGTCTGCTGCGTGGCGTTCATCAGGTTCCGGATGATTCGTGCGTTCGGCGGAATCTCGATGCCAAGCGCGTCCTCGACGCAGCGTACCGAGGCGAGCGCGTGCACGGTCGTACAGACGCCGCAGATGCGCTCGGCGAAGGCCCATGCGTCACGCGGATCGCGCCCTTTGAGAATCACCTCGATGCCGCGCCACATGGTACCGGTGCTGTACGCCTCCTCGATGACGTTGGCGTCGTTCATTTTCGCCTCTATTCTCAGATGCCCCTCGATGCGAGGGATCGGATCGACAACTATTTTTTTGGCCATGCCTTGTACTCCCTTGATTTACTTGTCAGACTCTTTGTCGTGCTGCTTCTTCTTCACCGCGGTGACTGCCGCATGAGCCGCCGCTCCGGCAGCCGCCGCGCCGACCGCCACCATGCCGATCTTGTCTGCAGTGGTG
>CAYZCF010000156.1:0-4757 GCA_964476855.1 uncultured Chlorobiaceae bacterium
AAAGGAAATGTTTGCGCGCCCGCTCCGCCCAGCGAAGCGTCAGCTCGCCCGACTTCCGCACGTATTCGCGCTCGGCGGGCCACGGCGGGCACTCGTCGAGCGGCATCATGATGTCGCTGCCGATGATGCGCTGCGTATCGACCACATTTTCCGGCGTGAAATGCAACTTTGAACCGTCGAGATGCGATTTGAACATCACGCCTTCTTCACTGATCTTCCTGAGTTCGGTGAGCGAATAGACCTGATAGCCGCCGCTGTCCGTCAACAGCGGGCCGTCCCAGTTCATGAAGCGGTGAATGCCGCCTGCCTTGAACATGATGTCGTTGCCCGGCTTGAGGTAGAGGTGGTAGGTGTTGGCGAGGATGATCTTCGCTTCGAGCGCCTTCAGCTCCTCCGGCTCGACCGACTTGACGCTCGCCCGCGTGCCGACCGGCATGAAGATCGGCGTGGGAATGTCACCGTGCGCGGTCGAAAGCACGCCGCAACGCGCCGCCGATCGGCTGTCCTTTGCTGTGACGGAAAAGTTCATAGAGATGGGCGGGTGACGGATGGTGTTGCGGATGACAAGCGATGAGTGAAAGTAGGGAACGGGACTCACAAATAAAAATCGGTGAGCCTTGTGTATTCATGAAAGTAATAATGAATAAAAGTAACGGCATAAAGCTTTATAGAAAGAGAAAAATTTTGTAACCTCTGCATATGTTTCATTCGAGTAAAAATTAAACATACGGTGTTGTTTGGTTATACAAGCGCACTCTATAAAAAGCGAATTCTGAATCCGTACCCCTTTTTGCACACCCCTTTTCATGCCTGAAAACAGCACAAACGAAAAACCGGAAGCTCTGGCATCAGATGCCCCCGTCTCTCCTGGCTACACTCAAATTGCCGGAATATTACCTCAGTCAATGTACCTGGTGAATGACGAAGGGCACATGGTACGATGGAGTCCCTGGTTTCGTGACCGGATTGTCGGCATCTCCGATGCCGGAATGGCGACGATCGATTTTCTGGAACTGATCCACCCGGAAGACCGTGAGCTGGTCCGGCACCGGATGCGCAAGATTCTCGATGAGGGTATTCAGGATAGTCTTGAGGTCAGGATATTTCTCAAGGGTGGCCCTGCATTTCGATGGTTTCTTCTCATGGCGAACCGTTATGAACATGGCGGGCGCTACTTCATAACCGGAACCGGTATCGATATCACGCGACTGAAAAAAGTGGGCATGGCTATGATGCTTGGCGAACAACGTTATCGTTCAATGTTCGAACAGGCCGATGCACCGGTGTTCATTACCGATACCGATGGCAATATCGCTTACGTTTCGCCAGCTCTCGAAAAAATCACCGGATACTCTTTTCCGGAATGCGAGGGCAGGCCGTTCAATCAATTCTGCGACACAGACGCGGCAGGAGAAACCGCTCTCGCCATGTTCAGGGAGGTAATTTCAAACACTTCGGCCATCCGGACCAGTGAACTCACTATTCTCAAGAAAGATGGCTCTTCCTGCTTCGTTGAATTGAAACTTCAGCGTTATCATGACAACCGTACCGAAGGCGCCATCGGGGTATTGTACGATCTTACACAGCGCAAAAGACTTGAATCGCTGACCGAATTCCGTCTCGGGCTTTTGCAACAGGCTGAAAAGTTGTCGATTAGAGAAATTCTGCAAAAGACGCTCGACGAGGCTGAAAAACTCACTGACAGCACGTTCGGCTTTATCTATTTTCTTTCCGGCGATTCCGCGGGATTGTCTGGCTGTATCTGGTCGGGCCATGTTCGTGAACAGATGGAGGCGATGAGCCGGACTGGGGTACGCCATCCATTCGATGTGATGCCTTTTCTTGATCAGACTGTCAAATCCGGACGCGCAACCATCGTCAATGAGTACCTCGAGCTGGATCGTCAAATCTTCCCTGCCGGCCATCCCGTCATATTCAACAGCCTTTCAGTGCCGATTATCGAACGAGGCAATGTGGTCGCCGTTCTGCTGGTCAGCAACAAGCGTACGCCCTATAACAACAACGATGCCCAGTGGGTAGGCACTCTGGCTGATCTTGTTTGGGACCTTGTGGTCAGAAAACGAGCGGCGGAGGCCGAGATGCGCAATCAGTCGATTCTGCTGCAAATCCAGAAAATGGAACTGATTGGTCAGCTCGCTGGTGGCATTGCCCATGACTTCAACAATATGCTCGGGGTGATTCTTGGGAACACCGAGCTGGCGTTATCGAGTGATGATCTTGATCCATCGGTGAAGGAAAATCTGCAAGAGATTTACCAGGCCGCCGAGCGTTCGGCTGAAATGACCAGCCAGTTGCTCGCATTTGCCCGAAAGCAGCTGGCTGTACCAAAAGAGCTCTACATCGACGAGGCTATCGTGGAGTCATTACCGATTCTGCAAAGAGTGGCTGGAGACAAGATTGCTGTTGTCTGGCATCCATCTGGTACGGGATGCAAGGTTCGTATCGATCCATCCCAGCTTGACCAGATTCTGATGAATCTCTGCCTCAACGCCAGTGACGCCATGAACGGAGCTGGAAAAATCGTTATCGAAGCCTCACAGATCAATATCGGGGCTTCACCTGAAAATGGCGGCAATTTCAGGCTTGCCGGCGAGTACGTCATGGTTTCCGTTACCGATACCGGTCATGGAATAGCCGGCGATCACAAACCGCACATTTTTGAGCCATTTTTCACCACCAAGGCACTGGGCAAAGGCACCGGACTCGGTCTTTCCTCGGTTTATGGCATCGTCAAACAGAACAAAGGATTTGTCGAATTTGAAAGTACCAAGGGAAAAGGCAGCACGTTCCGGATCTATCTGCCACTCTATAAAAAGCAGGATGCTCCCGGAAATGAGACCGGAACCATGAACGATGAGGGCAGACAGACTACGATTCTGGTGGTTGAGGATGAGCCTGAAGTGCTCAACCTTTGCCGGATAATGCTTGAAAAGTCGGGCTTCACGGTGTATGCCGCGACTTGCCCATCCGAAGCAATGGCCATTGCCAAACAGAACTGCGGCAAAATAGATCTTCTGCTCACTGACGTGATCATGCCGGAGATGAACGGCGCCGATCTCTCCGCAAAACTTTCGACAATCAGTCCCGGCTTCAGGGTGCTCTTCATGTCGGGCTATTCATCGGAAATCGTCGCCAGTCAAGGGATGAACAAACCCCTGGCTAACGTGATCCGCAAGCCATTCACCTTCAAGGCACTTGGCGACAAGGTGCGTAAAACCCTCGATATTGTGTGAGGTATTCCGGAACGCCTCAGGATCGGTTATGCTGTCGAAGGTCGAAGGCTTCGCCGTCGTGTTCGAGCGAGCTGACTCTGACCGAGACACCGAGTTTTTCGGTTGACGCACCCTTGTAGGCGCCTCGCACCGGCGGCACGTCGCCGTAATCCCGCCCCGTTCCGATCTTGATGTACCGCTCGTCCACGAACAGCGTTTTGTGGGTCGGATCGAAACCCGTCCACCCCCTCTCCGCCCCGCACCACACCTCGCACCAGGCGTGGCTCGCCTCGTCCTGCCCCTCCGGCGTACTTCCGCCGCCATAGAGATAGCCGCTGACGTACCGCGCCGGAAGGCCGAGATGACGGCAGGCGGCGAGCATGATGTGGGCGAAATCCTGGCAGACGCCGCGCCCGAGCGCCATGACGACGGCGCTGGTGCTGTGCACGTCGGTCACGCCCGGCTCGTAGCGAAACGAGTCGTTGATGTACCGGCATATCTCCGTGGCTTGCTGCCAGGGCTCGCCGATCTCCCGGAATCGGCTGGCAAGCTCCTGAATCGCGGGATCGAAATGGACGTAGCGGCTTTCGGCAAGCAGGTCGAGCAGAAGAATTTCATCCTCAGCGAACGGTCCGGTTTCGGAAGGCGCGGCGGTCTCGACAACCGAGGTGGCGACGATATGCACCCTTTTGTGGCTTTGCAGGATACTGAAATGATGTACCCGATTACCGTAAAAATCGGTGTAATCGAAGATCGAGGCCGGTGGCGTGATCTGGAGGCTGAAGTTGGCGCATTGCTGCGAGCCGGTGCCGCTTGCCGGATGCAGGCGCACTTCGGTGGCGGTTTCGTAGATCGGCTCTTCGTATTCGAAAAGCGTCGAATGTTCGACTTTGAGGATCATGCGCTGAATGGGTTCCCGGTTGACAGAGTCGCTGAAACGTTATTGCTGCTGTTGCTGTGATTGAGACTGGCTCCAGTTCGCCCGCCGACCATCGAGGCCGGTGAAGGGAAGCGCTTCGGAAATGTCGGCAGACTCGATCTTCGGCGTGTGATAGGCAAAATAGAGCAGGTGGAGCTGCTCGCCGATCCTGGCCAGCCCCTGCTCGATCTCTTCGAGGAACGGACGCACTCCCTGCTGAAGAATCTCATCGACGGTCGCGTAGCTCATCTCCGCCTCCATCTTGCCGATCAGTCGGTCAACGTTGTTGGCGTAGCGGTGAGACGAGCTGCCGGAGATTCTCCACAGCGCTTCCTGCGCGGCGCAAATCGAAAAGGTGATGCTGCGCGGGAAACTCCGGTCGAGAATCAGGAAGCTGAGGATGTTTTCGGGATCGATCTTCGAGAGATAGACCTTCCGGAACGCTTCGAGGGCGCTGCAACTTTTGAGCACGGCCATCCACTGGATGATGTCCACCGAGCCGCTGACCAGGTCGGAGTGACGGGCCGGGCTGGTGGTGAGCATGTGGTACTTCACATCGATGAGGCGCGCGGCGTTGTCGGCCCGTTCCAGGTACTTGCCGATCT
>CAYZCF010000157.1:0-4675 GCA_964476855.1 uncultured Chlorobiaceae bacterium
AGCGCAGGCCGCGTCGTGGTGACGCAGGCCGGGGCGACGATCCACTCCTTTTCGCACAGCTCCTGCAAAGAGCCGTTGCCGAGCAGTCGCCAGAGCGAGCGGCGGAGATAGGGCAGGTTTATCGGCATGGGGCGAGGGGATGGTTATCTGAATCTTGTCGAAATCTTGTCGAATGCGGCGCTGGAAGCGTGGCCGGGCGTCAGGTTTCGGGCTGCGACAGGCCGGTTTTCAGGGCGCTTCGTTTGTTCCTCAGCGGACGTCCGGCGATTGCGCCCGCGTAGTATCGCGCGACGCCCGCGAGCTGCGGGAGCACGACCGCCGAACAGTGCCAGGCGTAGATTCTGGCCTCCTTGCGGGTCAACCTGTTCTCCCGCATGAACTTGCCGACCTTGAAGAGTCTCGGCGAAAAAAGCAATGGAACTCCCGCAAGGCCGATTGTTGCCGCTGCGAGCATCGATGTCACCGAGGGGCGGGCGGCGAGGAGCGTCACTGTCGCCAGGCTCTCAACGGCGATGAAGCCGCCGCCCTTGATGGCGATCTTGCGGAAATCCGCTTTCCAGAAATCGCTGCCGAGCCGGGCTTCCCGCGCTCGCACGGCGGCGAAGCCGTAGCCGGAGCGGTAGGCGCGTTTGAGGTACTGCTTCACGGTGGTCATGGCCAGGTCGTGGCGCGTCATGACGGCGTCGATGCGCTCGATCTTCCATCCGGCCCGGATGACGCGGCGGCTCAGCTCCGGGTCTTCGCCGCCGACGAGCGTTTCGTCGTAGCCGCCGGTCGCTTCGAGCGCCTCGCGGCGGATGAGCACGTCGCCGCCGAAACAGTCCGACTCGCCGACTGGCCCGTTCCATTCGAGGTCGCCTATCCAGTTGTAGATGGAGCGCTCCGGGTGCAGCTCGCGGCGGAAGCCGATGACCGCGCCGACGCGGGCGTCACGCATTCGGGCGACCGCTTTGTGGAACCACTCCGGATCGACGATGGTGTCGGAGTCGAGGAACTGCACCAGCGGCGTGGCGCCGCTCTTCCATCCGGCGTTCCGGCCAAGCCCCGGTGTCGGGTACTCGGGGGTCAGCGTGAGCACTCGCACGCCGTCGCAGCGTTTGGCCACCGCGATGCTCTCGTCGGTCGAGCCGCCATCGGCGTAGCAGATGCGCAGCTTCTCCGGCGGATAGCTGCCGGAGCGGATCGACTCTATGCAGCGCCCCAAAGTCTTCGCGCTGTTGACGCCGATCAGGACGCAGTCGATCTCCGGAAGGTCGCGGCCATTCCGGTATGCCGGGTTGTCGAGGCGTTTTTCGTTCATCGCGCGGTCACTGTCCGGCTTTGGTTTTCTGGCGGGTGAGCATGGTCAGCGCCTGGCTCGCCTTGTTGACGAGCGACTTCTGCGACAGGCAGGTGAGCAGGCAGAGCTTGTCGCACTTGATCGTCGCTTCGCGAATCTTCTTCGCTTTCGCGCCCGTCCATATCTCCCTCGCCGACTCTTTGGTGGTGTTGCCGATGGAGGGGAAGTGGAAGCAGAGCTTCACCTCGCCGTCCGGGCGGATGTAGAATTCGTGCAGCCCGATGCGGCAGGGGAGGTGCTCCGGCGAGGCCTTCTCTTCGCGGAAGCTTGCGGGCATGAGCCGCAGAATCTCCTCGCTGTTCATGATTGGCGACCCGGTGCGTTTCATCTCGACGAGCCGGTCGATCACCTCCTCGAATTCGGCCATTTCCTTCTCTTCGATCCACAACTCGTCATACGTCTCCGGCGTCCAGCGCCCGAGCGGTTGGAAGTTCACCGCCGTCGCGCCGATCTTCTCCGCCCACCGCACGATCTCCGGCAGCTCCCGGAAGTTTGCCGACATGACCGTCGGCTTGATGATGATCGGGAAGGTGACACCCTGCTTCTCCTGCTCCGCCTTCAGAAGTCCGATACCGCGCACGATTCGCTCGAACAGGCCGTTCATGCCGCGCACGTAGTCGTGCACCTTGGCGTCGGTTGAGTCCAGCGAAATATTCAGGTTGAACGGGCGGGCGGCTACGAGTGCCTGCACGTTCTTTTCGTTCAGCAACGCGCCGTTCGTCGTCACGCCCGCGAGAATGTCGTTGTCGCGGCAGAAGCGCAAGAGGTCGATAAACCCTTTCTTGATAAAGGGTTCGCCGCCGCTGAAGTTGACGGAGAAGCGTCCCGCGAACTCCTTGATACTGAGCACGGTCTTTTGCCACTGTTCGATCGACATCTCCGGGATGTACTCCGCCTGTCGCCAGTACTCGCAGTGGCGGCACTTGCAGTTGCACCGCTCGTTCACCAGCGCGTGGAAGGTGACGGGGCGGGTGAAATCGACGCCGGTGTTGATGTAGAGCGACTCGGCCAGCGCGTTGCGGCTATGGTTCAGGCCCATGCGGGCCAGTTCGGTGACTTTCATTTCCGTGGGGTTTATGAATGAGTTTTGCGCTGGTAGTGGCTTTTCAGCCGCAGGATGAACCCGGCGGCGATTCCGGCAAGGACGCCCGCGTTGTTGGCTAGCGCGTTAATGGTGTTGAAGCTGCTGCCGGTCACCATAACGTGCAGGTTTTCGAGCAGATAGCCGAGCGGAGCCATCGAAATGGCGAGCAGGAAGGTGGTTTTCCGGCACCGGAAGAAGATCATCGGAATGAACGCGAGGATCGCGAAAAGCGCCAGGTGGATGAGGGTGTCGATCATGAAAAAACCGTACCGGAACTCCGGCCTTGGCACGAACGCGCCTGCCAGCGCCGTGCTGAACGCCGCGATCCACAAGGTTCCGAGTCTTGAAGATGAGCCGTATCCTGACCCGGCATGTTCATTTCTTACCGTATTCATGCCTCGAAATTCTCAACTGATAAAGCGTGAAGAGCCCTGGAGGGGTGGTGAGGGCAGGAAGCGGGTCTTCGGTATGTCGAGCCGCGCCTCCTCGAACGGGCCATCCGCCGTTGCCGTGCTGAACGCCGCTTCGCCCTTGAGCAACATGCTGACGATGCCGCCGCCAAAAACCATGTACACCGGATTGACCATGGCGTTCAGCAGGCTGTCGATCATGTAGAGCGACAGAAACACGATCATCACCGTCGGCGCGCCCCGGTTTTGCTCGCTCCATCGCTCCGCATCGATGCGCATGAGATAGAAGATCACTGGCGTATGAACGGCGAATATCAGGGCCATAAGGCCGAAGATGCCGTTCTGGCCGAGGGTGATGATCCAGAGTCCGTCGGTGATACTGATGTCTTTGCCGTATTCGTCGTACACGCGAGAGCGCCCGTATCCGCCCCAGCCGAACACCGTGCCCTCCATCGCTTTCTTTATGAGGATCGCTTCGTTGTCGAACCGGAACTGAAGCGACTGGGCGCGTGTCGGGCTGAACTTTTCGGCGACGAAGCCGGAGAGGTTCGTGCCGTCCCAGATGCCGGTCGTGCGGGTATAGACATAGAGATGGGGCGCGGCGACCAGCAGCGCGACAAGCCAGAAATTTTTCATCCTGCTCGAAAGAAACACGAACATCAGGCCAAGCGCAATCAGGAAAATCGCGCCGTACGACTTCATCATGAGAAAGGTAACGCCAAGCGCCAGAAGCAGATAGAGCGATGGCAAACCCAGGATTTTTTCCGGAAGGTCTCTGGTGTAGAAGAGCCACGCGCCGAGAAAAAGGCCAAGCCCCATCCACGTCGAGGTCATGAGACCGTGATCCATGTAGACCATCGGCCTGAATCCGCCGCCATCCCGGAGGGTCTGGAGAAAGCTGTGCTGGTGGAATCCATAGGTCAGCCGGTGGAGCTGCGGACTCATGACGAGTTCGAACCAGCAGAAGGGGATGTAGGCCACCGCTCCGATGAAGATCGCCGTGCCGAACAGCTTCAGCCCGTCGGCGTCGCTGAAGTAAACCCTGCCGATGTACCAGGGCACGCCCCAGGTGATGCTCTGGTACATGGTCTGCGAAAGGCCGTCGTAAACGCCGAGGTCGTTGAAAACGGAGGAGAAAAATGGCGCGATGCACCAGACGAGCATCGGCATGTCGATCAGGCCGAAACTGAACTCACGGAACCGCTCCTTGTCGAATTTCCACGCCCAGAAGAGGATGACCATGCATGTTGCGGTCAGCTTGTTGTAGGAGGGGATGCCCTTGACCTTGAATCCGGCGACGGGCAGGAACATCCAGCCGACCACAAAGGCGATGGCGACGGCCGTCCGCGCGTCGAAGCGCTTGAAGATCGCCCTGACAATCGGAATCCAGCCGAACAGGGCGACGGCCACCATGATATTTCCCTCGCCTTCATGCATGAGGGGCACGTCCGTTTTGCCGCTGCTTGGGAACCGGGAGAACTTTCGACCGGAATGCGTTTTCTTGCGGTTCCATACTGTTTCGACAATTGAGACTCTTGACAATTGCCCCGGACTTTAGTCCGGGGTATGCGTGTAAAACAAAATTATTCTGGGCTTTAGCCCAATCTCTTTCTGTCAGAATATCCACATCTTTTATAGCTCGGTACATATCGTCAACTTTTCTTCGGTGCGATAACTCTTGCCGGAATGCCGACGGCGGTGGCGTGCGGGGGCACGTCGCAGAGCACGACGGCGTTCGCGCCGATGAGGGCGTGGTCGCCGATCGTGACGCCGCCGAGAATCTTCGCGCCCGCGCCAATATCGACGTGACCGCCGATCACCGGCGCGCCGGGTTTGCGTCCG
>CAYZCF010000158.1:0-4596 GCA_964476855.1 uncultured Chlorobiaceae bacterium
GAACGAGAAGTTGCGCATGCTGCTCAGAATGGTGCCGATCCGCTCGAAGCCCCGCCGCGATTCGTCGAACAGCTCCGGCAGCTCGTCGAGCACTTCATCCACCTTCAGTTTTTTCTCCAGAGCCTTGAGTCGTTCCATCGCTTCGGGGGCCAGGCCGGAGTGTTCGATCTCCTGAAAAACAGCCCGGTATTCCCTGATGAGCTGGCCCAGATCGCTGACATCTTCCCGGAGCGTGGCGAAATTGATCCGGACGAAGTTGACCGGATTATTGATTTCGTGCGCCAGACCGGCGGCAAGCTGGCCGATCGAGGCGAGCTTTTCCTGGAGAATCATCTGCTGGTGCGTCACTTCGAGCTCCCTGGTGCGCTCCTCCACCCGCTCTTCGAGCGTCTGGTTGAGCTCCCGCAGCTTCTCCTCGTTGCGTTTCCGCTCGGAAATGTCGAGGCAGAGGCCGCGAACACCGACCGGAATGCCCCGCCGGATGATCGGTTCGCTGTAAATGAGAATGGGAAAGAGCGTGCCATCTTTTTTCAGCGCGGTGTACTCGTGATTTTCGAAGGTTATCCCCTGTACTCTCGCCGCCATGTTCTGCAACACCCGAGGGCGCTCTTCAGGAGCGAACAGCCTGATCGCCTCGAACTCCTGCTTCTCTATATCGTTTCTCGAATAGCCGAAAAGGTCGAGTCCGGCCTTGTTGGAAAAGACGATGTTGCCTTTGAGATCGACCTCGAATACCGGCTGCAACAGCAGGTTGGCCAGCTCCTGGAAGCTCTGTTCGCTTTCGGCCAGCGCCTCCTGCTCCTTTTTGCGCTGGGTAATATCCTGCTTGATGCTGATGAAATGGACGATCTCCCCGTCCGGGCCGATGATCGGGCAGACGATGCAGTATTCGGTATAGTGCTCGCCGCTTTTCTTCCGGTTGACGATCTCGCCTTGCCAGATTTTTCCGGCGTTGATGGTCTCCCAGAAATTCCGGTAAAAGAGCTTCGACTGCACCCCCGAGTTCAGAATGCTCATCGGCTGCCCCTTCGCCTCTGCCTCCGTATAGCCCGACAGCTCGGTAAAACCGGGATTGCTGTATTCGATGATGCCCTGATCACTGGTGATGACCACCGCCATTGGCAGCTGCGTGATGGCCGCCGAGAAGAGCATCAGCTTGTTGCGAAGCTCGAACTCGGTCAGGGCGTTGCGGATGGTGACGCCGAGCCGGTTGATGCTGATCGGTTTGAGCAGGTAGGCGTAAGCGCCGAGGTTCATCGAAAAGATCGCCTGCTCAATATCGGTCGATCCTGAAATGATGATGACCGGGACGTCAAGATTGTGCTCTTTCAGGTAGGTGAGCACTTCCATGCCGTTATTGCCCGGCTCGGAGATGTCGAGCAGCATCAGGTCGATCATGCAGGTGCCGAACATCTCGATACAGGCCTTATCGCTTTCAGCCGTCAGGGAGATATATCCGAGTTTTTCAACGGCTGCGACCGTGATTTTCTGTGAGACCTGGTCGTTATCGACAACAAGGATCGTCGTGAAACGGTCAGGATGGTACGGGGCGTTTTCCATACTCTCCTGGCTGACATTCATGACAATCTGTTCCTGAGGTGACACTGGCGACGGGTGCTTGATGGTCCCGGTTGGCGGTTTGTCACGCAAACCGTGGTGGCATGGTTATGCAGTAATGAAAGGGCATGAGGCAAAGGCGTTGCCGGATTTGGGCCGCTCCGGTGGCGTGGTGAATCCGACAACCTGTGCAAAAAAGCTTCGCTTCCTTCAACCCCAGCGGCTTGAGCTCAGAGGACTTTTCTCCCGATGTTGAAACTCTTTCACGTAGTGCCTTTTCGAGGCATTTTCAGCGCGCTGCCCGGTTTGAACGCAAAAGAGCAAAGAAGGTTTGCCAGACCGGGCAATGAGTGATCGGGCTTGTTTTTAATATCATTAAATATTACGTTAAACTATAATGAAATCCAAGAGGTATTTTGTGGCTCAGTATTCGCTTTCTTCTTGTTTCAGATGATTTTAAGGCTATAACGGGTGAGTATTTTTTATATAAAAACTGTTTGCTTTTGGTTTGGTTTGAGCCTGTTTGTATATATGCTGATGGCCGGGTTCAGAGGGGGGCTGTAACATGCGTGCAGTGTTATGCTGCGTTTGATGAGGCGTGTTTCGATGGCTCACGGATTTTTTCTAAATTCAGGCCGCATTGTGAGGGTTACCCGGAAGGGATAGCCAGACCGTTCACATTCGCGTTTGCGAACGATGCCGTTTTCCTGATCGCGTTAAAACCGTGTGCTCATGCTGTCTTTAAAAAACTTGCGCAGTCCGTTTCTCCTTTTTTTCCCCTGTTCTTGTAACCTCGTTTTTCGCATGTGGTGATTTGTATGTTGCCGCGTCCGCAGCTGCGAACGTCCATCCGGCGGATGCGCATGGCGATCTCCCTCCGCTCGGGCTTGTTGCGCCTTTCGTGATTATGCTGCTGCTGATTGCCACTGGCCCGCTGTTCTACCACCGGTTCTGGGAGCAGCACTACCTCAAGGTGGCCCTTGCTGTGGCCGTCTGGTACGGGCTGTTCATCGGCCACGGAACCCATGCGCTCAACCATGCCTTGCAGGAGTACATCTCCTTTATCGCACTTGTCGGTTCACTGTTCGTTGTCTCGGGTGGCATTCTCATCAGCATCGACCGGCCCGGTTCGCCGGTGACCAACCTGATGATTCTGACGTTTGGCGAAATCATCTCCAATTTCATCGGAACCACAGGCGCCTCTATGCTGCTGATTCGCCCCTATCTGTGCATCAACGAAGGGCGGCTCAAGCCGTTTCACATTGTCTTTTTCATCTTTATTGTCAGCAATATCGGAGGCGCGCTTACGCCTATCGGCGATTCGCCGCTGTTTCTCGGTTTTCTGAAAGGGGTTCCCTTTTTCTGGGTGATTTCCAAGGTCTTCCTTCCCTGTACGGTAACCCTCGTGGGACTGCTGACGGTGTTTTTCATTCTCGATTCGAGGGTAAAGGAGAGCGCGACGAAGATTGAACGCCCGTCGGGCGGCATCAGCGTGACCGGCAGGCGGAACTTCGGGTTTCTGGCGATTATCATTCTTTCGGTCTTTCTGGATCCGGCTGTTATCGCCGGATTTCCGAGCCTTCAGCAGCTTTACGGCGTGCCGTTCGGGATTCGTGAGCTGGTCATGCTGGGGGTGTCGATTGCGGCATACAAAGGCGCTAACCAGAAAGCGCTGGCGGATAACGAGTTTAACTTTGAGCCGATCAAGGAGGCTGCCTTCCTGTTTATCGGTATTTTCATGACCATGATTCCCGCGCTCGAACTGATCGAGAGCTATGCGGGCACCCATGCCGAAGAGCTTTCGCTGACGAGGATTTACTGGATGACCGGCCTGCTGTCGGGTGTGCTGGACAATGCGCCGACCTATCTGAACTTTCTGGCCGGAGCGATGGGCAAGTTCGGTCTTGAAATCGGCTTGGCGAGCAATGTGAAAATTTTTGCGAACGGAGCCGATTCGTCGGTAAAAGGGGAGGTGACCTCCGATCTCTATTTGATGGCGATTTCCGTTGCATCGGTCTTTTTCGGGGCGATGATTTGCCTGGGCAATGCTCCGAACTTCATGATCAAGAACATTGCCGCACAGACGGAGGCCGAGGTTCCCGATTTTCTCGAGTATATTTGCAAATATTCAGTTTCGGTACTGCTGCCGCTCTTTATTCTTGTGTGGTTGCTCTTCTTTAATCACTGAGCTGATTTCAATTCAATCGAACGTGTCATGAAAAGTTTCAAAGCCGCCATTCGCAACGGGGAGACGGGGTTCGCCGTCCATAATTCCGTGTTTCTTCCATTTCACTGCGAAATAATCAGTATCTGGATCGGCAAGGAGATGTCGCTGCTCTCGGTGCCGGATGAGATCACCGATCTTCTCGATAGCGAAGTGATCGGTATCAGGGAGGGGGAGTCCTACACCAACCTCGTGTTCAGGAAATGGGGCGACCTTTCGAGGGAGCTGGGCAATCACAAAGGGCATATCATTCTGCAGGCGGTTGAAAAAGGGGATGACCTGTTCAAAAGAGAAAATCGCCATTACATCAGGATGGGCTTTCACGACCATGACAAGGAGCTTTCGTTCGAGATCGTCAACGATCCGTTCGAGTTGTAGGCGGGTTCGCGGAAGCGTTCAGGCGCTTCCGGGCGTTTGCTTCTGTTCCGGGATGTCATTCAGGCCCGGCTTTGATCAACTATCCGGTCTGTCATGCTCAAATCTTTGCTGCGTATTTTCAGCCTGCGCCAGGACGCGGAGGCATTCGATGCCGTCCACAACGCCGTCGAGGCGGACATCGTGTTTCGCGGCGCGCGCATCTGGGTGCTGATTTCAGCCATCATCCTCGCCTCGGTCGGCCTGAACATGAACTCCACGGCGGTCATCATCGGCGCGATGCTGATTTCGCCCCTCATGGGGCCGATCAACGGCATGGGCTACAGCCTGGCCACCTACGATTTTCCGCTGCTCCGGCGATCGTTCAAGAACTTCTCGTTCGCGGTGGCGTCAAGCCTTGTCGCCTCGACCCTCTATTTCGCCATCACGCCGCTTTCCAG
>CAYZCF010000159.1:0-4584 GCA_964476855.1 uncultured Chlorobiaceae bacterium
CCGGTGTTATCGCTTCTTTGTAAGATAACTGTTCGCCAAGATACTTATGAATACAAATGAAATCTCCGCGCAGGCAAAATCTTGAAAGCGTAGCGATTCACAAGAATCCGATGTGTCGCGCGGCTTCGCTCCTCAAAAATCCAGGCCTCGACCGGAGCATTTGCCGTTGACGTGACGGCAGACTGGTCGCGCGGTTTTTGGCGTACCGGCTTGTTACGGCGAGCGGAAAATCCGCTCGAGTGCATCGCAAAATGTGATGATAGTACATGTTGTGTTGTGTATGTTTAGGATTTCGTGCTTACCTTTGGGGTAAATTCGTCAACCAGCCATTCGTGGACATGCGGGATTTTCAGCGGCTTCTCTTCTTGCTCAGCTCCGGCGTCCGGCAGTCCGTCTCTCCCTTACCTTCATTAACCTCATAGTTCAAGGGGGCTTGCAGTATGTCACCATCCTATAGCGACGTTCATCGCCAATCGATTGAAAACCCGGAAGAGTTCTGGGGCGCGCTTGCCGAAAATCTCCACTGGTACAAGCCGTGGGAAAAGGTGCTCGACGATTCGAACCCGCCGTTCTATCGCTGGTTCACCGGCGGCGTGACCAACACCTGCTACAACGCTCTCGACCGGCACGTCGATGAGGGGCGCGGCAACCAGACCGCTGTGATCTACGACAGCCCCGTGACCGGCACCATCGAGAAGTTCACTTTCCGCGAGTTCCGCGACAAGGTGGCGCTCTTCGCCGGAGCGCTCCAGGCTCGCGGGGTACGCAAGGGCGACCGCGTCATCATCTATATGCCGATGATCCCCGAAGCGCTCGTGGCGATGCTCGCATGCGCGCGGCTCGGCGCGATCCACTCGGTGGTCTTCGGCGGCTTCGCGTCGCACGAGCTGGCGGTGCGCATCGACGACTGCAAGCCCAAGGTGATCGTGTCGGCCTCCTGCGGCATCGAGCATGGCAAGATCATCGACTACAAGCGTCTGCTCGACTTCGCCATCGAGCTGGCGCACTTCAAGCCGGAGATATGCATCATCCACCAGCGCGAGCAGCTCAAGGCGGAGCTGAACGAGGAGCGCGACATGACCTGGAAGCAGGCGCTGCTCGGCGTCGCTCCGGCGCAGTGCGTGCCGGTGGAATCGACCGATCCGCTCTATATTCTTTATACCTCCGGCACCACCGGCCAGCCGAAAGGCATCGTGCGCGACAACGGCGGGCACATGGTGGCGATGCAGTGGACGATGGAGAGCGTCTATAACGTCAAGCCGGGCGAGGTGTTCTGGGCGGCCAGCGACGTCGGCTGGGTGGTCGGCCACTCCTACATCGTCTACGCGCCGCTCCTGCACGGCTGCACCACCATCGTCTTCGAGGGCAAGCCGGTCGGCACGCCCGATCCCGGCACCTTCTGGCGCATCATCAGCGAGCACGACGTATCGGTGCTCTTCACCGCGCCGACCGCCTTCCGCGCGATCAAGAAAGAGGATCCCGAAGGCAACTACATCCGCCGCTACAACTTCTCGAAGTTCCGGACGCTCTTCCTGGCGGGCGAACGGGCCGATCCCGACACGGTACGCTGGGCTGAAAAGCAGCTCGGGGTGCCGGTGATCGATCACTGGTGGCAGACCGAGACCGGCTGGGCCATCGCGGCCAACTGCCAGGGCATCGAACCCGGCCCGGTCAAGTACGGCTCGGCGTCGAAGGCCGTGCCGGGCTACGAGGTGAAGGTGGTCAACGAGGCGCTCGAAGAGCTGCCGCGCGGCACGATGGGCGACATCGTCGTGAAGCTGCCGCTGCCGCCGGGCACAATGACCTCGCTCTGGCGGGCGGACAACCGCTTCGTCGAGAGCTACATGCGCAACTTCCCCGGCTACTACCAGACCAGCGACGCGGGTTATATTGACGAGGACGGATATATCTATATCATGTCGCGCACGGACGACATCATCAACGTCGCGGGCCATCGCCTCTCGACCGGCGCCATCGAGGCCGAGCTGTGCGAGCATCCGGACGTGGCTGAAAGCGCGGTGATCGGCGTGCACGACGACCTCAAGGGCGAGGTGCCTCTCGGCTTCCTCGTGCTCAAGTCGGGCGTCGATACGCCGCCGGAGCTGATCGTCAAGCACGTGATCGAGTACGTGCGCGAGAACATCGGGCCGGTCGCCTCGTTCAAGCAGGCGGTGATCGTCAAGCGGCTGCCGAAAACCCGGTCGGGCAAGATTCTGCGCTCCACGATGCGCAAGATCGCCAACTCGGAGGCCTACACCATGCCGCCGACCATCGACGATCCGGCAATCCTCGACGAGATCAAGGCGGCCCTTCAAACCATCGGCTATGCCAAAACTTCGTAAACAAACCACAACTCCGGCAACAGACGAACTCGTCGCCATAAAGGCGTGAAATCGGGCTGAAGCCGCTGATTATTTTGTTTTGCTCTGTCACCACCCCCGTTCCGAGAGTTTTCGGGACGGGGTGATTATCAAGTATCATCATTGACTGTAGACGAACCCCCGCCATGATCGACAGAATTGACCACATAGCCATCGCGGTAGAGAACCTCGACAGCGCCATCGACACCTGGATCAACATCCTCGGATGCGACCGTTCGGCGGTCACGATCCACGAGGTGCCGTCGGAAAAAGTGCGCGCGGCTTTCATTCCGGTAGGCCAGACGAAAATCGAGCTGCTCGAACCGCTTGGCGATGACGGCCCGATTGCTAAATTCCTTTCGAAGAACGGCGCGGGCATGCACCACATCGCGCTGGCGACCGATGGCGTTGAGGCGGATGCCAAACGGGTCACCGCGCTTGGCATCACGCCCCTCGGCGAGCCGTCGGCGGGCGCGGGCGGAAAGAAGATCGTCTTCCTCCATCCCCGCCAGACCAGTCGCGTGCTTGTCGAATTAGTCGAACCAAAACCCGATCATTCATTCATCCAGTGACCGTGAAACACTTCTTCCTGCCTTTCGAAAAAACCAAGGGGTTCAGCTACAGCGCCAGCTCCATCGAACGGCTGTCGGAATATGAAAAATACCAGCTCTCCTTTCACCCGGAACGCCCGAAGTACCTCGACTACCTCGCGGTTTTCGACAACGTGGAAGAGTGCCTGTCCAGCGACCTCCACGGTAGTTGCCTGATCCAGACGCACCGCGCCGAACTCCGCCGTAATGGCGCAGCGTGGCCGGTGATGCTCATCGGCCAGCAATCCGGCCCGACCTCTGATTTTGGCGAGCTGACCCGAATCATGCAGGACCAGGCCGAGGTCAAAAAGTGGAACCACGGCATGCCAACCCCGGCAGCGTACGCAAAAGCTGTCGAAGCCATCGCCATCGCCGAACACGAAGGGCGCACCGTCATCACGGTGATCGACACCGCCGGAGCCGACCCGACCGAGGAGTCGGAAACCGGAGGCATTGCCTGGAAGATCGGGCGCTGCATGCAGGCGCTCGCCGAGGCGACCGTGCCGACCATCTCGGTCATCATCAATCGCGGATGCAGCGGCGGCGCCATCGCCCTGACCGGCTGTGACGCCGTACTCGCAATGGAGTACTCGACCTACCTGGTCATCTCGCCCGAAGCGTGCTCGTCGATTCTGTTCCGCACGCGCGACAAGGCGAACCTCGCGGCAGAGATTTCGCAGATCACCTCGAAGGAGGGGCTGAACAACGACATCGTGGATGAGCTGATTCCCGAACCGGCCGGCCCGGCGCATCGCTTCAAAAACGAGGCGCTCGAATCGTTCCGCGAGGTGGTGGGACGCTGGATCGAAGCGTTCGCCAAAGCGCCCGCCGAGTCGCTTCAGGAGCGGCGAATCGAGCGCTGGCAGAAGATCGGCCAGTGGGAAACGACCACCGAGGAAGCGATTGCATGCTATGAAAAACGGGTATCCGGTTTCATTGCAAAACCGGAAGAGAATCTCTTCATCCCCCGCCACAAGCGCTGCCGGAACGGCGAAAAACGGCCGGTCGTCGATCCTGTGCTCTACAGCAAGCTCCTTGCCAACAACTTCGTCTGCTGCATCTGCGGATTCCGTTACACCCGGTTGACCGCGCACGACTACATCGATCTGCTGCTCGACGAGAACTCGTTCGCCGAGCACACGGAAACGCGCTACATCGTTGACCGCGACATTCTCGGCTTCCCGGAATACGCCGAAAAGCTCCGCGAGGAACGTGAAAAGAACGGCATGACGACGGCGGTCATCACCGGCGACGGCACTGTCGAAGGGCGCGAGGTGGTGCTCTGCGCCACGAGCTTTGGCTTCCTCGGCGGGTCGTTCTGCATGTCAACCGGCGAAAAGATATGGCGGGCCTCGCGGATCGCCATCGAAAAGCGTCGTCCGCTCATCATCCAGGCTGCGGGCGGCGGTGCGCGAATGCACGAAGGGTGCTCCTCGATGGTCAGCATTCCGAAGATTCACCTCGCATTGTCGCTCGTCGAGCAGGCAGGATTGCCGGTCATCACCATCGTCACCGACCCGACGCTCGGTGGCGTGGCCATCGGCTTCGGCTCGCGCGGCATCAGGATTTTCGAGCACAATGCGGGCAACATCGGCTTTTCGGGCAAGCGCGTGATCGAGCAGTATACCGGCAAG
>CAYZCF010000160.1:0-2620 GCA_964476855.1 uncultured Chlorobiaceae bacterium
GGGCTTTACTGTTTTATATCCCCCCAGCTTTACCTCGATCTCACGGACTGACACCGGACTGAAATTCGAATTTACACAGTCCCGTTTCTTTTACGGCTGTTGATTTTGCCGTACATTGGCCTTGAGCAGTTTTTCGACTGATGTACCAAACAACATATGTCAATGCCGCCCGCGGATCAGGAAAAAAGCTCAACGGTTTTCATCAGCTATACCCACGACGGCGATCTCGGTGAGCGCGTCGCTGCGCTTGCCAAATGGCTGCGACAGAAATGTATCGAAAGAAGAGCTTGTTCAGCTACATTACAGATACTTATGTTTGGCGTTACGATATGCCAGACAGCATTCTGGATTAGAGCACTACCTATCGAGAGGTGTTTATGAAATCAAACACAAAGAATCCAACGGTAAAGCCTTCCCGTATCGAATATTTGAGGGTTGAGAATTTCAGGGCCTTGCAAAATATCGAGTTCAGAGAACTGACGCCGATGACCGTATTACTCGGACCGAATGGAAGCGGAAAGTCAACCGTATTTGATGTATTCGCTTTCCTCTCTGAGTGCTTCGAGCTTGGGCTGCGCAGAGCCTGGGACAAGCGCGGGCGGGCGAAAGAACTCAAAACGCGCGGCAGTGATGGCCCGGTTGTCATCGAGATAAAATATCGTGAACACGGTTATCCGCTAATGACTTATCATCTGGCACTTGATGAACGGGCAGGCAGTCCTGTGGTTGTAGAAGAATGGCTCCGCTGGAAAAGAGGAAGCAACGGGCAGCCCTTCCGTTTTCTTGATTATAAGGAAGGCGAAGGACGTGCGATCAGTGGTGAGCTTCCTGATGAGCAGGATAAGAGAATCGATATTCCCCTCAAGTCGCCCGATCTGCTTGCGGTCAATGCGTTGGGGCAATTCGCCGACCATCCTCGCGTTGCGGCATTGCGTGATTTCATTACGGGTTGGTATGTATCCTATCTTTCGAGCGACAGCAGCCGTGGGCAACCTGAAGCCGGGCCACAGGAGCGCCTGTCCAGGACAGGCGACAATCTGGCTAATGTAATCCAGTATCTCGACGAGAAACCTGGGAAACCGCTGGATACAATTTACGAGATACTCAGTAAACGTGTACCCCATATCGAGAAGGTTCTGTCCGAACCGATGCCTGATGGTCGGCTTTTACTTCAAATCAAAGACGCACCCTTCAGTCAACCGGTGCTGGCAAAGTTTGCCTCTGATGGCACCTTGAAAATGCTTGCCTATCTGGTACTGCTGCATGATCCGGTACCGCAGCCGTTCATCGGTATCGAAGAACCTGAAAATTTTTTGCATCCCCGTTTGCTGCCAGAACTGGCTGAAGAGTGCCGTGCAGCATCGGAACGCACACAACTGTTGATTACGACCCATTCGCCATTTTTCCTCAATGGTTTGCGCCCCAAAGAGGTTCGGGTGCTCTGGAGAGATGATCAAGGATATACGCAAACAGCAAGGGCCTGTGATCTTCAGGGGGTGAACGAGTTTGTGCAGCATGGCGCTCTGTTAGGTCACCTTTGGATGGAAGGTCAGCTCGGCGTTGGCGATCCTCTCGTTAAAAAAGGTGCGCCAACCCGTCCATTGCAGAAAAAGGGGGTGTGACGATGGAAGTGAGCCACTTTGAGTTGCTGGTTGAAGAACCCTCCATGGAGGCTTTTCTGCGGAAGTTATTACCCCGGTTGCTGCCTCAGAATCGTTCCTTTGAAGTTCACCCTTTTCAGGGGAAAGATGATCTGCTAGAGAAGCTTGAATCCCGTTTGCGAGCTTATGCGAAGTGGCTTCCCGAAGATTGGCGCATCGTGGTCGTGGTAGATCGTGACGATGATGATTGCCTTGATCTCAAACAGCGGCTGGAGAGTGCCGCTCATAGCGCCGGGTTGCGCACAAGAAGCTCCTCGGGATCAATGCCATGGCAGCTTGTCAATCGCATTGCCGTAGAGGAGCTTGAAGCGTGGTATTTCGGTGACTGGCCTTCGGTAATGCAGGCATACCCACGGGTTGCGAATATTTCGAAAAAAATGGCATTTCGCGATTCAGATGCTGTTACTGGAGGGACATGGGAGGCTTTCGAGCGGGTTTTGCAGAGGCATGGCTATTTTAAAAGCGGATTGCAGAAAACCGAAGCGGCTCGCGCTGTCGGTGAGGTCATCGATCTGGAGCGCTCTTGTTCGGTCAGTTTCAGGATGTTTTGTCAGGCGTTGCTTGAAGATTGATCTTAAATAGCTCACTGAAAAAACGGGCGGGCGGGCAATATGGACGAAGTGGACAGGAAAACGATGATGTAGGTTTTCGCTGTCCACTTTGTCCTTTTTGGCTTTTTACTGCTTCGCGGCTTTTTCGGCGATGAGCTGGTTCGCTATTTCTACCGGGGCCTCTTCGTAGTGGCTGAAGGCGTAGTTGTAGCGTGCGCGGCTCTGCGTCAGCCTCGTCAGGGCGTGATGGAACGTCGAGAGCGAGGCTTGCGGGATGAGCGCCTTGATCACCTGGAACCTTATTTCGGTGTCCATTCCGAGAATTCTCCCACGCTTGCTCGATATGTCGCCCACGATTTCTCCCGTGAACTGGTCTGGCGTCTGCACGGTCAGCGAGTAGATCGGCTC
>CAYZCF010000160.1:2630-4574 GCA_964476855.1 uncultured Chlorobiaceae bacterium
GAAGGCCATGTGAGCGGCAATCTTGAAAGCGTACTCCGAGCTGTCAACCGGGTGGTACGAGCCGTCGTATACCACGGCCTTCAGGTCGACCACCGGATAGCCGGTGAGACTTCCCTCGGCAATCGATTCCCGCAACCCTTTTTCCACCGCCGGAATGTAGCGGGTCGGAACCACGCCTCCGACCACCTCGCTGGCGAACTCGAAGCCCGAGTCTCGCTCCAGCGGCTCGATGCGTACCCAGACGTCGCCGTACTGGCCGCGACCGCCCGACTGTTTCTTGAATTTACCCTGCGCCGACGCGCTCACCCGGATGGTTTCACGGTAGGGAATCCTGATGGGAGCCACCTCGACCTGCACGTTGAACTTGTTACGCAGGCGGTTGATGATAATGTCGAGATGCGTTTCGCCCAGGGTTTTCAGAATGGTCTGGTTGAACTCGACATCATGCTCGATGGCGAAGCTCGGGTCCTCTTCGTGGAGGTGGTGCAGTCCGGCGGAGATCTTCTCTTCGTCGCCCTGCGTAACCGGCACGATGGCAGAGGAGAGCACCGGTTCGGGGAAGATGATCGGGCTGATGCGGCAATCCACGCCCTTGTCGGCGAGGGTGTCGTTGGTGTGCGAGTTTTTGAGCTTGACCACCA
The DNA here is from genome assembly GCA_964476855.1 of uncultured Chlorobiaceae bacterium. Lineage (GTDB taxonomy): Bacteria > Bacteroidota > Chlorobiia > Chlorobiales > Chlorobiaceae > Chlorobaculum. The sequence goes on from CAYZCF010000160.1 coordinate 3,272, forward strand.
TGCCGATGTCGCCTGCCAGCAGCTTGTCCACCGGAATCTTTTTCTGACCGAGCATTGTGTAGACCTGTCCGAGCTTTTCGAGCTGGCCGGTCTGGACGTCGATCAGTTCATGACCGCTCTCGATGTGGCCAGAGTAGACGCGAACGTAGGAGATTTCGCCGACTCTCGGCTCCGACATCGTTTTGAAAATAAAGGCGATGGTCGAGCCGTCGGGATCGGGCGGCAGCAGCTTTTCGTCGTTCATGACTGAGCAGAACGCATGTTCCGGACCGCGCTCGATGGGTGACGGGCAGATGTTGACGATGGCACTGAGAAGCCGTTCGGAGCCAATGAGATGGAGCGGGGAGGTGCAGAAAACAGGGAAGAAGGTTCGGGTAACGAGGGCCGATTTGATGCCGGCCCGGAGTTCGTCTTCGGTGAGCGTGCCCTCTTCGAAGAAGTGGTTCATCAGCTCCTCGTCGGTTTCGGCGACCGCTTCGACCAGCTGCTGGTGCAGCTCTTCCGTCTTTTTCCGGTACAGGTCATGAATCTCCGACACCACCATGCTGCCGGGTTTGTCGGGGCTGAACTCGATCTGCTTCATCATCAGCACGTCGATCAGGATATGGTGGCCGAGCCCCTCCTCTACCGGGAACTGTATCGGCGTGACCAGGTTGCCGAAGTGGTCGCGCAGCGCTTCGATGGTAGCGTCGTAATCCGCGCGGTCGGCATCGAGCTTGGTGAGTACGAACATGGTCGGCTTGTAGTACTCTTTGGTGTACTCCCACACCGTGTCGGTGCCGACCTCCACGCCCGTGGCCGCGTTGACCGTGATCAGCACCGTATCGGCGACGCGCATGGCCGATTTGACGTCTCCGTGGAAGTCGAGCAGGCCAGGAGTATCGATGATATTGATCTTCTTCTCATTCCATACGCCGTGGATGAGGCTGGTGTTCAGGCTGTGCTTTCTCTCTGTCTCGTCTGAAGCGTAATCTGACAGAGTCGTGCCATCCTCGATGCTGCCGAGCCGGTTGATGGCGCCCATGCAGAGGGCGAACGATTCGCACAGCATGGTTTTTCCGGTGCCTGAATGGCCGGTAACGACAATGTTCCTCAATTGATCCGTTGGAACAGCTTGCATGTCAGTACTCCTTTCTTGGATTGGTTTAACGGAGTCGTCTGCTTTTGCCGATTTCCTGCCTGACAGCGCGTCATGCAGAAAGTCAGCTTCGGGCAGTATTTGAAAACTTACTGAAAAAAAGTGGCCTTCGCTACCGGACTGGCATGAAACCTATTTTGTCATCGATAAAATGAGTTGACAATT
>CAYZCF010000161.1:0-4522 GCA_964476855.1 uncultured Chlorobiaceae bacterium
CGAATTCGGAGAGGTAGCGCTTGATGTATTCGTCGAGATCGCCGTCGAGCACGTTTTCTACGTCGAAGCGCTCGTAGTTGGTGCGGTGATCCTTGATGCGGCGGTCGTCGAGCACGTAGCTGCGGATCTGGCTGCCCCACTCGATCTTCTTCTTTTTGCCCTCGATCTCCCGCTTCTGGGCCTCCTCCTCTTCGCGCCTGCGCTGGTAGAGCTGGGCCATGAGCATCTTCATCGCGCGCTCACGGTTCTGGAGCTGCGAGCGCTCCTCCTGGCAGCCGACCACGATGCCTGACGGGATGTGCTTGATGCGCACGGCGGTTTCGACCTTGTTGACGTTCTGGCCGCCCTTGCCGCCGCTGCGGAAGGTTGAAAGTTCGAGGTCTTCCTTGCGCACCTCGATTTCGACGTCCGGTGGCGCTTCGGGGTAGGTGAAGACGCTGGCGAAGGAGGTGTGGCGGCGGGCGTTCGAGTCGTAAGGCGAGACCCTGACGAGCCGGTGCACGCCGTTTTCGGCCTTGAGGTAGCCGTAGGCGTAAGGGCCGATGATTTCGAGCGTTGCGGTTTTGATGCCCGCGCCGTCGCCCTCCTGATAATCGTCCGTAAAGACCTTGAACCCCTTGCGTTCGGCCCAGCGCATGTACATGCGGTAGAGCATCTCGGCCCAGTCCTGCGCCTCGGTGCCGCCCGCGCCGGCGTGGATGACGATCATGGCGTTGCCCGCATCGTCCTTGCCGGAGAGCATTTTGCGGAACTCCATCGCGCCAAGCTCCTCTTCGATCCTTGCGATGGTGGCGTCGAGGTCGGTGACGAGCGATTCGTCCTCGAGTTCGCTTGCGATTTCGATCTCCTCGGCGGCATTTTGCGCTTCGGCACTGATGCGGTCGAACTCCTCCGTCCAGGATTTGTGATCCTTGATCTCCTTGAGCAGGGCGTTGGCCGCCTTCTGGTCGTTCCAGAAATCGGGAGCCGCTGCGATCTTTTCCAGGTCGCTTATCTTCTCTTTGCGCTCATCGATGTCAAAGATACCCCCGTAACTGATCCAGGCGGTGGTTGATGGCGTGCAGGCGATCTTTTTCTGGGTCGAACATGGTCGTAAAATCAAGATTTGTTTAAAACATTGTGTTGCGAACTGTCTTCGGGGGTACGGCAAAAACCGGACTCTGCAAGACGGTTCGGTGTGGAGGGAATATAAACATTTCGGGTGCTCGTGGAAGCCCGGGCATTCGTGATCCGTGCAGGTTCATGCCATTCGCCATTTATGCGGGTTGCAGGTACGGTTTGTGAGATGCATATTTCTTTAAGAGGTAAAGTCAGCTGGCAATATTATTAGCTCGGCTCTCATGATCGCTTGTCCCCGCTTCTCACATCCGCTGGCGCTGATGCGATTCGCCGTGGCGATCGTTTCGCTCCTGCTCGTCACCGGCTGCAACTCCAGGCGTGACAATGCTTTGGATCTTTCGGTCTACCAGTACCGCGACACCCGCGACCTCGTCAAGTTCGCTTACGACGCCGCGCGGATTCTCGAACGTGGTGGCCTCGACAGCCTCGACGCTTTCCGCGCCCACCGTGATCGCTACCGCACCTCCGAGTTCTACCTCTACATTTATGACATGCATGGAAAAAATCTTTTCCATGCGGGGATGCCACGGCTCGAAGGACGGAACCTTGCTGACCTGAGCGACATCAACGGCAAAAAGGTGTTGCGCCTCATCATGCAGGCGCTCGATGATCCCGGCAATCCGCACGGGTGGGTGCACTACTCGTGGTGGGAGCCGGGGAAATTCTATCCTGTCCCGAAATCTTCCTGCCACTTCCGGGTGAAAACCCCGGAGGGCGAGCTGCTCTTTGCGGGCGCGGGAATCGACTACCCGCACGAAGAGAAGGAGTTCGCCAGGATCGCGGTCGATGGCGCGGTGGCGCTGATTGGCCAAAAAGGTCAGGCGGCCCTCGCGGAAATAGCTGACCCGACTTCGGGCTTCAATTTCCGCGACGTCAGGGTTTTTGCTTTCTACCCCGATGGCGAGCAGCTCATCTCCCCGGTTCTCGACGACCGCGCGGTTCCGCTGTGGCTGCTGGAGTGTCGCGACGAGGTCGGCAATCCGATCTTCGCCGGTGCGGTCAGGCAGCTCGAAACACAGGATCGCGTCTGGTCGGTCTTCATGGCCAGGAGCCGCTACCAGCGTGAACTGGTCAAGAAGTGCCTCTACCTGCGCAAAACGCACCTGAACGGAAAGGTGATCTGCGTGGGCGCGGTCACCGATCTTCCCCAGCCACCATAGACCTTCGGGAACCATGAAATCCAAAGCGTCGAAACAGATCGAGTACGGGTTCAACGAAATGCCGCCACCGGGCCAGTTCCTGCTGCTGTCGATGCAGCACGTGCTGCTGATGTTCGTCTCGATCGGCCTGGCCATCATCTTCGCGGGCCAGATCAACGGCTCGACGGAGTTCACCGCAACGCTCGTCACGCTCTCGATGATTGCGGCGGGCATCGGCTCCATCGTGCAGTCGGCGGGCCTTCCCTTCATCGGTTCCGGCTACCTGTGCCCGAACATCTGCGGCCCGTCCTACCTCAGCCTCTCGCTTTCGGCGGCGTGGGTCGGCGGGATGCCGTTGGTGCGGGGCATGATTTTTCTTGCGGGAGTCGTTGAAATGGCCCTCGCGCCGCTGGTGCACAAACTGAAAAATATTTTTCCGCCCTTCATCGTCGGGCTGGTGGTGGCGATGGTCGGGGTGAGCGTGATCCGGATGTCGGTGGTCTCCTTTTTCGGCCTCGATTTCCGGGGCGACGCCGTCCGGAGCCAGGACATTGTGATCGGCGCGATCACCCTGCTCGTCATGGTGCTGAGCAATGTCTGGGGAAGCGGGCTGGTGCGCATCTACTGCTTGCTCATCGGTATTTTCGCCGGATGGAGCGTGGCGCTTGTCATGATGCCCGAATACCTGCACGGGCTGCACGTGCTGGAGGGCCGCCCGATGTTCGCCATGCCGGTGATCGGGCCGGAGTTCCGGCAGATCAGTTTCCGGGGGGAGATGCTGCTGCCGTTCGTCATCATTTCGATCAGCGGCTCGCTCAAGTCGTTCGGCAACCTGCTCGCGGCGCAAAAGGCCTCGCAGCCCGAGCTGAAGGAGGTCGATTACACCCGCATCCGCAAGGGCATTCTTGCCGACGGATTTTCGACGGCGCTGGCCGGGCTGATCGGAGGCATGGCGGTCGATACTTCGTCGAGCAATATCGGCCTTGCCGGAAGCACCAGGGTGCTGAGCCGCTGGCTGAGTGTCGGCGCGGGGGTGATCTTCATTGTGCTGGCGTTCTGCCCGAAAATCACCTGGGCCATTTCGCTCATGCCCAAGCCGGTGCTGGGCGCGTCGCTGATCTTTGCCGGAAGCTTCATGATCTGCGCCGGTCTGGAGGAGATGTTCGCCCAGCCGTGGGATTCCCGGAAAACCTTCACGGCGGGCATCTCGCTCTTTTTCGGCCTGAGCACGGCATTTCTGCCGGGTCTGTACGCCCGCACGCCGCACCTGATCCAGTCGATCTTCACCGACCCGCTGCCGACCACCACGGTGCTGGCCGTCATGCTGCATCTGGTCATCAATCTCGACCGCACCGTGCCGGGCATTCTCCGGCGTTTCGGGCTTGTCAGGGCAGGTGGTAACGAATAAGCGATGGTTGGCGAAAAAAAGTTTTTGTCATGCAGGTTAAATTCGCTTTTTCCTTCCGGTGGAAAGAGTGTGACATTTCATATTTTAGATTTCAAGACGAAAGGTGCTCCGGATTCGTTCGCGAGGCCTTGCCGTTCAATGCTGCTAACTGAGATCGAGCCAGGTTGTGACCCGGTTCGAAGTTCTCATCACTACCGCTTATGAAACCAGAGTTTGTCCTGCCAGCCCCGATCCGTCCAGATCGCCCCTTCGATGGCCGCCGCCGCGTCGTGATCGACCGTGTTTTTCCTGAAATCGATGGAGGACGCTTTCCCGTCAAGAGAGTCGAGGGCGAGCGGATGATGGTCGAAGCCGATATTTTCACCGACGGCGCGGATACCATCGTGGCCGAGCTGGTCCATCGCCGCAAGGGCGAGGCGGAGTGGAGCGCGGTTCCGATGGCTGATCTCGGCAACGACCGCTGGACGGCGTCGTTCGTGGTGGGCGAGCCGGGGATGTATGAATATACCGTGCGGGCGTGGGTCGATCATTTCGAGACCTGGCGCAAGGGGTTGCAGAAGAAGCTCGACGCGGGGCAGGATGTGGCGCTCGACCTGCGCATCGGCGCGACGCTCGTGGAGCTTGGCGCGGCGCGGGCGGCGGACGAGGATGCGGGTACGCTGCACCACTACGTCGGCCTGCTCTCTGTCGGCGGGAGCGATGCGGCGGTCGAAGCAGCGCTGGGCGAGGAGCTTCTGGCGGCGATGCGGCGAGCGCCCGAAAAGGCTATGGCGAGCCTCTACGACAAGGCGCTTCAGCTCCAGTGCGACCGGAAGCTCGCCGGGTTCAGCACCTGGTACGAATTTTTCCCCCGCTC
>CAYZCF010000162.1:0-4519 GCA_964476855.1 uncultured Chlorobiaceae bacterium
GTTCTCTATATCAAGTTCTGTGCAATAGAAAATATTGTTATAATGAGTGAAAGAAATGAAACAGGCCGCATCGAGGCATTCGACGATGGGGTTTTTTCTGATTTTATTGCATTGCTTGTCATTACAGTGAAGGTTCCAATTCATGAGCTTGTTGCCGAGTCGGCCTGATGTTGGCGTTGCTTGAGATATGGTCGAGTTAACCGGGGTATCTGACCGGTTTTGCAACGATTCTCGTGATATGGTTTTATCATCACTGGATATTTTCTTTCATAACGAAGCATGATCACGGGCTGTTTTGCCTGAATGGATTGCTGCTTCTGTTTTTAACGTTCATCCCTTTGCCAACGGCATTATTGTCGGAGTATCTGCTGTATCGCGATGCAAGAGTGGCTGCCTCTTGTTATACTGGAATATTTCTTGCGATTTCACTCTCATCCGATATTCTGTGGAGATACGTATCGATAAATCTGTTGTCTGAAAATGCCATTTGGCAAAAAAAGAGGAGGCTTCGCAAATTACGAGGCATTACCGCTTTGGATCGTTGCTCTATTCAGGTGGATTTGCAATGTCATTTGTGTCTGAGCCACTGAGTATCATGTTGTTTTTATTGTTGGCGTTATTTTTTTCTCTTCGTCGATGGTCATTTAAAAAGTCTGAATGAAATAGATTGGTTTTTGCTGAGTGAGTGAAGTTATTTATTCTCAGCAACTGGCTATAAAAAGGCTGGAAAATGTTTTAAGGATACCTTTTTGGTATCAATGCAATATAATTGCGTTGGCATTTTTTTCTGTACAGAACAGTGAATATCAAGTAGCAATAAACAGCACAAGTTTTGTTGCATTTCGCTTCAAAGCGGGGGTCTGGTTTTCAACGTTTTTTCAACTGCCCTGATGAGATTTTCCACGGAGAATGGCTTCTGTATAAAAGTGATGTCATCATCAAGAACTCCACGCCCGGCAACAATATCCGCAGTATATCCTGACATGAAAATGATTTTCAGGCCTGGAATCATCGATTTGAGCTTCTGGGCAAGTTCGCTGCCGTTCATCTCTGGCATGACGACATCGGTCAGAAGCAATCTGATTTCATGGTATTCTGATGCCTTCCTGATAGCCTCCGAAGGGGTCAGGGCCGCATGGGCCGAATATCCTCTGCTTTCAAGGATATTCTTGACGACGGCAAGGATATCCGGTTCATCCTCAACAATGAGTATCGATTCTTTGCCGCTTCCGATATCTTCGACGGGCGGCAGATTTTCTTCGCCGGGAACAACCTTGCTGTACAGGGGAATGTAGATGATGAACGAGGTGTTTTTTCCTGGCTCGCTCGTGCATTCGAGAAAGCCTGAATTCTGCTTTACAATGCCATAGACCATTGAAAGGCCGAGTCCGGTTCCCTTGCCATGCTCCTTGGTGGTAAAAAATGGCTCATAAATATGCGGCAGGGTTTTTTTATCGATACCGGATCCGTTATCCGTCACGGTAAGCTTCACATAGTCGCCTGGATTATTGCAGCAATTGCCCGGGTGGCAGTCTGATGGAGAGATATGAACATTTTCCGTTCTGATGGTGATTCGACCGCTTCCGGTTATGGCGTCGCGCGCATTGACGCAGAGGTTGATCAGTATCTGGTCGATCTGGACGGCATCCATTTTGACATATAACAGCTCGTTTGAGGGCTGCCAGTCGATAACAATGTTCTCGCCGATCAATCTTCGCAGCATTCCGATTGACGATTCTACCGCCGAGTCGAGCAGGAGGATTTTCGGCAATATGTACTGTTTTCTTGCAAATCCGAGCAGCTGCCGGGTCAGTTCGGCAGAACGCTGCGCCACCTTGATGATCGCTTCGAGCTCCTTGCGCATCGGGTGATCGAGGTCTGCCTTGCGAAGCGCCAGCTCCGCATTACCAAGAATGGCGGCAAGCATGTTGTTGTAATCGTGGGCTATGCCGCCTGCCAGCCTGCCGATGGAGTCCATTTTCTGCGCCTGGGTCAGATTCTCCTGCAAAGAGGCGTTCTCGAGTTCGATCTCTTTCTGACGGCTGATATCGGAGAGTGCCAGACGGCACATCTCTCCGTTATTACTGAGCGCGGCATCGATGCGGACTGTTTTCAGGTCAGCTGCCGAATGGCCTTGCGTCGACTTTTCACTGTATTGTCCGGTATTCCGGAGTCTGAACTGGCTGTTCCCTGGGGTATTGGACTTGCACACCAGTTCCATAAAAGCGTTGAAACCCGGCAGATCGTCATCGGCAACAAATACGGCGAATCGCAATCCTTTCAGAACGCCACGCTCGACATCGAGCAGTTTTGCCGCCGTCAGATTCGCATCGAGTATGTTGCCGTCGCGTGCCAGCGTTATGTAACCGACGGGTGCGAAATCATAATGATCAGTGTATCGATCCAGTGCATTTTGCAACTCTATCCGGGAGTTGGCAAGATTTTCAGCCGTTTGCTGCAACTCGTCCTTCTGCATTTCAAGCTCGATCTGATGGACCGAAAGCTCGTGGATGAGGCGTTGAAGCTCGCCCTCCGAGGCGGATTCTGGATGATTTTCGTCGTGCCGTTCTGTGAGATGCTCTTCGGCCCGTTGCCGGAGTTCTGAAAAATCGCCTGTGTTAGGTTTGTTTTCTTCCATGAGCTTTTCTCCAGAATGAGATTGTTAGCCCGAGGTCTGCCGGGGGGCATTGATTTCAACAAACGTCGTATAGACATGAATAATTCTTGCAGAGTCATCCGGTACATGCGGCACGGCGCTGAACCTGATCCACTTGGGCAGCGTTCCGTAAGGTATTTCCATGCGCAGGACGACGTCGCTGACCGGCTCGCCGGAACGCAGCGCGATCATCGAGGGGTGTTCGGCGGGCGGCAGCGCCGAGCCATCTTCCCGGAACAGGTTCCAGCGAAGCTCCGCCGTCGTTCGACCGCAAAGCTCCTCCACGGAGATTCCCGTAATGCGCTCGGCTTCCCGATTCGCCATCACGATTTTTCCATCCGCATTCTGAAGCAGCGCCCCGAGCGGGTTTGCCATGAGCAGAAACCGGCAGGTCTGTTCGCTCAACCGAAGGCTCTCTTCGAACTGCTTGGCGCTGGTGATGTCGTTGAAGGTGATGACCAGCCCGTCGATCCGGTTTTCCTGGGTGCGGTACGGCATGATTTTCACCGTGAACCACCGCCCGTCTCTGGTCGTCACCTGTTTCTCGCTGAAGACGAGGCTGTGCAGCACGCTTCGGGCATCGTCCGCAAGGGAGGAATACTCCAGGTCGGTCACGATGTCGGTTATGGGACGTCCGACGTCGCTCGGTATCAGCTTGATGAGCGTGGCCGTGCGGGTGGTGAAGCGGCGCACGTTAAGTTCGTCGTCGAGGAACAGGGTTGCGATGTCGGTGCTGTTCAGCAGGTTTTTCATGTCATTGTTGGCCTGCGAAAGGTCGCTCACCTTCGATTGCAGCTCCTGGTTGACCGTCTGCAACTCTTCATTGAGCGACTGCATCTCCTCCTTGGAGGTGGTCAGCTCCTCGTTGGTGCTTTGCAGCTCCTCATTGGCCGACTGCATCTCCTCGTTGGTCGATTTGAGCTCCTCCTGCGAGGTCTGCATCTCCTCGCGGATGGTGAAAATCTCATCCTTGGCCTGCCGGAGCTCATCTTCGAGCGACTTGATCCGTCCGTCGTCCTCCTCCGCAAGCGCGGCGGGGAGATGGGTTGCGCCGGTATGCTTTGCGGCGACATCGGCAAAAACGATCAGGACGGTGCCTTTGAGGGAGTCCGGTTTATCGACCGGCCTGACCGTCAGGTCAACGACCTGCGAGCCGCCGTTGGTGCCGACGGTCAGCCCCCTTTTGCTCATCTCCTTGTTCTGGCGGAGCACGCTGCTGAACAGCACGCTCAGCTCGTAGCGCAGCCCTTCGCGAGCCATGGCGAAGACGTTCAGATTGGCCTTGCCTGCCGCCGGTTCGAGATATTTACCGGTTCGACCGCTGATGAAGATGATATCGCCTTCGTTGTTGGTCAGCACCGCCGCCGCCGAAAAATGCTGGAGCAGGAGCTGATTGGTGATCATCTGGAGGTTGAGTTCGGAACCGCTCCCTTTCAGAGGCGTGGAGGGCGGGTTGGCCGCATCCTGCACGGGTAGGGCAAACGGCGTCGGAAAATCGACGGGCGAGAGCCGAACGCCCTGGGGAATGTGGCGGAAGATACGGCTGTGGCTGTCGAGCTGGTCGAAGAGATGGCCGTTCTGGCCGACCGTCTCGGCGCTTCCGAGAAAGAGCATCCCGCCCGGATTGAGGCTGTAATGGAAGAGCGGCAGCAACTTTTTCTGAAGTTGCGGCTCCATATAAATAAGCAGGTTGCGGCAGACCAGAATGTCGAGCTTGGTGAAGGGCGGATCCATGATCACATTGTGGGGCGCGAACACGATGGTCTCCCGAATATCCCTCGTAATCCTGAAGCCCCGCTCATCCTTCTCGAAGAACTGCTTGAGGCGCTCCGGCGAAACATCTGCCGAAATATTGGGCGGATA
>CAYZCF010000163.1:0-4429 GCA_964476855.1 uncultured Chlorobiaceae bacterium
TGTACTGAACGGCGCAATAGGTTACAACTTCGGATCAGTAAGGCTCGAAGGGGCTGTAGGCTATCAGAATCATGACCTGAGTAATATCGATGACGAGGACATTGCGCTTCTGACTATCATGGCCAATGCCTATTACGACTTTGATGCTGGCTCGGGCATCAAACCGTATATCATGGGTGGAGCTGGCATTGCCAATGTTGATACGTCATGGGATGATCAAGATGAAATTGTGTTTGCCTGGCAAATCGGTGCAGGACTTGGCTTCGAAGTCGCCTACAATACAACCGTTGATGTTGGATACCGTTACCTGAAGCCGAGTGACTTCGAGAATGATTCCGTGGGTACGATAAAGTGTGAGTCCCACAACATGATGCTTGGTCTCAGGTATCAGTTCTGATACTCGCCTGAAGCATCAGCGACAATCAAAACCGGGAGCAATCGCTTCCGGTTTTTTTGTTGGAGCACCTGGAGTTCCTGCGTACCGGACGACGCCCGTCATTCGGCAACCCCGCAACCTCTTTACAGCTACCCTGAAATGCTTATATTGTCCCCTTGTCCCGAATCGATCCTCGAACGCTGAATCACTGAGGTCAGCCGCTTCGTCGTGACCGGTTTTCACCATCAATCAAAAAGACGCCGTTCAGGCAATGCTTGGTTCATGAAAAAACGACTCTTCACTCCTGGGCCGACGCCGGTACCGGAAAATGTCATGCTTCGCATGGCCGCGCCGATCATCCATCACCGGAATCCTGAATTCATGGAGATTCTGGAGCGGGTGCACGAAGATCTGAAGTACCTGTTCAGAACGACCCAGCCGGTGGTGGTCATGACCTGTTCGGGCACCGGCGGCATGGAGGCAGCCATTTCGAGCCTCTTCAGGCAGGGCGACAAGGTCGTCACGATCAACGGCGGTAAGTTCGGCGAGCGCTGGGGCGAGTTGGTGCGTATCTACACGGGCAACTGCGTCGAGGAGAAGATCGAGTGGGGCACGGCCATTTCGCCTGAACGCATCGCCGAACTGCTCGACGAGCATCCGGACGCTCTCGGCGTCTGCATCACCCATTCGGAGACCTCCACCGGCACTGCATCCGACGTGCAGGCGCTGTGCGCGGCCATCCGGGAAAGATCTGACGCCCTGATCCTCGTCGATGGCATCACCGCCATCGGGGCGCACGAGTTCCACTTCGACGACTGGGGCGCGGATATCTGCATCACCGGCTCGCAGAAGGGATTGATGATGCCGCCTGGCCTGGCGCTGGTGGCCATTTCGGAGCGGGCGCAGGACATCATCCACAACCACAGGCATCAGCCGCAGTACTACCTCAGCCTGCGTAAGGCGCTGAAGGCTCACGCCAGCAACGACACGCCGTTCACGCCGGCGGTATCGCTCATCATCGGCCTCGACGAAGCGTTGCAGATGCTACGCGTCGAGGGGATCGAGAATGTCTGGGCGCGCCACGAAGCGCTTGCGGGCGCTTGCCGTCTCGGCTGCCAGGCGCTCGGCATGAACCTGTTCAGCGACTCGCCCTCGTACGCCGTCACGGCGGTCTGGCTTCCCGAAGGCGCGGACTGGAAACAGTTCAACAACACCCTGAAGGCGCGCAACGGCATCACGATCGCCGCGGGGCAGGATGACTTCAAGGGCAGAATCTTCCGGATTTCTCATCTCGGCTACTACGACGAACTCGACATGCTGACCCTGATGGGCGGGCTGGAGCGGTCGCTCAGGATGATGGAGATCCCGTTCAAGGTTGGAGCTGGCGTCAGCGCCGTCCAGCGGGCGTTTCTCGGAGAGTAGTATCCGGTCGTTTTGCAGAATGGCCGGGTGCGGTTGACTATATTGCAGAAAATGCCGCCATGCAACGAGCACTGTTGTTACTGATCACGCTCTTCTCCTTCGACGCGGTCAGGTCGAACCTCGAACAGTACAACCTGTTCCGGAAAGCGAACCGGCAAGCCCAGGCCGGTCAATACGCGACGGCCATTCAGCAGTACCGTCAGTTGCTCGACCACTACCCGGCGGGCCTGTTGCGGTGCGAAGCCTCGTTCAATCTCGCTTGCGCCGAGTACGGCATGAAGCACTATCGCCGCTCGGCGGAGCTGTTCGCGACGCTTCCGCCCGGCAACGCCGCGCTCAGCAAGACCGCCGGATACAACCAGGGCAACGCGCTGGCGATGGAGGCGTTCCGAAGCCACAGGGGCACTGCGCAGGAGGCGCTGCTTGGCCGGGCGCTGGCATTCTACCGGCGCGCCCTGCTCGACAATCCACAGAATGCCGACGCGCGAATCAACTACGAAATCGTGTTGAGGGCGATGCAGCGCCATCAGCCTCCGCCTCCCGCGCCCGCGCCGCAGGGTGGCGGTTCTCCGGAGGGCAACGGGCAGGATGGCGGCGGCGCGGTCTCGCGGCTGATTCTCGAAAACGCCCGGCAGGAGGAGGCGCGCCAGATGCGCAAATATTTCAGGCCGCTGCCGTCGAAGCCCTCGGGGCGCAACCAACCGGACTGGTAAGCCTCATGGCGCTCAACAAACAGGTCGCCCTGGTCTTCCTGCCATCTGACAGCGGTGTCGATGGCGCCCGCTCGCTCTATGGCGATACCGAGCCATCCGGCCTGAAGCGATGGCTTGACAGCGGTGTCCGGAACCTCATCAAACGCACGCAGTTCGCCATTCCGCCGCTCGCCTTGATGATTCTCGCCTCGATCGAGGTCGCGGGAGTCGAGCAGACGCTCTGTGATCTCCGCTTCGAGGAGTTTCCCTTCGAGCGAGAGTGGGATCTGGTCGGTATCAGCGTACAGACTGGCATGGCCTCGAAGGCGTTCGAGCTGGCCGACGAACTGCGCCGCCGGGGCGTCCGGGTAGCGCTCGGCGGACCGCACGTCACCATGTTCCCCGATTCGTGCCGCCCGCACGCCGACTGCCTCGTGCACGGCGAGGCGGACGATCTCTGGAGCGACGCGCTCCACGATCTCGTCGCGGGGTCGCTCAAGACGGAGTACCGCACGGACGCCGCACCGGACTTGCAACTCCACCGCCCGGTGAGCCGCGCATCGCTGAAAAAAAGCCGCTACTTCACCACCAACCTCGTCCAGACCGGGCGCGGCTGCCCCTACCAGTGCGATTTCTGCAACGTGCACGTGCTGAACGGCAGGGTGCTGCGGCAGCGCAAAATCGAGCACATCGTCGATGAAGTGCGACGCTTCAGCGAGGAGGACAAGCGCATCTTTTTTTTCGTCGATGACTCCATCAACGGCGATCCGCTCTTCGCGCGGGAGCTTTTCGGCAAGCTGATTCCACTCGGCATCACCTGGTTCGGTCAGGCTACCACGGCCCTTGGCCAGCAGCCGGAGCTGCTCGACACCTTCGCCCGCTCAGGCTGCCGCGCCCTGCTTGTGGGAATCGAGAGCATCGAACCGTCGAGCCGCAACGCGCACAAGAAGACGCAGAACCGCACAGATGAACTGGCAGGCAACATCCGGACGATCCGCAAGAGCGGCATAAGCCTTTACGGAAGCTTCATCTACGGACTCGACGGCGACACGCTCCAGACGCCGCGAGCCATCCTCGACTTCATTGCCGACACGCGGCTCGACGTGCCGGGCATCAACACGCTCCGTCCCATTCCCGGCACGAAGGTGTTCGACCGCCTGCGCCAGGAAGGTCGGCTGCTCTTCGACCCGGACGACATCACCTCGTTCCGCTACACCTTCGGCCAGGAGATGCTCTATCGCCCCAAAAACATCCCGCTGCCGGAGTTCATCGAAAGCTATTCCGAGCTGACGCGCAAGGTCTTCAACGTCGGCAACGCCATCCGGCGCGGCATCGACGCTCCGGGCATCAACGCCGCCGTGCTCTTCTTCAACCTCTTCTACACACACCTCTACCGCCTGTCGAGAAACGACCTCCGGCGGCAGCTCGAAACGCTCCGCGGAATCTGAAAGTGTTTTGAGAGGAGACGAATTATGATTAAAATGAATTTCATTTTATTTTTTACAGAACACCACCAACGACAACACCGATAAATCAAGGAGACAAACATGAAACGTTTTCTGCCACTGTTCGTGACCGGACTTATTGTTCTCGGCGGATGCGGCCTGGAAAAGCCACCAGCCAAACTGGCCGAAGAGATTAAAAACGCTCAAAATCCGGCTGAAGAGGCCGCGGCTCCTGCCGCAGCACCTGCACCTGCAGCGGCAGCAGCGCCTGTCGATCCGAAACTTGCGGCGGGCAAAGAGATTTATGATGCAAGCTGCGCCATGTGCCACAACAGCGACGCCATGGGCGCTCCGAAACCTGGCGACAAGGCCGCCTGGGAGCCTCGCCTCGCCAAGGGCATGGATACGGTGATGAAAAACACGATCGAAGGCTTCAACACCATGCCCGCCAGAGGTGGCAATCCGTCCCTGACCGACGATCAGCTCAAGAGCGC
>CAYZCF010000164.1:0-4400 GCA_964476855.1 uncultured Chlorobiaceae bacterium
GCTCGATCAGCAAGGAGGCGCACGAGACGCTCGCCATCGCCATGAACCGCCTCGGCGGCAAGAGCAACACCGGCGAGGGCGGCGAGGATCCGGAGCGCTTCGTGCGCGACGCCAACGGTGACAGCCGCATGTCGGCGATCAAACAGGTCGCTTCGGGCCGTTTCGGCGTCACCAGCGAGTACCTGACCAACGCCGACGAGATTCAGATCAAGATGGCGCAGGGCGCCAAGCCCGGCGAGGGCGGCCAGCTTCCCGGCACCAAGGTCTATCCGTGGGTTGCCAAGACACGCCACTCGACCCCCGGCGTGGGGCTGATTTCGCCGCCGCCGCACCACGATATTTACTCCATCGAGGATCTGGCGCAGCTCATCTTCGATCTCAAGAACGCCAATCCGTCGGCGCGCATCAACGTCAAGCTGGTCTCGACGGTCGGTGTTGGCACCATCGCGGCGGGCGTCGCCAAAGCTCATGCCGACGTGGTGCTCATCAGTGGCCACGACGGCGGCACCGGCGCTTCGCCGATTTCGAGCATCATGCACGCCGGTATGCCGTGGGAACTCGGTCTTGCCGAAACGCACCAGACGCTCATGCTCAACAACCTGCGCAGCCGGATCGTCGTCGAGGCGGACGGCCAGCTCAAGACCGCGCGCGACATCGTCATCGCGGCCATGCTCGGCGCCGAGGAGTTCGGCTTCGCCACCACCGGTCTGGTGGTGATGGGGTGCATCATGATGCGCTGCTGCCAGGATGACTCCTGCCCGGTTGGCATCGCGACGCAGAACCCCGAACTTCGCAAGAACTTCAAGGGCAAGCCGGAGGATGTGGAGAACTTCATGCGCTTCCTGGCCCAGGGCGTACGCGAGTACATGGCCAAGCTCGGCATCCGCACGCTCAACGACCTGGTGGGCCGCACCGACCTGCTCACCACCTCTCGCATCATCGACCACTGGAAGGCGAAGGGAGTCGATCTCTCCAAGATTCTGCACCAGGTGGATACTGGCGACAACGACACGCCGTATTGCACGGCAAAGCAGGATCACGGCATCGAGGAGAGCCTCGACATGCGCGTGCTCATGGCGATCTGCGAACCGGCCATCAAACGCGGCGAGAAGGTTTCGACCACGCTGCCGATCAAGAATATCAATCGCGTCGCGGGCACCATCGTTGGCAACGCGGTCACGAAGGCATGGGGCAGCGCCGGGCTTCCGGATGACACCATCCACCTCAAATTCATCGGCTCGGCTGGCCAGAGCCTCGGCGCGTTCATTCCGAAAGGAATGACCATCGAGCTGGAGGGCGACGCCAACGACTACATCGGCAAGGGGCTTTCGGGCGGCAGGATCATCGCCTATCCGCACAAATCCTCGAAGTTCACGCCGGAGGAGAACATTATCGTCGGCAACGTGGCCTTCTACGGCGCGACCTCCGGCGAGGCGTTCATCCGCGGCATGGCCGGCGAGCGCTTCTGCGTGCGCAACAGCGGCATGGAAGCGGTGGTCGAGTCGGTGGGCGACCACGGCTGCGAGTACATGACCGGCGGCAAGGTGATCATTCTCGGCAGGACGGGCCGCAACTTCGCGGCGGGCATGTCGGGCGGCGTGGCTTACGTCTACGACGTCGATGGCGCCTTCGCCGGACGCTGCAACCTTGAAATGGTCAGCCTCTCGGCAGTCGAAGCGGAGGACGAACTCGAATGGCTCCGCTCGAAGATCGAGCAGCACGTGGCGACAACCGGCAGCGCACTTGGCGCCGGACTGATCGCCGAGTGGCCGAACGCCTCGCAGCGTTTCGTCAAGGTGCTGCCAAACGACTACAAACGTGCCGTTGAAGCGATGAAAGAGGTCGAAGCGATGGGCCTGACCGGCGACGATGCCGTCATGGCCGCCTTCGAAAAGAACGTGCATGATCCTTCCCGCGTCTCGGGGAACTGAAATTGGGCGAGTCGCCTGAACAACGTATTACGACCTATGGGTAAACTGAAAGGATTTATGGAGTACCGGAGAGCGCTTCCCGCAGATCGGGAGCCTCTGGAGAGAATAAAGGACTGGAACGAGTTCCACGACGAGATGACGGACGGGCAGCTCGCCGACCAGGGCGCGCGCTGCATGGATTGCGGCACGCCGTTCTGCCACTCGGGCTTCATGCTCAGCGGCATGACTGCTGGCTGCCCGATTCACAACCTCATCCCCGAGTGGAACGATCACGTCTATCGCGGTTTCTGGCGCGACGCCTGGGAGCGGCTGATGAAGACCAACAACTTCCCGGAGTTCACCGGCCGCGTGTGCCCCGCGCCGTGCGAAGGTTCCTGCGTGCTCGGCATCATCCAGCCGCCGGTGACCATCAAGAATATCGAGTGCTCGATCATCGAACATGCCTTTGCCGAAGGGTGGGTCGAGCCGAAGCAGATCGCCGTGCGCACCGGCAAGAAGGTGGCCGTCGTGGGTTCCGGCCCGTCGGGCCTCGCAGCCGCCGACCAGCTCAACAAGGCGGGCCACTCGGTCACGGTCTTCGAGCGTGACGACCGCATTGGCGGCCTGCTCATGTACGGCATCCCGAACATGAAGCTCGACAAGCAGGCTGTGGTGCAGCGCCGCGTCGATCTCATGAAAGCGGAGGGCGTGGAGTTTGTCACCGGCACCGAGGTTGGCGTGAACTACCCGGCTGACAAGCTGCTCTCGGAGTTCGACGCCGTGGTGCTCTGCACCGGCGCTACCAACCCGCGCGACCTCGATGCCGACGGGCGCAATCTCGACGGCATCCACTTCGCGATGGAGTTCCTACGCTCCGGCACCAAAGCAGTGCTTGACGGCACCGAACCCGCGCTCTCCGCACAGGGCAAGGATGTGGTGGTAATCGGCGGCGGCGACACCGGCACCGACTGCGTGGCCACCTCGCTGCGCCAGGGGTGCAACAGCGTCATCCAGCTCGAAATCATGCCGAAACCGGCCGATTTCCGTCAGGATGACAACCCGTGGCCCGAATGGCCGAAAGTCTTCAAGGTCGATTACGGCCAGGAAGAGGCTGCCGCTGTGCAGGGCGAAGACCCGCGACGCTACCTCATGATGACCAAGAAGTTCATCGGCGAGAACGGACAGCTCACTGCCGTCGAGGTTTCGAAGGTCGAGTGGCTGAAGCAGGATGGCCGCACCATTCCCGTGCCGGTCTCCGGCAGCGAGGAGATCATTCCGGCCCAGCTCGTGCTGCTAGCGATGGGCTTCCTCGGCCCGGAAGCGCAGTTGCTCGAATCACTCGGCGTCGAACAGGACAGCCGCAGCAACATCAAGGCCGACGAGAAAAGCTACTGCACCAGCGTCGGCAAGGTCTTCGCCGCAGGCGACGCACGCCGTGGCCAGAGCCTCGTGGTGTGGGCGATCAACGAAGGACGCGCTGCCGCGAGGGAGTGCGACCGCTTCCTGATGGGCTGCACCAGTCTGCCGTGAACGAATCGGCAAGCGAGAGTGTTGCAAGATGACGAAAATGGCTGAATAAATCGGGATACGTTGTATGGAACAGCAAAAACTGAGAGAACTGCTCGAAACCCTGCATCAGGAGCTGGGTCAGATCGGAACGGTCGATGAAAAGACCGGCGAGGTGCTCGCCACCCTGAAGGAGGACATCTCGAAGCTCGTCGAAGGCGGCGATGAAGCTGCCGCCGAGGAGAGTCTGACGGAGCGCATGAGCGACGCTGTGGGCCACTTCGAGGAGGAGCATCCGCGCCTCAGCATGATGATCCAGCACGTGCTCGACAGCCTCGCCCGCATGGGATTATAAAGAGAGAAGTTAACGCTACCAAATGATCAAAGACAAAGAGCCGCGTAAAGGCCAGGGCGGAGGAAGGAAAAGTTACGGATCGGAACCGCCGGTTGTTTGCTCCTTCTGCGGCAGAACCAGCCAAGAGGTCAACAGCATGGTCGCCGGGCCGAGAGCCTTCATCTGCGACCGCTGCATTCTCAGTTCGGTTGAAATCCTGCGCAAGGAGATCAGCGCCATCCGTCACCCGGAGACGTCGCCTGAGCCCGCTTTCCAGCCTCGTCTGAAAAGCCCCGTGAACATCAAGGAGGCGCTCGACCAGTACGTCATTGGTCAGGAGCAGGCCAAGAAATCGCTCGCCGTGGCGGTGTACAACCACTACAAGCGGCTCGATGCCCACGACTGGTCGTCCGGGGACGATGTGGTGATCGAAAAGAGCAACATCCTGCTCATCGGCCCCACTGGCACCGGCAAGACGCTGCTCGCCCAGACGCTCGCCAACCTGCTCGAAGTGCCCTTCACCATCGCCGACGCCACCTCGCTGACCGAGGCGGGTTACGTGGGCGACGACGTGGAGACCATTCTGGCCAGGCTGCTCCACGCTTCCGACTTCACCCTCGAACGCGCCGAGCGGGGCATCATTTACGTGG
>CAYZCF010000165.1:0-4302 GCA_964476855.1 uncultured Chlorobiaceae bacterium
ACCGCGGTTTCGGCGGCGACCGGAAGAAGAGCTTCAAAAAAGGCCCCGGCGGCAAGTCGAAAGCGGATACCCCCTTTTTCACCGGCTTCAGCGCCTCGAAGAAAAAACGCATGAAGGACTGACCGCTATCTCGTGATAGCTTCGCAAGCCTGACGTGACTTTTCCCGTTGCGTCAGGCTTTTTTGCTTTTCAAGTCGCAGCACCTACATTTTAAGTACATGCATCTGGCGCATCCAGTCTGCCGGTGATCCGGTTCATGAAAACACGGGGGCGATATGGAGATCGAATTCTACGGGGCGACGCGGCGGGTGACGGGTTCCTGCCATATTCTCAGGGCGAACGGGTTGACGGTGTTGCTCGATTGCGGGTTGATGCAGGGCAGCCGCGAGGTCGAGGCACTGAACCGCGAGCCCTTTCCGTTCGAGCCTTCGGCAATCGACGCCGTGGTGCTCAGCCATGGCCACATCGACCACTCGGGCCGCCTGCCGCTGCTGGTGAATCGCGGCTTTCGCGGGCCGATCTACACCCATTACGGCACCATCGAGCTGTGCGAAATTCTGCTCCGCGACTCGGCGATGCTTTCGGAGAACGATGCCCGCTTCATGCAGAAGCGCGGCCAGCGGGATGCCAAACCGCTCTACACGGTCGAAGAGGCGCAGCGGTGCGTCAGGCAGATGGAGGGAGTCCGGTACGGCGAGCGGCGCGAAATTCTGCCCGGCATCGCGCTGTCGCTGCACGACGCGGGCCATATCCTCGCCTCGGCGTTTGTGAAGCTGGAGGTCACGGAGGGCGATACGACCCGCACGCTGGTCTTCAGCGGCGACCTCGGGCAATACGATTCGCCTATCCTGAACGATCCCGACGCCATCGGTCACGCGGACGTGGTTCTCGTTGAAAGCACCTACGGCGACCGCCTGCATCGCGATTTCGAAAGCACCGTGGCTGAAATCGGCGAAATCATCGCAACCTCGTGCCGCGACTGCGGCAACATCCTGATTCCCGCCTTCTCGATTGGCCGCAGCCAGGAGCTGCTCTACCTTTTCGGCGAGCACTACCACGAGTGGTCGCTGGAGAAATGGCAGGTGTTCCTCGACAGCCCGATGGCCATCGACGCGAGTCGTATTTACTGGAATTACGATGATTTATGGGATGAAGAGGCGCGCCTGTTCCGCCAGAATATGCGCAAGATGCCGCCCGTTGGCAATCTCCACCTGACTGGCAGGGTAGAGGAGTCGATGAAGATCAACGACATGAGCCAGGGCGCGATCATCATCGCGGGCAGTGGCATGTGCAACGGCGGTCGTATCGTGCACCACTTGAAGCGCAACATCGAACGCCCCGAATGTCACATCATCATCACCGGGTTCCAGGCGGAAGGCACGCTTGGCCGGGAGATCGTCGAAGGGCGCAAGGAGGTGCGGCTGCACGGACGGAGCTACCGGGTTCGTGCGCAACTGCACACGGTTGGCGGTCTGTCTGCGCACGGCGACCGCAACGACCTCCTCCGCTGGCTCATGAGCCGGGAGGGTGCTCCGCAAGTGATGATCGTGCATGGCGAAGAGGGGGTGAAGGAGTCGTTCAGAGAGTTTCTGCGCGATGAGATTGCCGTCGAGGCGCTCGTACCGATGCCCGGTGACCGCCTCGATCTCGCATCGAACGAACTACATCGGGCGGAGGATGAATCTTAAAATCAACCGAAACTATGATAATCAAGACTATCGGCGAACTTATTCCTGTGCTCCAGACGGCCATCGGCCCGGTTATTCTCATATCAGGCATTGGCCTGCTTCTTCTTACCATGACCAACCGGTTGGCCCGGACGATCGACCGCGCCAGGGAGTTGCTCGATCAATATGAAGAGCTTTCCGAATCGAAAAGATCGAAAATCGACAGGGAAATCGTGGTGCTTTGGAAGCGAGCCCACTATGCCAGGAACGCTATTCTTCTTGCTTCGCTGACCTGCCTTGGCGCCGCAACGCTCATCATTTTGCTGTTTATGACAAGCCTTCTGTATGTCGATTTGCCGCTGCTTGTTGAATCGATTTTCATTATCAGCATGCTCTGTCTGATCGCCGCGCTCGTTTTTTTCCTGCTCGACGTCAATATCACCCTCTCAGCGTTGCGCATCGAACTGGAAGGGCACAAAAAGAAGAATTAAGAATGATGAATGATGAATGGAAGAGGGGGAAAATCTCGCTCTTCCGTCCATTTATTCATTCACATCGCCCATCAATTCCATTGATCAACCGCCCTTTTTCCTGTACGTGCCAATCAGCATGGCTTCGCCGATAATGTGGCCTTTCATGGCGGCCTCTACGTCGGCTTTGAGTGGCGAAAGCAGGTCGGGCAGCACGGTGTCGAGCGCGTAGAGTTTATGGAAGTAGCGGTGCGTGCCGATGGGCGGGCAGGGGCCGCCGTAACCGCCGCGGTTCCAGCTGCTCAAGCCTTCGAGCATCCCGACGGCGGGACGGTTTCCGGCCCCTTCGGCGAGTCCCGCTGTTTCAGGCGGAATGTTGTAGAGCACCCAGTGCACCCAGGTGAATTTCGGGGTCGCCGGGTCGGGCGCGTCGGGATCGTCTACGATGAGCACGAGGCTTTTCGTCCCCTTTGGCAAATTTTTCCACGCGAGCGGCGGCGAGATGTTTTTGCCCTCGCAGGTGTAGAGCGCCGGAATCGCGCCCATATGAGTGAAAGCGGACGAGGTGAGTTCGAAGTTCATGGTATCTCCTTTCTCGGCGGCCCTGAGCGTTGCGGGCACGAGCAGCGCCGTGATGAACAGCAGCGCCAGCGTGTTTCGGATGGTTCGCGACAGCTTCATGATGACGACGGGTTGATGGTGGATGAAATATCCGGCAGGAACGCTTACGTGGGGCTATTGGTTCTCGGTCTTTCCAGGGGAAGCGGCGTGAACGAAAACAATGGAGGCGCAATGGAGCGGTTGTCGATCAGGCAGATTTCAGGCTGGCTGTGGGAGATTCCGCGCTCGTACCGCAGCGACATGCGCGTTCCGGCGCGGTTTTACGCTTCCGAAGCGATGCTCGAACAGATTCTCGCCGACCGTTCGCTGGAGCAGCTCGTCAACGTCGCCACGCTGCCCGGCATCGTCGGCTGCGCCATCGCCATGCCCGACATTCACGAGGGGTACGGCTTTCCGATTGGCGGCGTGGCGGCCTTCGACCTCGACCTGGGCGTCATCTCTCCCGGCGGCATCGGCTACGACATCAACTGCGGCGTGCGCCTTCTGGCGAGCCGGTCATCCTTCGAAACTATCCGCGACAAGATTCCCGACCTCGCCAGTGAAATCTACCGCCAGGTGCCCTCCGGCGTCGGGCGCGGCAACAAGATCGCCTTTTCATCCGCCGAACTCGACCGCGTGCTTCGCGAGGGGGCGCGCTGCATGGTGGCGCTTGGCTACGGAGAGCCGGATGATCTCGACCACATCGAATCGGGCGGCGTGCTCGACGTGGCCGATCCGTCGAAGGTTTCGCCGCAGGCCAAACAGCGCGGCCACGACCAGCTCGGCACGATGGGAGCGGGCAACCATTTCGTGGAGATCGACCGGATCGACGCCATTTACGACCGCGACGCCGCCGGGCGCATGGGGCTGTTCGAGGGGCAGGTGGTGATCCAGCTCCACACCGGCTCGCGCGGTCTCGGCCACCAGATCGCCACCGACTCCATCCGCGTCATGAACCGCGCGATGGCATCGTACGGCATCGAGGTGCCCGACCGCGAGCTGGCCTGCGCGCCCTTTCGCTCACCGGAGGGGCAGGAGTACTTCAGCGCCATGTCGGCGGGCGCGAACTTCGCGTGGGCGAACCGCCAGCTCATCACCTGGGAGATCCGTCAGGCGTGGAACAGCGTGATGGACGGTGAGCCGTTGCGCGTAGTCTACGACGTGGCGCACAACATCGCCAAGATCGAAACGCACGAAATCGACGGTCATCTCAAAAAGCTGCTCGTGCACCGCAAGGGAGCGACCCGCGCCTTTCCTGGCCAGCCGGTGATCATTCCCGGCAGCATGGGCACAGCCTCGTTCGTGCTGGAGGGAGAGGAGGCATCGATGCGCGAAAGCTTCGGCTCGTCGTGCCACGGCGCGGGCCGCCGGATGTCGCGGACGAAAGCCAAACACACGGTGCAGGGCAACAAACTCAGGATGGAACTCGAAGCGATGGGTATCTCGGTGCAGGCCGGATCGATGTCTGGTCTGGCCGAGGAAGCGCCCGTGGCCTACAAGGATATTGGCGAAGTGGTCGGAACGGTAGTCTCGGCAGGCATTGCCCGCAAAGTGGCGAGGCTCGT
>CAYZCF010000166.1:0-4231 GCA_964476855.1 uncultured Chlorobiaceae bacterium
CCTGTATTCTTAATACCTACACAGAGCATCTCTCCCATCCAAAATCGGGAGATGACGAGTACCGTAAGACTGTGACGAGCGGGAGTATCCTTTACCCCGTTATTGCGTTATGGGCAGCGCTTTTAGATGATGAGGAGATGTACAATAACATAGCCCAATTTAAGTAGGCGCATTTATCGCATTGTAACTTCCAATTCTGGTATCCGGACGAAGGCTCTGAGGCGCATTTCTGGACGAACAGCGATTCTCACGGTGCAGTTTTATCTCATGTGCCTGTTGATCGACCAAAAGAAGAGTTTCTTGCTCGGGTATTTGGTGAATGCGATCAATCGCCAAATTTTAAGGATTTGTCTGCCGTCAAGTTTGGTTGGTGGCCGTTGATTATTGTTGCGTGTAGGCACTACCGCCTGCCTCTTCCTGTGCAACTTTTAGAGGGATTTCGTGGCAAGTAGGGTGAAGAGTATTGCTTGAGGTTTCAACCCAATCATTGGGTTTTTCATGTCTGGTTTTTTAGCTTTGCACTTTAATCCGCCGCGAAAAACGCGGCGTGATTTTTTATAAGGATTACTTCATGAACATCACCAGCGCTGAGTTTTTCTGTAGTTACTCCAGCTTGAACGGCCTTCCGTCAGACGGTCGCCCCGAGATCGTGTTTGTGGGGCGGTCGAATGTCGGCAAATCTTCGCTGCTGAATTCCCTGTGCGCCCGCAAGGGGTTGGCGAAGACCAGTTCGACGCCGGGGAAGACCCGGCTCATCAACTATTTCCTCATCAACGACAACCTCTACTTCGTCGATCTGCCGGGGTACGGGTACGCCAAGGTCGGGCAGGGTGAGCGTGAGAGCTGGGGAAAGTTGCTGACGGGCTACATCCAGAAGCGTGACGAGATCGCACTCGTGGTGCTGCTTGTCGATTCGCGCCATCCGGGCATGGCCTCCGACCTTGAGATGATGGAGTTTCTTGACTATTGCGGGCGGCCGTTCGGAATCGTGCTCACCAAGTGGGACAAGCTGAAGCAGACCGAAAAGTCGAAGGCCCAGCGCACGATTGAAAGTTGTGCATCGAATGCCAGATTTATTGTAAATTATTCGTCTTTGTCGGGCGCGGGCCGGGACAGGCTTCTGGAGCGCCTCGATCTTTTTTCTCAGTAAAAGGAAGCGACGTGGAAGAAAACACATTCAGCAGACCGGCAGCGTCTGCTACCGTGCTTGTCGGCACGCAGTTCGGCGACGAGGGCAAGGGCAAACTGGTCGATTACCTCTCCGATAAATACGACATCGTGGTGCGCTACCAGGGCGGCGCGAATGCCGGTCACACCATCTGCTTCGACGGCAAAACCGTCGTGCTTCACCTCATCCCATCGGGCATCTTCAACAAGGATTGCATCTGCGTGATCGGCAACGGCGTCGTGATCGATCCGAACGCGCTCATGGATGAAATCAAAAAAGTCGAGGAGCTGGGCTACGACGTCAAGGGGCGTCTGTACATCAGCCACAACGCGCACCTGATCATGCCGTACCACAAGCGGCTCGACTGCTTGAGCGAGTCCTGCCTGAGCGGCGATAACAAGATCGGCACCACCGGTCGTGGCATCGGCCCGAGCTACGAGGACAAGTTCGCCCGCAAAGGCGTCAGGGTGGTCGATCTGCTCAATCGCGACGTGCTCAAGGAGAAGCTGCGCGAGAATCTCGCGGCCAAGAACAAGCTGATCAGCAAGGTGTACGAGCAAGAGGAGATCGACGTCGAGGCGATCATCCGCGAGTACGAGGAGTTCGACAAGGCGATCGATCCCTACGTGACCAACACCCAGCTCTTCCTGAACCGCCAGATCAAGGAGGGCAAGACCGTTCTGCTCGAAGGGGCGCAGGGTTGCCTGCTCGATGTCGATCATGGCACCTATCCCTTCGTGACCTCTTCCAACCCGACCTCCGGCGGCGCTTGCACCGGTTCCGGTGTGGCGCCGAACCACGTCGGCAAGATCATCGGCGTCTGCAAGGCTTACACGACCAGGGTGGGCAATGGCGATTTCCCGACCGAGCTTGACGACGAGACTGGCGAGGCGCTCGGCAGGATCGGCTGCGAGTTCGGTGCGACCACGGGGCGCAAGCGTCGCTGCGGCTGGATCGATCTCGTCGCGCTGCGCTATTCGCTCACCGTCAGCGGCGTGACCGAGCTGGCGCTGACCAAGCTCGACGTGCTCGACACCTTCGAGGAGATCAAGGTGTGCACCTCCTACATGCTCGACGGCAAGGAGATTCACGACTTCCCGACCGAGCACCAGACGCTGTCGCGCGTACAGCCGGTCTACAAGAGCCTGAAGGGGTGGATGGCCTCGAACGCCAGCGCCCGCTCGTTCTCCGAACTGCATCCGAACACCCAGGCCTACGTCACCTTCCTCGAAGAGGCGCTGGAGGTTCCGGTGACCTTCATCTCTGTCGGCCCGGGCAGGGAAGAGACGGTCTTCAAGTAAGCGGACGGATCCGCCGGCATGGCCCTGCTCGAAATTACGGTGATTCCGCTCGGCACGGCAGCCGGCGGTTTGAGCGCCTGGATCGCAGGTCTCGAAACGCTGCTCCATGCGAGCGGTTTGCCCTTCCGGCTCAACGACATGGGCACCATCGTGGAGGGTTCGGCGGACGAGCTTTTCGCCATCGCCCGAAAACTGCATGAGCACTGCTTCGTCGAGGGAGCGGCGAGGGTTTACACCGTGATGAAGATCGATGACCGGCGCGACAAGGCGGTCTCCATCGGCGACAAGGTAGCGTCGGTCGAGGCCCGCAAAGCCTCGCCGGATAAATGAAAAAATATTTTTATCTTCGGGTTCTAAAAATTCAGGGTTGGCCGCCCGGAATCATCTCGGAGCTTCCAGCACCATCTTTAAAGACATAATGCCATGATGCCGGTTTCAAGCGATTGCCAGATACTCAAGGAGGATAACGTCACCCACAGCTTCTGCGGTCTGGCCTGCGTCGGCTGGCTCTACCAGAAGATCAAGGACAGCTTTTTCCTCATTCTCGGTACCCACACCTGCGCCCACTTTCTCCAGAACGCTCTCGGCATGATGATCTTCGCCAAGCCCCGGTTTGGCATTGCCCTCATCGAGGAGGCCGATCTTTCCCGCGCCGAGCCGCAGCTCGAAGCGGTGATCGAGGAGATCAAGCGCGACCACAATCCGTCGGTGATCTTCCTGCTCTCCTCCTGCACCCCCGAGGTGATGAAGGTGGACTTCAAGGGCCTCGCGCACCATCTCAGCTCCGACAAGACTCCGGTGCTCTTCGTGCCTGCCAGCGGTCTCGTGTTCAACTTCACGCAGGCGGAGGATTCTGTGCTCCAGGCGCTCGTGCCCTTCTGCCCCACGGCTCCTGCTGGTGACAAGAAGGTGGTCTTCGTCGGTTCGGTGAACGACATCACGGCGGACGATCTTCGCACCGAGGCCGAACAGCTCGGCATTCCGGTGGGTGGCTTCCTGCCCGAGAGCCGCTTCGACAAGCTTCCGGCCATCGGCCCCGACACGGTGCTCGCGCCGATCCAGCCCTATCTGTCGCGCGTCTGCTCCCGCCTGAACCGCGAACGCGGCTCGCAGGTGCTGACCTCGCTTTTCCCGTTCGGCCCCGACGGCACCAAGACCTTCTGGGAAGACCTTGCCGCGATGTTCGGTATTACGGTCGATCTCTCCGACCGCGCCGAAGCCGCATGGGAGAAGATCAAGCCGCAGACCGATTTGCTGAAAGGCAAAAAGATTTTCCTCACCGCCGACACCATGATGGAGCTGCCGCTGGCTCGCTTCCTCAAGAACGCCGGCGCGGAGGTTGTCGAGTGCAGCAGCGCCTACATCAACAAGAAGTTCCACGCCCGCGAACTCGAAGCGCTCGAAGGCGTTCGGGTGGTCGAACAGCCGAACTTCCATCGCCAGCTCGAAGAGATCAAACAGACGAGGCCCGACATGATCGTCACCTCGCTCATGACGGCCAACCCGTTTGTCGGCAACGGCTTCATCGTGAAGTGGAGCATGGAGTTCACGCTCATGTCCATTCACAGCTGGTCGGGCGTGTTCACGCTGGCCAACCTTTTTGTCGCACCGTTCCTGCGCCGCCAGTCGCTGCCGGAGTTCGACGAATCGGTGTGGCTCGAAGGGGTGATGCCCAGCTCACGGTAAAATTCAAGGACGAAAACCAACGAAACACCATGCGTTTAGCTTTCTGGCTCTATGAAGGGACCGCGCTGCACGGCGT
>CAYZCF010000167.1:0-4178 GCA_964476855.1 uncultured Chlorobiaceae bacterium
CGTTGAAAAAATTGCACCGCAGATAGTGAGGCGCCTTGGCCGCCTGCCCGATCCTCACGGTCTGCGGCGGCTGCATCGCCGCATCAACGGTCTCACCGACCGGCTACGCAGACACGATTGACCCCTGCGGCTGGCGATTGTGGAGAATTTATAACTCGTAGCTTGCAACGGGGTAATTAAAGCTATTTGTCTTTTCTTCTATTGTATGGTGATTGGTTCGTTGGTTTCAAGGAAATATCCTTTTCAGAGGCTTTTGAGTAAATGGAATTTTCAGTTCTACCTAGCTTTAAACCTATTACTCGGGTAGGCGTGTTTTCCTGAACTAAATTTTTCAATTTCTGGACTTCACCTGCGCTCCACTGCTTTCCGTTATTTATAGGCTTTTTTTGCATGATTCATTGATTTTATATTGTTTGTTAAAAACAGTATGTCAGACTATTTCCACAGAACACAGTTAGTCTAAATCATCGAGGCAAGATACTTGATTTGATTCTTATATCTAGATGCTGATTTGTTAACCTGTAAACGGCGACCTTCTACAGTATGAAATTTACCGACCTGCAATTCTGTTATAGGAAGCCGTTCAGCGCCAGAAATTCGACCAGCGGAATGGAAATCATCGGTTATTACGAAGGCATCACTTGGGTCTTCGTACCCAAAAAGATCAGCATAATTTTCAGCAATTTTAATAGCTCGTTCTATGTACATTCTTGAAGCATTATCAGGGGTTGCTTCTATTTGACTTTTTGAGCCAACCATTGTCATGACAATCGCGGCTATTTTTGGTATCCCAATACCTTCAGCACGCTCATTCCATACTTGAAAATCTCTTGATTTGTCAGATAGTTGTCTAAAAAGGAGTTCAAGTGATTCTAAAGAATGTTCATCAACACGAACAGGGACAATCAATGCGTCAACAGCACACCATGCCAAATGTGTGCCTCCAGCATAAAAGGGGCTTGTATCTAATAATATCTTATCACATTTGTTATTTTTGGCTTCCTTTATGAATAAATCACGTAAGCCATGCAGCAAATTGCCTACTGCTTTTTTATTCCCTTGCGAATATGCAGTATTGAGTTGTTGATATAATAATGATGGAAACGCAAAAAGCTCTGAACTTCCAGCGATTATCCACGAGTTGCATCCACCTTTAAAGGACGCGCAGTGCTGACTAACCCTATAAGAAAGGTCCTCAGGAATGTTTCCGAAAGCTGAACCCAAAATCGCCGGAAGAAGTCCATCGTAGATGGTTATTTTAGGACGATAGTCCCCAAGCAAAAGTTCGGTGAAATTACATTGTGGGCACAGATCTCCAAAAATAGTTGGAGAATGTCTCGAAATTTCATAGGCAAGATTAAATGCAAGTGATGACTTTCCAACACCACCTCGCAAGTTCGAGACCGCATAACTTGTAAACCCCTGTCCTTTCGATGCAATAAAGTTGTTTCGAACAACATCTTGGTGCGTTTTTAAAACTTTCTCTAATCCATTCATTTGGTACTCTGTTATTTGGTTGTTGCTTGTTATTCAGGAATAAATATAAGTAGCAGGTGGTGCAGGTGCAAGAAAAAAGTGCAGGGCTTGCAGGTCGTCAATAAAAGAGCAGGTATTGCAGGAGGTGCTGTGGCAGGAGCCCATGTCTTTTGTGATTATTACTCCGGCCATTAAAACTCTTAAACAATTGCCCCGGACTTTAGTTCGTGATACGCGGATAAGGCAATATTAATCATGGTTTTAGCTAAACTTCTTACAATGGGCGAAATTGTGATTTATTGTTGCCGGAGTAATAACATCATATGCTGAATAAGAAAAAGATTAAAAGTTGGTGTTGTAATGAGGATAATTCTGAACGTTTTTATTGCCTCAACCCGCCGCCGCAACCTCCTGCCTGACCGGGATGATCTCCTTCAGTACAGACTCTTCTGACTGGATCGCTTCGTAGAGGTCGCAGCGTTGCTGGAGGTTCATCCAGAAATTTGCTGAGGTGTTGAAATATTTCGCCAGGCGCAATGCCGTGGATGGCGTGACGCCACGCTTGCCGTTGATGATTTCGTTGATTCTCTGATACGGCACGTGAATGGCTTCGGCGGGTTCACGCTGGGTTATCTGCATCGGATTGAGAAACTCTTCGAGAAGCATCTCTCCGGGAGGCGTCGGTGGTCGGTCGGTTGGTATCATGGCTGTGTTGACAAGAAATTGACGCTATAGTGCGTTTTTTTCTTGTCGTTGAGCATTCGTTCAGGGCAAACGCGGGGCATATTTCTACAGCTTATTTATGCCGAGCAGGCGCTCGGCGCTCCCAGGGAAGAGGGCGAACACGCAGGTTTGCCTCTACGAATTCATCGGTCTTACCACCACCGCATTTCCCTCGCCAACTCCCAGCTCCGCACTCGCATTCCCGTTGCGGATTGCAATTTCGATCATGCCGCTGCTGCCGGTGTAGGCGAGCGGGTGGCCCGGCTCTGCTTCGCCGTAGGTTCGTACGATTCGAAGTGGCTCGGCGTTTCCAACTGAAACTTGCCAGCCCTCGCCATCCGCGATCATCCCGGCTTCGAAGGAGGTGATGAGGTTGCCGAAGTGGTCGGTGGCTATGATTTCGCCTTGCCAGCCTTTACCGTCCTCCAATGGGCGGTTTTGCCACAGCTCGATTCGCTGGCACTCCGCGACGTCAATCGATGGCCCGAAGGCCTCCAGCGGCACTCCGGCGGCGAGGTGGGCGGCGGCGGGGGAGAAGAGGTCGCGGCCGTGGAAGGTGGCGCTTTTGTTGGCGAGCTGGTACTTCGCGTCCGCCAGCTCGTAGCAGTTGGCATCCGGCCAGCGCTCGAAGATGGGGGTGAGCAGGCCATTGTCGGGCGCGATGAAGCGGTACGGGCCTGCCTGGACGCCGATGGCTCGGCGGGCGGTGCCGACGCCGGGATCGACGACGCAGACAA
The DNA here is from genome assembly GCA_964476855.1 of uncultured Chlorobiaceae bacterium. Lineage (GTDB taxonomy): Bacteria > Bacteroidota > Chlorobiia > Chlorobiales > Chlorobiaceae > Chlorobaculum. The sequence continues at coordinate 2,937 of CAYZCF010000167.1, forward strand.
AGATCGTGCCGTCCGGAAAATAGCCGATGGAGCGGTCGAGGTGGAAGGCCGCCTGCCGGACATTCTGGGCGCTGATGGCGTGGGTGAGGTCGATCACGCGCGCTTTGCGGCAGATTGTGGCGATCACCCCTTTCATGACGCCGACAAAGGCGTCTTCGAGGCTGAAATCGGTCATGAGCGCGATGAGGGGCGGCTGAAGCATGGCGTCAGTGGTTGGCGGAGCGGTACAGGAAAACTCCGGCGATGATGAAAAGAAGGTTTGGCAGCCAGGCGGCGAGCACGGGATCGAGCAGTCCATCGTAGCCGAGGCTGCCGATTGTTCTCAGCATACCGAGATAGGAGAGGCCGATGAGGAGGCTGATGGAGACCTCCACGGCCAGGCCGCTGCGCTTTTTCTTCGAGGAGAGCGGCACGCCGATCAGCACGATGATCATGCTGGCCAGCGGCAGGGCGAGCTTGGTGTGCAGCTTGACGGTCGCTTTTTCGAGTCCCGGCAGTCCGGAGTGCGCTTTCTGCCAGATGAAATCGAAGTGCTGCAAGATGTTCATTTCGTCCGGATCGGTGTCGATCATCTTGAAGGTATTGGTCGCCAGCGAGAGCTTCAGGGTGTCCGCGCCCGGCCTGGTGGCGAGCGTTTCGATGCCGTTCGAGAAGGTGCGCTGTTTCGTGTTGTACAAAATCCAGTACTTCTCGCGGGTGATGATGCGGAGCGAATCGGCGTCGATGCGTTCGACGATCTGGCTTCCGTTGAAGGTTTCGAGCGAAACGGTCGTGGCGCTTTTCCTGTCCGGGCCGATCTCGGCGACGGTGAGAATGCGGTTTTTCGACTCCCGGATGTGCAGCGGCTCCCCGTCGTTGTTTTTCTGCCGTTTCAGGTAGCGTTTCTCGAACCCTTTCGACCAGTCGTACATCGCCGGAGCGATGAAGCAGGAGTTGACCGTGTTGAGCGCCGTGATCGCGAGCGTCACGACGAGAAAAGGCTTCATCAGGCGCGACAGGCTCATGCCCGCCGATTTGAGCGCGGGCAGTTCGCTCTGCATCGAGAGCTTGCCGGTGACGAAGAGCGAGGCGAGCAGCGCGCTGAGCGGGCTGGTGAGCAGAAAGGTGTCCGGCAGGCCGCTGAGGTAGAAGATGACGATCCTGTCGAACGGAATCTTCCGGTCCATGAAGCGGTCGAGGTTTTCGACCAGATTGACAATGATGAACAGCGCGGCGAAGCTCGCGAGGGCGAACAGGAAGATC
>CAYZCF010000168.1:0-4158 GCA_964476855.1 uncultured Chlorobiaceae bacterium
GGGCCACGGCGTTGGCCGTGGCAACGAAGTAGATCGGCACCCGCCGATCATGGATGGCGAAGAGGTGATCGGCAACCGCACCAAGGTGAAGGTGGTCAAGAACAAGGTGGCTCCGCCCTTCAAGACTGCCGAGTTCGACATTCTTTACGGTGAGGGCATCTCGGTGCTGGGCGAGCTGATCGACCTGGCCGTCGAGTTCGGTATCATCAAGAAGGCGGGCGCGTGGTTCAGCTACGGCACCGAAAAGCTGGGGCAGGGGCGCGAGAACGTCAAGAAGCTGCTCAAGGAGGACGAGACCTTGCGCAACACAATCCGCAAGCAGGTGCGCGACACGCTCACCGGAGCGCCAACCGAATAAGCCCCGGAGCACTCGCCATGCGCATTGGAACCATCGAGATCGACCGCCCCGTCATCCTCGCGCCCATGGAGGATGTGACCGACCGCGCCTTCCGGCAGCTCTGCAAGCAGCACGGGGCGGACATCGTTTACACCGAATTCATCAGCGCCGAAGCGCTCCGGCGCGGCGCGGAGAAGTCGATTCGCAAGCTCACTGTGGACGCTCACGAACGCCCGGTCGCGGTGCAGATTTTCGGCAGCACGGTCGAGTCGATGGTCGAGGCGGCGGCGATTGCCGAAACCTACGAGCCGGACTATCTCGACATCAACTTCGGTTGCCCGGTGAAAAAGGTGGCCGGGCGCGGCGCGGGCGCGGCGCTGCTCAAGGAGCCGGAGAAGCTCTCGGCCATCGCCTCGGCGGTGGTCAACGCCGTTTCGCTGCCGGTGACCGCCAAGACGCGCATCGGCTGGGATCACGACTCGATCAACATCACCGACATCGTGCGGCGGCTCGAAGACGCGGGCATCAAGGCAGTCGCGGTGCACGGGCGCACCCGCAGCGATATGTACAAAGGCCGCGCCGACTGGGGGCGCATCGCCGAAGCGAAGCGAGCCTGCTCGATTCCGGTGATCGCCAACGGCGACGTGTGGCTCCCGGAGGATGCCGTGGCGATGTTCGAGCGCACCGGCGCGGATGGCATCATGATCGGGCGCGGCTCCATCGGTAATCCCTTCATTTTCGAACAGGCAAAGAGCCTCGTGAAAACGGGCGTGCGCTTGCCGTTTCCGTCGTACCGCGACCGGATCGAAGCCGCGCGGGAACACTTGCGCCTGTCGCTGGAGTACAAGGGCGAGAAGCACGGCGTGCTCGAAATGCGCCGTCACTACTCGACCTACCTGAAAGGGTTGCCGGGCGTCTCGAAGGTGCGCAACCTGCTGGTGCGCGAACCCGACCCGGCGGTGATCGTCGAACTGCTCCGCGAATTCGAGGCGTCGTGCGAGGCGCTCGACCGCGAGGGGCTACTGAAAGAGGGCGGGGAGTTTCTGAACGACCATTCGCTCAGACTGATTCTCAATTACTAAACCATCATTTATTCTTACGTATATGAGCAGTGAAGCAGGCTATCGTGTAGCCGTCCTTGGTGCAACCGGCCTTGTTGGCAGAACCATGATCAAGGTGCTCGAAGAGCGCAATTTTCCGGTCAGCGAGCTGGTGCCGCTCGCCTCGCCGCGCAGCCGTGGCGAAGTGATCGCCTTCAAGGGGCGCGAGTTCGTCACCGAAGTGCCGTCGGCGGAGATTTTCGAGGGCGTTGACATCGCGCTCTTCTCTGCTGGCGCGTCGGCCAGCAGGGAGTGGGCGCCCGTGGCGGCGGCGGCTGGCGCGATCGTGATCGACAACTCCTCGGCCTTCCGCATGGACGAGGGGATTCCGCTGGTGGTGCCGGAGGTCAATCCCGAATCGATCTTCGACCGCGAAGGCAAGGCGGCCCCCATCATCGCCAATCCCAACTGCTCGACCATCCAGATGGTGGTGGCGCTCAAGCCGCTCTACGACGCCTACGGCATCCGCCGCGTAGTGGTTTCGACCTACCAGTCGGTCACCGGCAAGGGCAAGGCCGGACGCGACGCGCTCGAAAGCGAGCTGGCGGGCAACATTCCGGAGGATTTCACCCATTTCCACCAGATCGCCTTCAACGCCGTGCCGCAGATCGACGCATTCACCGAAAACGGCTACACGAAGGAGGAGATGAAGATGGTCAACGAAACGAAGAAGATCATGGCCGACGACACCATCGAGGTTTCGCCGACCACCGTGCGCATTCCGGTTTACGGTGGCCACGGTGAGTCGCTGAACGTCGAGCTGAAGAGCGATTTCGACATCGAGGAGGTTCGCGCGCTGCTCGCCGGATCGCCTGGCATCGTCATGCAGGACGATCCGTCCGCCCGCCTCTACCCGATGCCGATGACCTCCTACGAGCGCGACGAGGTGTTCGTTGGCCGCCTGCGCCCCGACTACTGGCACCCGCGCACCCTGAACCTCTGGGTCGTCGCCGACAACCTCCGCAAAGGCGCAGCCACCAACGCCGTCCAGATCGCCGAGCTGCTGGTGGGGAATCTGTGAGGATTTGCTTTAGGGCGTGAATTTCTTGTAGGGGCGGCTCTTGTGGCCGCCCTTTTTATTTGGGAGGACAGGACAGCAAGGGCAACAGGGACGGGCGTTGTTGGTTCTTGGCGAGGCGTGAGGGGGATTGTTATATTGTTCTGCGGTTGAGGAATCCAAATCTGGGGGAGAGCGCATGAGTCCTACCGTTTTTTGTGAGCAGGGATTTCGATTTTTCTTCTTTTCGCGTGAAGAGAAAAGAGTGCATGTGCACGTTATATCGGGGGACGGCGAGGCGAAGTTTTGGCTTGAACCGGAACTTGAGCTTGCAAAGAATCATGGATATTCCAGAATTCAGTTGAAGCAGATCGAATCAATAGTGGAGGCGCACAGCGATGAACTTGTTAAAGCATGGAGAAAGCATTTCAGAAGTTGAAGTGTCGAATATATCACAGCACGGCATCTGGCTTCTTGCTCACGGGAAGGAGCTTTTTTTGTCGTATGCCGATTTTCCGTGGTTCAGGGATCAGACAGTGAAATCGATTCTCAACGTCAAGGAGCAGTCACCCGGTCATTTCTGGTGGCCTGATCTGGATGTCGATTTGACGGAGGAAATTATAGAACACCCGGAACGCTTTCCGCTTGTTGCTGATGTGCGGGTGACGAGTTGATTTTAATTGAATGCAGAGGATTTATAAGATGAAAATCAGCTATTATCTAAACATAGATTCGCTTTACATTGATCTTTCAGAGGAGTCGAGTAGCGAACCGAGGCTTTCATTGCCGTGACTATTCCAGCGCATGACAGTAAAAAATAAAAACTTTGTGCTTTTTACCTCGTCCCCGTGGTGCTGGGGGGTTTATTACGCAAAATATGCAGAAGAAGGATTTTTTTATGGGTTTAGCTTCGGCAATACAACGAAAAAAAGAGGATGCTGAAATGAAAAAAGTTCCTTCGTTTATCTGGATCATCTTTGGATTGCTGTGCGTTGGTTGGCTGGTCAATTATGGTCATGATCAGACGGAGAAGGCTCGCATTCAAGCGCTTTCTGATTCTTGGTACACAAATCAAAATCCGAAACCAAAAGAGGCAGAAGTGCACAATGGGCCTGTCGAGTCTATTGGTAAGACATGGCAGTACAGCTCATTTTTTGATGAAATGACTTCAAAGCTGATACACTTAGCTTCAATAGAATCAAATAATACAGTGAATTTCGACTTTCCGTATCAGGGTGAGCAACATGCCACGCTGCGCCTTCGTCGGCACCCACGGTTCGGACATGATGTTATGCTCATTATTGAAAGAGGTCAATTCAATACTCGGTATGATGGGACTCCGATTCTTGTGCGGTTTGATGATGGTGTCGCGATGAAGTATACAGCAGCGGAAGCTGACGACCATGATAGAAAAATACTGTTCATTCAGGGGTTCAAGCGATTTGTCGAAAAAATGAACAAAGCGTCAGTTGTTCGAATTGAGGCTCCATTTTATAACGAAGGAAACAGGGTGTTTGAATTTGACGTATCTGGATTAAAAAATAATTGGTGAACAGATCCGAAGTAACCAGCCAAAGAAGAAGTATGACAAGTTGCTACGAAGAATCCCCACCCGCATGGGGGGATTTGAGTAGTTCGCAGCGGGGTTTAGTCGTGAGGCTCCCAGCTTTTTTGGTTCATCGTAAAATTTAATGGTAACGCTCGTCAGCAATTACGTCAACCGG
>CAYZCF010000169.1:0-4142 GCA_964476855.1 uncultured Chlorobiaceae bacterium
CCGGAATCGTCCCGTCCGGTCTTGCGGCTTCTCGAACGCCGGGTCGAAGCGGCGCTCATCGAGGGTGCGCTGTCGGCCCGCGAAGATTCGCTGCTCTCCACGCTGAAGCGCCCCCTCAAGCGGCAGCCGGTCGCCCGCAACGCGCTGGTGTTTGTGGTCAATCGCACCAACCCCGTCCGTTCCCTCTCGGTTAGCGAGCTAAAAGCGGTGTTCGAGGGGCGCGTCACCGGCTGGCAATCGCTGGGCGGCTCACCGGGCAAAATCGTCGCCTGCCTCGATGGCAGCAATCTCCGCGCACGGGCGCTGCTTTCGGAGTTGCTGGCGCTCAGCCCCGATTCGCTTGTCGCATCCGCCGAAGCGGACATGCCTCGCCTCCTGGAGCGGCTCCGCAAAGACCGGAACGCCGCCGCCATCATGACGCTCCCCGCCTACGCGGCAGCCCTGCGCTCAGGCTATGTCGGCAGCATCGAGGCGCTGCCGGTGAGCGCGAATGGCGGCGAACCGGTCGAGGCTTCGCCCGAAACGCTCTACACCGGCGAGTATCCGCTCTCGACGGATATTTTCTATCTCTACGATCCCTACAATCCACTCGCGACCGGCTTCGGCGCATGGCTCGCCAAAGAGGGGCAGAAGCTCTTCGAGCGCAGCGACATGGCTCCATACGAGCAGATCGTGCGCACCATCATTCTCAACTGATTGCATGAAACACGGAAGCAACACAAGCGGCAAAGGCTTCATCAGGTTGACGGTACTGTTTGGCTTCATGGCGCTACTGCTGGTTGCGGGAGGCACCGCGTGGTTCGGCGCGTTCCAGTCTTCCCGGCTCCGCGAAATCGCCTCAGACCAGGCGTTGCGCATGAGGCTGGTCGAATGCCGTGCCAGAATATCATCGATCGAGCAACAGTTCGGCGATGGAACTCTTTCGGCAGGCAGGCAGATGGAGCTTCAGTCGAAGCTCCGGATCGAGTGCGCCCGGTTTTCGGAAATTGGACGCAGCGCGGAGGTGCAGCCGGAGAGCGTGCTCGGCCAGTGGCTGAAGCATCGCAAGCCACTGGCCACGCCGGTCAGCCGCGAATCGCTCCAGCTCATGATTGTCGATCTCGACGGCATGATCGAACAGATGAACGCCAGGATCGCCGATGACAAAGAGTTGCTCACGGCCAGCCTGAATTACTATCTCGTGTTCATTACGCTCTTGCTGATCGTTGTCGTGCTGGCTGGTGGAAGATTTATCATTTCAAGCTACCGGCGTTCGATCATTCCGCTTCATAAACTTTCAGAGCGCCTGGCCCTTTTGAATTGCAATCTTCCCGAAAGTCTGCACGATACCGCCGAAGCCGCCGAAACCCTTTTGAGCGGCGAGGATCCATCCGCCGAAATGCGCTCCGTCAGCGAGTCGGTCGCGAGCATGTGCCACGACATCGAAGAGAAGAACCGCAAGCTCGATGAGTTGCACATTCTCGATGAAAAGACCAATCTTTACAACTATCGCCACTTCAAGGAGCATCTCATCATCGATGTCGAACGTGCACGGCGCTTCAATGGTGACATCGCGCTCGCCATGATTGACATCGACCACTTCAAGCTTTATAACGACCGCTACGGGCACGTTGCCGGAGACAAAGTGCTGGCGAGAATCGCCGAAATCATCAGGCAAGAATGCCGCATGACCGACATTCCCTCAAGGTTCGGTGGAGACGAATTCGCCGTGCTGTTTCCAAAAACTGACAAGGACACTGCGCTGGAGATTTCCGAGCGTCTGCGCAGCATCATCTGCGACGAACCGTTTGTTTACGAACGCAACCAGCCCAGCGGACAACTGACGGTAAGTATCGGCGTCGCCTCATGGCTTGATGACGCCACGGACGGCACCTCGCTGATTACCAATGCCGACAGAGCTCTTTACAAAGCAAAACTATCGGGACGCAACATGGTATTGGCATTTACACAGGATTCCAATTTTGAAACAACACATGAGGAAATTTAAAAAAGCGTCCCAAGTGCGTGAGCTGCCAGCGAAACAGGCCGATAATGAGCACATGAGAAAGGAGATATGAGTACCGCTATCCTTGAACTTGAACCAAACGCGCTCTGGAAACACTTTTACTGCTTGACGCAAATTCCGCGGCCATCGGGGCATGAGGAGGCGGTTCGGGCGTATGTCGCCGATGTCGCAAAGCGTTGCGGGCTGGAGTGGCTCGTCGATGAGGCGGGCAACGTGATCGTTCGCAAGCCCGCGACGGCGGGCATGGAGCAACTGCGGGGTGTTATCCTGCAAGCGCATCTCGATATGGTGCCGCAGAAGAATGCCGGAACGGCACACGATTTCGCAACGGATCCGATCGACGCCGTGATCGATGGCGAGTGGGTGCGGGCGCGGGGCACCACGCTGGGGGCGGACAACGGCATCGGCGTGGCGGCAATGCTGGCCGTGCTTGAATCGGACGCCCTGCGCCACGGGCCGCTCGAAGCGCTTTGCACCGCCAACGAGGAGGCGGGCATGACCGGGGCGCTCGGCCTCGAGCCGGGCGTGCTGAACGGTCAAATCCTGCTGAACCTCGATTCGGAGGATGAGGGCGAGTTGTTCATCGGCTGCGCGGGTGGACTCGACGGCACGATGCGCTTCGATTATACCGGCGATCCGGTTCCTCTTGGTTACATCGGCGTTGAAATCCGGGTCTCCGGTTTGCGCGGCGGGCACAGCGGTATGGACATAAATCTTGGCCGGGGCAACGCCAACAAGATCATGAACCGGCTTTTGCAGATGGGCCGCGACCGCCACGGGCTGCTGCTCGCCTCCATCGACGGCGGGAGTCTGCGCAACGCCATTCCGCGTGAATCGTCGGCACTCTGTGCTGTGCCCTCCGCCGACAAAGCGGCGTTTCTCGATGAGCTTCAGGCGTTTGCCGGAACCATCGGCGGCGAGCTGGCCGGAGCCGACCCGGGGCTTCGCGTCGATGCGGCAGAGGCCGCGCTTCCGGCAGCGGTGATCGATGGCGCCGTGACGCAGCGCCTCTTCGACGCGGTGGCGGCCTGCCCAAACGGTGTGCATCGCATGAGCGCGGAGATGGCCGGGCTGGTCGAGAGTTCGAACAATCTCGCCCGCGTCCATTCGGACGGAAACGCCGTGACCGTCGAGTGCCTGCTGCGGAGCGCTTCGGAGGAGGGGATGCATGAGCTTGCCGACATGATCGGCGGCGTCGCCGAACGCGCCGGAACGGTGGCCATGTTCGAGCATGGCTATCCGGGGTGGAAGCCGAATCCGGAGTCGCCAATCCTCAAGTGCATGATCGAAGTCTATCACGCCCGCTTCGGTAAAACGCCGGAGATTCGCGCGGTTCATGCCGGTCTGGAGTGCGGCATCATCGGCGCGGCCTATCCGCAGCTCGACATGATTTCGTTCGGCCCGACCATCCGCCATCCGCACTCGCCGGACGAAAAGGTTGAATGCGCCTCGGTGCTGAAATTCTGGAATTTCCTCGCGGCGACGCTGGAGGAGGTGCCGAAGCCGTGAAGACGCCGTACAGTTACAACACCATTTCGGATTTTCTCTTGTCGCAGCCGTTGACGGTTGATGTAGAGGTTGACGACGAGGCCGCCGGGTGTTTTCCGCTCAAGTGCATCGAGCTCGACGCAACCGTGCTCTACGTCGGAATGCGCGATTTCGCGCGGCTCACGCTTGACCTGTCGCCGACCGAGATTCTGATCTACCTCAACATGTTCCTCGTCTGGATGCGCGATTCACTCGCAGCGGAGCGCTTCTGCGTGGTCGAGCGTTTTCTCGACAGCTCGATTGTGCTGCTTTTCTCGAAGAAGTTCGGCTCGGAAGAGCCGTTTTTCGATGCGATTCGCGCCGCGCGCTGGATGGGGGAGCACGACGAGTTGCGCTTCCGTCCGGAGATGGGCATCGCCAGCGGACGTGTTTCGGCGGGATTCGCCGGGACGCCGAAGGAGTTCACCGGCTCGGTCTTCGGGCGTCCGGTGCTGCTCGCTGCCGCCTGCGCGAAGATGGGGCCGCAGGATGAGGCGATGGCCTCGTGTATCACCTTTCCAGAAGCAGAGTGGCGGGGGCGTTCGTTCGACAACCTGTTTCCGCCGCACGAGTTCGACGACCCGGAGCGTGGCCGCATCCGCCACCCCTC
>CAYZCF010000170.1:0-4123 GCA_964476855.1 uncultured Chlorobiaceae bacterium
CCGCCGCCGAAGGGTGGAACCCCGGTCTGGAAGATGCGGAATGCTTCTGCCGCGCCGACCCGGAGGGGTTCCTCATCGGCTTGGTGCATGGCGAACCGGTCGCCTGCATTTCCGTTGTCCGCTACGGGAGCTCGTTCGGGTTTCTCGGTTTTTATATCGTCAGGCCGGAATACCGCGGACGGGGACTGGGTCTTGAACTCTGGAACGCAGGACTGCAACGCCTCGAAGGGCGCGTGGTTGGGCTCGACGGCGTGGTGGCGCAACAGCACAACTACCGGAAATCGGGATTTGCCCTCGCCTGGCGGAACATCCGGTACATGGGAGCGGCCCGCAGCAGCCGCGACAATATCGAGGAGACCGTGCCGCTTTCGTCGGTTCCGTTCGAAGAGTTGGTCACCTATGACCGGGAGTTTTTTCCGGATGACCGCCGGGTATTTCTCGAATGCTGGACGAGCCGCCAGGGCAGCCGCGCTTTCGGAATACGCCAGAGCGGCAAGCTGGCCGGCTACGGCCTCATACGCCCATGCCGCGCCGGCTTCAAGATCGGCCCGCTTTTCGCCGACAATCCCGAGCTTGCCGAAACGCTTTTCAGAGCACTCGAAAGCTCGGTGCCGGAAGGCTCTGCGATCTTCCTCGACATACCGGAGGTCAACCCGGCGGCGCTCAAGCTGGTTCAACGGCACGAGATGAGCGTGGTTTTCGAGACCGCCCGCATGTACAAAGGGCCAGCGCCGCAGCTTCCCGTCGAGCGTATTTTCGGCGTCACGACATTCGAGCTTGGGTAATTCACCTCTTGATTACTTCACTTTGGCGTATTGGAAATAGGTTAACAATTATTAAATTGCAAATACTGATAGCCATTGCTCCCGCCTCACCATAAACGGATCGACCATGCGACACGGAACTACTCAACTGCGTTGCCTTTTTATGGCCATCGCCACCATGTACGGCTCTTTCGTCCTCCTTCCGGCGAAGGCTTCGTGCCAGAATACCCACGAAGCCACTTCGCAAACGCAACAACCCGACAAGGATCATCAGGGCATTTCGGTTCACACCTCTGATCTCGATGACGGCGTGACCGGCGTGGTTGGCAAGGTTTATATCAACGCCTCGCCCCTGCATGTCTGGTCGGCGATCACGGATTATAACAATCAGAAAAATTTCGTTCCGAAGCTGATCGACAGCGGCTTGATTTCGGACAATGGATCGGAGCAGGTGATGTTTGAAAAGGGCAAAACCGGCGTCCTGTTTTTCAGGAAAACCGTCTATTATCAAGCTGAGCGTCAGGGGCGACTACCTGCAACGCCTTTCATTCCGGCAGGTTGACGGCGATTTCAAGGTGTACGACGGTGACTGGCTCATCGACCGCGCTCCGGACGGTAAGGGCACCATGCTCACCTTCAACGCCAAAATCAAGCCGGATTTCTTCGCTCCCGCGATGTTCGTGCGCAAGGTTCAGGAGAACGATCTGCCGATGGTGCTCGCAGCCATGAAAAAGCGCGCGGAGTCGGCTGAGGTCACGTTTCGCATGGCTCGCGCCGCCAAACCGGCAAACGTTGCCCTGCCATCCGAAAGTGAAGCAATCGCGGAGTGAGCGGTGCTCGAAAATCGGGCTCCGGTTTTTCTGCCGGGAGTGCTTCAGCGCACCTCCTCGCACCGCACCGTCACTCTGGCGGCGTTGACGACAGTTTGCTGATTCTTTGGCAAGCAGACAAAACCTCTCTCTTGAGAAAAATCCTGACGCGGCTTGATCGAAGCATTCGTCTTGAAGCAGACGCACACAATACCTGCCCCGGTCAGACGAATAGAATTTCCTCCCCCATTTTCATTTCTCTCTTGTCGCAGTCGCAAAATTCGCGTCGCTTCGTTTAGAATGACAGACCCTTCTCAGGAATTTCTTTGCAACTAACTATGGCTGGAGTTTGCATAAACTCAGCAAACTCGAACCATCCGTTATCTTGCAATTCGTAACCATTAGCCTCAAAGATAAGCGGTGCGTCATGATCCCATTCCTTATCATTGCTGCTCCACTTTCGTATGAACACGAGGTTCGCTATTTTTCATTGTGTGCATTGTGAAGCCCGGCAGCTATGGATTTGCACTTGATACCAGGCTGGCATACAGTTGTTTTTCATAATTCTTCAGGATCACTTATGCAACTGCCAAAAAATTTTCTCTGGGTGGCGCTGGTTTGCCTCGTCGGCGTCATTGCTTATACCATCGTCAACCAAGGTGGCTTTCTAAAACAGTTTAGCGTTGGTTCTGACGGCATTTCAATGGAGTTTGACCAGTTAAAGGATTTGCCGGGCCAGGAACTTGCAGAACGGCAAAACAAGCTTGAACAGAAAATTGCCAACATCAATAATACGCTTGAGCAAGGTTCCGCAGCTCCACAAACCGCCGCGAATAACGTAAATGCATCGTATAGCCAGAATTCCATCAATCTCAATGGGCGCTGGAACACCAATGTCGGATTCTCTTACCTCATCACCCAGTATGCAAACGAAATCTCAATTCAGGAATTCAGTCCTGTTTACGGCATCACCGCTGTCGGCCAAGGTCAGATCAATGGCCAGAGCGTCAGCATCACGTATCAGACCGCACTCAACACGCAAGGCAATGGGGTCCTGAACATCTCTCCCGACGGCCGATCGATCAACGGTCAATTCCGGGACCACATGACCGGCAATGTTACGTCGGTTCTGATGTATCGATAGCGCCCGGAATCCACATTCGTGAGCAGCTTACGATTTGTTGCTCGCCCCAGTTTCACAAACCACCGTCACCCTGGCGGCGTTGTCGATAGCCTGCCGTTTCAGCGCATCGACGTCGCTGCCAGCCTCTCCCGACATCAGCGCCACGCCCATGCGTCGGTATGGGCGCGTCACCGGTTTGCCGAAAATCCTGATGTCGCTGCCCGGTTCCATCAGTGCCGCCTCGACGCCCTCGTATGCCGGATTGACGCCCGCCTTTCCGGCGAGAATTACGGCGCTTGCTCCGGCGCGTTGCAGCTCGATGCAGGGAATCGGCAGACCGAGCACCGCGCGGGCGTGCAGCTCGAACTCCGAGAAATTCTGCGTTCCGGCGAGCGTCACCATGCCTGTATCGTGCGGACGCGGCGAGAGTTCCGAGAAATAAAGCCCGTTGTCGGCAAGGAAAAACTCCACGCCCCAGATGCCCGCGCCAGTCAGGGCCGCCGTAACCTTGCCCGCGATCTCCTGCGCCTGCGCGAGATGCTCCGGGCTGATCAGGAAGGGCTGCCAGCTCTCTTGGTAATCGCCGCGCTCCTGCCGGTGGCCGATGGGGGGACAGAAGAGCGTCGGGCCATCTTTTTGAGTCACGGTGAGCAGCGTAATTTCGGTATGGAAGGCCACGAACGCTTCGACGATCACTTCAGCGATGTCGCCCCGCCTGCCGCTCTGCGAGTAGTTCCACGCCTTTTCGACCTCCGCCTCGCTCCGCACGGTCGATTGCCCCTTGCCCGACGAGCTCATCAGCGGCTTGACGACGCAGGGCAGGCCGACTTCGGCGACCGCCATCCGCAGCTCGTCGAGCGACGCTGCGTAGCGATAGTTCGCCGTGCGCAGGCCAAGCTCGCGGGCGGCGAGATCGCGGATCGCCTTGCGGTTCATCGTGAAATTCGCCGCCCGCGCCGAGGGCACCACCTGAATTCCCTGCTTTTCGTAATCATAAAAACGTTCGGTGCGAATCGCCTCGAGCTCCGGCACGATGATATCCGGCTGGTGCAGGGCAACGATGGCGTCGAGCGCCTTGCCGTCGAGCATGTCGATCACCTCGCGCCCGTCGGCCACCTGCTGCGCGGGGGCGTCGTCATAGCTGTCCACGGCGATCACCCGATGGCCGAGGCGTTTGACGGTGATCACGAACTCTTTCCCCAGCTCCCCGCTGCCCAGCAGCATGATTGTTTTCGGCATATTGATCTGTCTATATGATGTTTTTGTAAAATCCTTTCGCCTTGATCTGGGCGAACCACTCGCGGGCTTTCTCTTTTGCCGTCATTTGCGGCGGCCAGTGCACGAAGTTGCCGACGTCACGCAGGTCGATCCGGCCAAGCGACGGAAAATCGACGCTCCGCGCCTCGCCGAGCTTCCAGGTCGAGGGG
>CAYZCF010000171.1:0-4057 GCA_964476855.1 uncultured Chlorobiaceae bacterium
CCCTGAACGCCGAAAAGGATCTTCATGCACTGAGTTTGTTTAATGCCTTCAGCCGGACGTCCCGGTACGCCGGAGCCGGATGTCAATAGCTTAAAATTACAATTATTACGGAAATATAGAAGCAGGCGCAGTTCAGCGCGCTGTGGACGAAGTGGACTTTGTGGATGCGGTGGACGGAAGATATGAGAGAAGTGGAGAAAAGTGTAAGTTTACGGAGGCGCGGCCCGAACGATGCCGATGCATATTTATTGACAAGCTTTTTTTCGATGGAAATCAAGACCGACATTCTTCTCGGCGACTGCAAGGAAGTTCTGAAAACGCTGCCAGACGATTCGGTGGACCTCGTCTTCACCTCTCCGCCCTACGCCGACCAGCGAAAAAAAACCTACGGCGGCATCCATCCCGATCGCTATGTCGAATGGTTCCTGCCAGTATCCGCCGAGCTGAAGCGGGTGCTCAAGCCTTCGGGCACCTTCATCCTCAACATCAAGGAGAAGGTGGTCAACGGCGAACGCAGCACCTACGTGATGGAGCTGATCATCGAAATGCGTCGGCAGCAGGGGTGGCTCTGGACCGAGGAGTTCATCTGGCACAAAAAAAACTGCTACCCCGGCAAATGGCCCAACCGGTTCCGCGACTCGTGGGAGCGGCTCATCCAGTTCAACAAGGAGCGGCACTTCTCGATGTACCAGGAAGCGGTGATGGTGCCGATGGGCGACTGGTCGAAAACGCGCCTGAAAAATCTCAGCGAGACGGACATGACGCGCGACGAGTCGAAAGTGGGCAGCGGTTTCGGCAAGAACATCTCCAACTGGCTCCGGCGCGACATGGCCTACCCGACCAACGTGCTGCACCTTGCCACCGAATGCAACAACAAGAACCACAGCGCGGCCTTCCCCGAGGGATTGCCGGAGTGGTTCATCAAACTCTTCACCAGGGAGGGCGACACGGTGCTCGATCCCTTCATGGGTTCCGGCACCACCAACTTTGTCGCCCAGCGGATGAAACGCAACTCCATCGGCATCGAAATCATGCCGGAATATTGCGAGATGGTTGAAAACGAACTCAAGCCGGTGGAACTCTATCTGCTTGACAAAAAGGACAGTTATGCCCCAACTGAACCTCGGCGACGTATCGAACTACGTTGAACAGAACATCGGCGTTTTTCACCAGAAACGAATCGCCAGTCTCGACAGCCTGCGCCTCTCGACAGTGCTGAAACGGAAAAATCCCTACCTCTTCAAGGCCAAGCACATGCTGACCGCCGAGCAGATCGTGCGCGGACTGGTCGATGCCCACATCTCGTCGAACGAGGAGACCGTGTTCGGAGACTGGCTCGAAGGGTTCGCGATTTTCATCAATACGCGGGTGTATGGTGGCTGGAAATCGGGCATTCCGGGCATCGACCTCGAATTCGACAGGGATGACTGCCGCTACATCGTGAGTATCAAATCCGGCCCGAACTGGGGCAACAGCGGCCAGATCAGGAAAATGACCGATAATTTCCGCTCCGCGAAAAAAACGCTCCGCACCAGCAATTCCGGAATTCAGGTGGTGGCGGTCAACGGCTGCTGCTACGGACGGGACAAAAACCCCGACAAAGGCGACTATTTCAAGTTTTGCGGGCAGGATTTCTGGGCCTTCATCTCGGGAGAGTCGGAGCTTTACACCAGCATTATCGAGCCGCTGGGCCACAAAGCGCAGGAGAAAAACGAGGAGTTCCAGCAATCCTACGCGCAGATGCTCAACCGCTTCACGCTGGAGTTCGGCAGGGAATATTGCGAGGCCAGCGGAGCCATCGACTGGCCAAAGCTGGTGCGGTTCAATTCAGCGGCTGGGCGCGGGTGAGCTGTTCGGCGCGGGTTCGGCGCGGGTTCGGCGCAGTGTGGACGGGGTGGACGAAGTGGACTTGGTGGACGGAGGAGGAGCCGGGAGGAAGCCCGGATGCCGCGCTTCTGTCATGCTGAGCGAAGCGAAGCATCCAGTCAAACGGTTTTTACGCCAGCTTCAGGTTCGCGTATTGCACCATCAGCGTTTTTTCTCCGGCGGTGCGGAAGTTGATCTTCACCTTCTGCTTCGCGCCGCTGCCCTGCACTTCGAGCACCACGCCGGGGCCGAAGATGGCGTGCTGCACCTTCGCGCCGACGCGGAAGGCGCTTTTGGCCGCGCCGGTGGGCGACGCCGATCCTGCGGGCTTCACCGCCGGCGTCGGGGCTGACGGGCGAGTAGGGTTCGCGAGCGAGGAGCCGAAGACCGGGCGTCCGGCCATCGCTGAGGCGGCGACCTTTTTCGGGCTTTCGGAGAGCTTTCGCCCGCCCTCGGTGACGACGATGTCCGGGTCGATCTCGTTGATGAAGGTCGAGCGCAGGCACATCTGCGGCTGGCCGTACATGTAGCGGCTCTGAGCCCACGACAGGAAGAGCTTTTCGCGGGCGCGGGTGATCGCCACGTAGAAGAGCCGCCGCTCCTCCTCCACCTCGCCCGGCTCGTAGCTGTTGAGCGGAAAGAGCTTCTCCTCCATGCCGGTGACGAACACCACCGGAAATTCGAGACCCTTCGCCGCGTGTACGGTCATGAGCGAGACGTAGTTGTCCGACTCCTGCGTTTCGTCGTAGTCCGAGGCGAGCGAGATGGTCGAGAGGAAGTCGCCGAGCGTGGCTGAGTTGGGATTGTGGTCGGCGAAGTCGCGCGTCATCGAGAGCAGCTCTTGCAGGTTCTCGTGCCGCGCCAGCGCTTCGGGGGTGTTCTCCTCCTTCAGCAACGACAAAAGGCCGGTCGTGTCGTAGAGCATCGAAAGCACGTCGTAAGCCGTGCCCGCTTCAGCCTGCTGGCGCATCGCCTCGATGAGGCTCGCGAACTGCGCAAGCGCACTGACCAGCCGCGCCTGGAATCCACCTTCGCCCGCACGCTTCACCGCGTCGTAGAGCGAAATATTCTGCTCCTCGGCGAACTCCTTCAACTTGTTGATGCTCACGTCGCCGATCTTGCGCGGCGGGAAGTTGATGACCCGCAGGAGCGACTCGCTGTCGCGGTCGTTCAGCACGAGCCGCATGTAGGCCACGGCGTCCTTGATCTCCTTGCGCTTGTAGAACGAGACGCTGCCGAAAATTTTGTAGGGAATGCGATTCTGGCGCATCACGTCCTCGATCACGCGCGACTGGGCGTTGGTGCGGTAGAAGATCGCGAAGGCGCGGTACTCGGCCCCGTTGGCGAGGCGAATCGAGCGGATGCTGTCGCCCACCTTTTCGGCCTCGCGCCGCTCGTTGTACGCCTCGATGAGCGTGATCGGCTCGCCCGTGCCCGCGTTGGCCACCAGCTCCTTTTTGATCTGGCGCTGGTTGCGGCTGATGACGTTGTTGGCCGCCTGCAAAATCGTCTTGGTGCTGCGGTAGTTATCGACCAGCTTGAAGAGCTGCGCGTCGCCGTAATCGTCGTTAAAGTTGAGCATGTTGGAGATGTCCGCCCCGCGCCACGAGTAGATCGACTGCGCGTCGTCGCCCACGACGAAAATATTGCGGTGTTTGGCGGCGATCATCTTCGCCACGAGGTACTGCACCCGGTTGGTGTCCTGATACTCGTCGATGAGCAGGTAGCGGAAGTACTCCTGCAATTGTTCGAGGACGGGCGGATGCTCGGTAAACAGCTCGATGGGCTTGATGAGCAGGTCGTCGAAGTCGAGCGCGTTGTTTTCGCGCAGCCGCTGCACGTAGCGCTCATAGACCAGCGCAATTTTCTGGTACTGGTCGTCGATGGCTTTGCGGTGGAACTCCGGCGGGAGCACGAAGTTGTTCTTCGACTTGCTGATGGCGGAGTGCACCAGGTTCACCGGCAGCGTTTCTGGCGAGAGGTTCAGCTCCTTCATGCACTGCTTGACGAGGCTCTTGCTGTCGTCGGCATCGAAAATCGAGAAGTTGCGGTCGTAGCCGATGAGGTGGATGTAGCTGCGAAGCAGACGCGCAAAGACCGAGTGGAAGGTGCCGATCCAGAGGCTGGAGGAGCTGCCCGGTTCGAGAATACCATCGATGCGGTGGCGCATCTCGCCCGCCGCCTTGTTGGT
>CAYZCF010000172.1:0-3966 GCA_964476855.1 uncultured Chlorobiaceae bacterium
GGGTGGCGCAGCAGCAGCCGGAACATCCGGTTCAGCTGACAGTGCCGCAACGGACGCCGGTAGCAACATCAACCAGCAGGCTCCCGGTTGGGCGAAAACCGCGCTGCATGCCTTGCATACTCCTGAAGAGGCGAGGCCTTCAGGCGGCAGCGCCACACCAAGATTGTAACACCAACAAAAAAGAGAGATGAAAGCGGAAACGAGAACATGGAAACCGAAAGGAGAGCTCGATACCCCATACAAGCGGGCAAAGCAGGAGTGGGATGAGCGGATAGGCAACAGCGCGGTACAGGCTCGTACCTGGCGGCTGTTTGCCTTCGCAACCCTGTTCCTTGTCGCAATGCCTGCCGTGGGAGGCATGATCTGGCTTGGCAGCCTGCCGAAGAAGGTGCCCTATATCGTGGAGGTTGCCCGCGACGGCAGCGCCATCAACCGGGGAGAGGCCGGCAGGGCATGGGCCGAATACAAACCGACCGATCCATCGATCAGGTACCATCTGCAACGCTTCATTCAGGATACCCGCATGATCAGCTCTGACGGTGCCGTGGTGAAAAGGAACTGGCTCGATGCCTACAGACTGGTGACCGCAAACGGTTCGAATATCCTGAATGCCTACGTGCAGAAGAACGATCCGTTTAATCGCCTTGCTACGGAAAGGGTCAGTGTGGATGTGCTCTCGATGGTGCCGCTCTCCGCTGAAAGCTGGCAGGTTGACTGGAAAGAATCAGTCTGGGGTGTGCACGGAGAGCCGCTTGGCGACACCTATTGGCGGGGCATCTTCAAGATCGTGCTGAAACAGCCCCAGACTGACGAGCAGCTTGCTGCCAATCCCATCGGGCTCTATATCGACGAGTTCCACTGGTCACGCATCAACCGATAACCTGATCTATCCAATGAAAAGAACGATACCGCTGCTTGCAGCCATCCTGATCGCCAACGGCATGAGCGGCTCGACAATTGCCATTGCTGCTCAGAAACCGTGGCACGTGATCGAACACGCGAACCGTGAGTCGGCACAGAATCCCGACCGGTTCGGCTACCAGAACGCAATCATGCGTTACGACTACGAGGAGGGACAACTTTACCAGGTATATGCCGCTCCGCTGAAGCTCACCGACATCCAGCTGGAGCCGGGCGAAAAGCTTCTTGGCGATCCGGTTGCCGGGGATACCGTCCGCTGGATCATCGGTCGCAGCAAGAGCATGTTGAACGGGCTTGAGCAGGAGCACATCTACCTCAAACCGACACGACCGGGCCTGCACACCACGCTCAGCCTCAATACCAACCTGCGCACCTATCATATCGAACTGACGAGCTACGAAACCACCTACATGGCCGCCGTGTCATGGAACTACGAGCAGTATAATCTTCGGCAGCTCAAAGCCGTGGAGGCTACCGCGACCGAGTCCCATGTGAACCTTGCGGCTCTGGATTTCGGATACAAGGTGGAGGTGAAGAAGGGTTCGAGGCCGATCTGGATGCCTGTGAAGGTGTTCGACGACGGACGTAAGACCTTTGTGCAGTTTCCTGAAGCCATGCTTGTTCGCGAAGCCCCGGTGCTTTTCGTCGTCGGAAAATCCGGCGAGGTGCAGCTGGTCAACTACCGGATGAAAAATGACTACTACATCGTTGACCGCCTGTTCAGCAGGGCGGAACTGCGTGCCGGGGAGAAAGGCGAGGTGATTGTCCGGATAACGAAACGATAAGGGGATGGCAGATGACGAACGCAGATGAATCGATGCAGCAGCAGGAGCAGGTTGATCCTCATGCCTCGAAGATTCCACCCGACGATCCCCGGCTGCAGCTGCCCAAACCAAAGAGCCGAACCCTGAAAAAAGGGCCGGTGATCGCCATCACGGTGTTGCTCGTCGGAGCAATTTTTCTGGCGATCATGATGGCTGTTCAGCCGCCAAAGAAGGCCTCGAAGGTGGAAGAGAAAAACGAAACGGCCATATCGAACACGATGGCTATTCCCGATGTCATTACGCAGGGGCCGGACAACAGCAAGCCGGTCACGGTACCGGACACCTCGATTACGGCTCCGATTCCGGGTGACGTGCCAGCATTGGGCAAGCCGTTGCCCGGCGACCTCGGCCATGCCATGGTGAAACCCGGCGAGAATCGGTACTCGAACAGTGCACAGTATCAGCAACCAGATCCTGCCGAGCAGGAACGGCACGCGGCCCTGACATCGAGCCCGTTCTTTGGCGGGGCCTCGAACGCTACCGTCAGTACTCCAGCAACCGGCAGTTTAGGGGGCCAGCAAGCTTCCGCTCCTTCCGCCTCCGGCACTGTGCCCTATGGTCGCGATCAGAACAATCAGGCCCGCAAGAACGACTTTTTCGCGACTGGAGGCGGAGACGACAAGGAGTATGTCTCGAAGCCGATGCGAAAGCCTGCAAGCCGCTACGAGGTAAAGGCGGGTTCGGTGATTTCAGCCATTCTTGTGACCGGCCTTAACTCCGATCTTCCAGGTAATGTGATCGCCATGGTCAAAGAGAACGTGTACGATACGGTGAGCGGCGAATACCTCCTGATACCGCAGGGCACCCGGATGCTTGGTCTCTACGACAGCATGGTGAGCTACGGCCAGAAGCGGGTGCAGGTGGTCTGGGAGCGCATGATCCGTCCGGACGGCTCCTCGATCATGCTGGAGAATATGCCGGGCGTTGATCTGGCCGGAATGAGCGGCTACAAGGACAAGGTGGATAACCACTTCGACCGGCTTGTCGGCGGAGCCTTGCTCTCCTCGATCCTCTCGGTCGGAGCGACGGTCTCGCAGGGAACGTACACCAACGACCAGAACATGACCACGCAACAGCGCTTGGCGGCCAGTGTCGGGCAGGATATCAACAATGCAGGCCAGCAGATCACCCGGAAGAATCTCGACATTCAGCCAACCCTCAAGATCAGGGCAGGTATGACGGTGAACATCCTCGTGAACAAGGACATGATTGTCGATCCCTATAACAACTGAAAACAAGGAGCGTTATGATCGATCTTGAAATTAAGGTGCAAAGCGAACCGGTAACCCGGAAGTTCCGGATCAGGAAAGAGGTGTCCGATGAGTTCGACCAGTACGTGAAAGCGGCACAGGAGAAAGCCCAGGGAGCTGAAGAGTCGCTTGTGCTCGAAGCGATTCTGAGGAACCACTTCAAGCGGGATAAGGGGTTCAAAGCGTGGATGCAGAATCGTGACGCTCAGGGTCAGGCTGGGTCTTGATAGGCCACAGTCACTTGTACCTGACCCGCAACTAATCCCGCCTTCAAGTCTTTCAGTACGTTTGTTCTCTGCTCGTTGGCTCTATTAGAGAACCGCTTATCGGACAGCCCGACAACTCTGCTGATACCTATTGCTTTATCAATTCCGAAGCTTCGGTATTCTATCTTGAACAGCTACTTGGAAATGTGGGATTCGGAAGCCGTCGAGGAAGAACATTAATAACTGGAGCTGCTTTACCTGATCTGCGCATACCGTATTGTTTTTCAAGCCATATCGGCTGAAATCGACACGTGCTGTTAAGAAAAAGCGCAATCTATTCGTATAATTACAGTTAACCTGCCCACACTTTTGGTACATCAGTATTTCCGCCAGTTCTTTGGGACGTTTAGGGAATTGCTGGTAAGCTGAGGATTAGCGAATAGACGATTCTGCTTCATGAAATCGAAGAACGGCATCAATAGCACTCCGACAGTAATGGATATCGGAAACCTTTCAAGCCATTTGTGGGAAGCTGCGAATATCCTGCGAGGGCCTGTCGATGCCGCAGATTTCAAGACCTACATCTTCCCGTTACTCTTTTTCAAGCGACTCTCCGATGTTTATGACGAGGAGTTTGCTGCCGCTTTTGATGAATCGGCTGGCGATATTGAATTTGCCCAGTTTCCTGAGAACCATCGTTTCCAGATTCCTGATGGCTGTCATTGGGAAGAGGTTCGAGAAAGGAGTTCTAATATCGGCCATGCT
>CAYZCF010000173.1:0-3960 GCA_964476855.1 uncultured Chlorobiaceae bacterium
TTACACCAAGCCACTCATTTTTACTACCAGACCATTAAATTCTGCGAAGAGCCATTTGTTTTATTCGCTCGTCCCGGACTGATGTCCGGGGCAATTGTTTAAGAGTTTTACTGGCCGGAGCAATAATCTGAGGCTAACCATACGCCATGGTCAAATATTCACTTCGCCAAGCGCTCGACGGTCTCGTCCGGCAGGTTCGCCGTCCGGCGGATCGACCAGCTGCCGTTGCGCGAAGGACGGGTCGAGAGCAGCTCGCCGAGCAGGCCGGTCGAGAAGAACTGCACGCCGAGGATTATGAGCAGTATGCCGAGGAATAGAATCGGCCTGTTGCCCGCCGGTTTGTCGAAAACGTACTTTTCGATGGTGACGTAAAGGCTGATGCAGAGGCCAAAGAAGAAGCTACCGAGGCTCATCATGCCGAAAAAGTGCATCGGGCGCTTGAGGTACCGCGTGATGAACATCACCGAGAGGAAGTCGAACAGGCCCGGCAGAAAACGCGATGCGCCAAACTTGCTCTCGCCGTATCTGCGGGCGTGGTGGCGGACGGGAATCTCCGTGATGCGGAATCCCTTCCAGTGAGCCAGCACCGGAATGTAGCGGTGCATCTCGCCATGCATGTCGAGCGAGTCGGCCAGCTCGCGGCTGAAGGCCTTCAGGCCGCAGTTGAAGTCGTGCAGTGGAATACCGCTGAAGAGCCGCGTCGTGAGGTTGAAGAGCTTCGATGGTACGGTTTTGCTGACGGGATCGTTCCGTTCCCTCTTCCACCCGCTCACCAGGTCGAACCCATGCCGGATTTTCATCACGAGACCGGCGATCTCCGCCGGATCGTCCTGCATGTCGGCGTCGATCGTCACCACCACTTCGCCCGACGCCGCGCGGAAACCCGCCGAGAGCGCCTCGGTCTTGCCGTAATTTCGCCGGAACGAGACGAGGCGTAGTTCCGGTCGCCTGGCCATCAACTCATCGATCACCTTGTCGGAGCCGTCGGTCGAGCCGTCATCGACCATGATCACCTCGAAGCTGAACGGCGCGTCGAAGCATCGCGCCAGCTCGGGACTTGCGAGTGCCTCGAACAGTCGGTCGCAGAGCTCTGGCAGCGACTCCCGCTCGTTGTAGAGCGGCACGATGACTGAGAGGCTCGTCATCTACACGCCCCGTGCGTCGGGGTTCCAGATGTACTTGTGCAACTGGAGCTGCAACCGCACGGGAAGCCGGTCGCGCAGAATCCACTCAGCGAGGAGGCGCGGTTCGAGCTGGCCGAAGACCGGGCCGAAGATGATCGGGCATTTGCCGAGTATGCCGTGCCCGGCGATGTACGATTTTGCCCACTCGTAATCCTCCTCCGAGGCGACCACGATCTTGAACTCGAAGCGTTTCGGCTCGTGGAACGCGATGGCGTAGTTTGTGGCGCAATTATGCTCCACAACACCCGAAGACGGCGCTTTGATGTCGATGATCGCATGAACGCGCGGATCGACGCGCTCGACCGGCAGAAAGCCGCCGGTTTCGAGCAGCACCGCCGGATGGTGGTCGCAGAGCGTCGAGAGCAGCTCGAACGCGCCGGGCTGAAGCAGCGGCTCGCCGCCCGTGACCTCGACGCATGGCGCCTCGAACGCGAGCACGCGCCGCACGATATGTTCGACCGTCATCGCCGTACCCGCCTCCTCGGCATACGTCGTATCGCAGTAGCGGCAGCCGTGGCCGCATCCGGCGAGCCGCACGAAGGCGCACGGCCATCCGGCGAACGACGACTCGCCCTGGATCGAGTGAAAAATCTCGCTGACGCGGAGGGTCGTTTCCGTGTTCATGGCTGTTCGGCAAGCAGTTTTTCGAGGGCGGCGGGGTAGAGGCGATGCTCGCACCGGAGCACCCGCTCGGCGAGTGTTTCCGCCGTGTCGCCCGGCAGCACCGGCACATGGTTCTGCATGATGATGCGTCCCTTGTCGTACTCCTCGTTCACGAAGTGCACCGTTGCGCCGCTCCGGGTCTCGCCCGACGCGATCACCGCTTCGTGCACGCGCATCCCGTACATGCCGTGGCCGCCGAACTGCGGCAGCAGCGAGGGGTGGATGTTCACGATCTTCTCGGGCCAGGCGGCGATCACCGCATCCGGAATCTTGCGCAGGTAACCGGCGAGCAGGATCAGGTCGATCCTGTGCTCCCGGAGTGCATCCAGCATGGCGCGGGCGAACTCGTCGTGCGAGCCGAACTGCGTTTCCGAGAGGTGCAGCGTTTCGATCTCATACTCTCTTGCGAAATCCATTGCGCCGCACCGCGAGCGATTCGACAGGCACAGCACTATCTCGGCGGGCAGCGCGCGCTCGATGATCGCGTGAAACAGCGCCTTGAAATTGGAGCCCGTTCCCGAGCAGAATACCGCCAGCCGTTTTTTCTTGTCACTCATTCAGATTGCATGCCTTGGATTTCGTGAAACTCCTCTAATATGCACCTGAACGTTGCTTTTTTCAAGCTGAAAGGTTTGCGATGCGCGGCAACAGCGTGATCGTTTCCATCGCCGCTCATCCGCAGTCGAAATAAGTCGGGGATTTTTGTATATTCCCGCTTCCCGAAATGATCCGTAACGAAAAATCCAACTCTTTGCTCATGCCTGATCCTGTCATCAAACGGGCGCTCGTTTCCGTTTCCGACAAAACCGGCATCGTCGATTTCTGCCGTGAACTGGCGTCGATGGGTGTCGAAATCTTCTCCACCGGCGGCACGCTGAAATCGCTTCAGGATGCCGGTGTCGCCGCAGAGTCCATCTCCACCATCACCGGTTTTCCGGAGATCATGGACGGCAGGGTCAAGACGCTTCACCCGAAAATCCACGGTGGCCTGCTCGCCGTGCGCGACAACCCCGGGCACCAGCAGGCGGCGCGGGAGAACGGCATCGAATTCATCGACCTCGTGGCGGTGAATCTCTACCCCTTCGAGGCGACCATCGCCAAGCCGGACGTGAGCTTCGAGGAGGCGATCGAGAACATCGACATCGGCGGCCCGTCGATGCTGCGCAGCGCGGCCAAGAACAACGAGTCGGTCACGGTCATCACCGACGCCGCCGATTACGCCACCGTGCTCGACGAAATGCGCTCGAACAACGGCGCGACCACGCGGGCAACGCGCCTGAAGCTCGCGGCGAAAGTGTACGCGCTCACCTCGCGCTACGACACGGCCATCGCGGCCTACATGGCGAAGGCGGCAGGCATCGAGTCCGCCGCCGACACGATGACCGTCAAGCTCGAAAAGGAGCTGGGGATGCGCTATGGCGAGAACCCGCACCAGAGCGCCGGACTCTACAAGATGGACGACGGCAACGGCGTGCGTTCGTTCGGCCAGATTTTCGAGAAGCTGCACGGTAAAGAGTTGTCGTACAACAACATGCTCGACATCGCCGCCGCCGCCGCCATCATCGAGGAGTTCCGCGGCGAAGAGCCGTCGGTGGTGATCGTCAAGCACACCAATCCGTGCGGCGTCGCGCAGGCCCCGACGCTCTGCGAGGCGTACCGCAAAGCCTTCTCGACCGACACGCAGGCTCCGTTTGGCGGCATCATCGCCTTCAACCGCCCGCTCGACATGGAGACGGCGAGCGCGGTCAACGAAATCTTCACCGAAATCCTCATCGCTCCGGCCTTCGAGGATGGCGTGCTCGATCTGCTCATGAAGAAGAAGGATCGCCGCCTCGTGCTCCAGAAGCAGCCGCTGCCGAAGGCGGGCTGGGAGTTCAAGTCCACGCCGTTCGGCATGCTCGTGCAGGAGCGCGACAGCAAGATGGTCTCGCCCGAAGAGCTGAAGGTGGTGACGAAGCGCCAGCCGACCGCTGAAGAGCTGGCCGACCTGATGTTCGCCTGGAAGATCGCGCGGCACATCAAGTCCAACACGATCCTCTACGTCAAGAACCGCCAGACCTTCGGCGTCGGCGCGGGCCAGATGTCGCGCGTCGATTCCTCGAAGATCGCCCGC
>CAYZCF010000174.1:0-3939 GCA_964476855.1 uncultured Chlorobiaceae bacterium
CGGTTGACGTAATTGCTGACGAGCGTTACCATTAAATTTTACGATGAACCAAAATTTATGAAAAAGAGCCTGAT
The DNA here is from genome assembly GCA_964476855.1 of uncultured Chlorobiaceae bacterium. Taxonomy (GTDB): domain Bacteria; phylum Bacteroidota; class Chlorobiia; order Chlorobiales; family Chlorobiaceae; genus Chlorobaculum. Next base: position 75 of record CAYZCF010000174.1, read on the forward strand.
GCTAATTTATGTGAAAGCGTACTTATACCAGCCAATCCCAATTGGTGGAGACAGCTGAGAATACATTAACGTGCAAAAGAAGGTGCTTCATATAAGTTAGATCCGCCAGAAAGACCACGTTACGATATTGATCGTTATTGGGATTATCATATTCGTGGAGTTCGTCGATTAGATGTGGTTGCCAAGAGAAATTCTTCGGGCAATCTTAGCATGATGTTAGAAGAGCTTTCGATCTATGATGTTAAAGAAAGTCTTATGATAGGGCGATGTATTCACTTGGATACTGATAGCCCATTTGGGTCTGATTTTAAAGAGGCCGAACTCAATCATTTAGATTTGACTACCAATGTTTATGAGAAAAATGATATAAAGTTAAGGTTTGATAGCAATCTTGCGGATGGTGCTAAAGTTGCAAATGCAACATTTAGAACACATTTATTTAGAATAGAAAAAATACCGTTGACATGCATATTATCGTATTGCTTGATTTTTTTTCAATCAAGATCATTGACTGGTGAGTGGATATCGGATCAGTTTGGATTGGTCGATGGTTTATGACAATATATAGCAGTGGAGATGTGAAGGCCGTACCATTGTTCAATTACTGAAAAACAGTCTGGAGTTATTGTTTGTGATTTTTGCAGACGATGATAAATTCTTGAGAAAAATCACTAACATAAAGATCATAATCTCGTTCCATGCTTTGAAATCAAATAAATACGCATTGCCAAGATAAATTCTTAACTGCTTCTTTGAATAATCTGCCTGATTCAGTAGTTATCGCGAAAACAACCTCCCGACTCACCAGCTCCCCTTTTCCCCCCGGCGCTCCATCCGCGCCGGGGATTATCCTCATCCCTACTCGAACTCTATCAGCGCCTGGCCGCTTTTGACGGCTTCGCCGGGGGTGGCCATGATGGCCTTGACGGTACCGGCGGTGTGGGCGGTGATGTTGGTTTCCATCTTCATCGCTTCGAGCACCACGAGCAGGTCGTTGACCTGTAACTTCTGGCCTACCTGCACGTTGACGCGATTCACGATACCGGCTATCGGGCTGCGGCACACCTTTTCATCCGGCAGATTGTCCGCCATCGGCTTGGTCGGTTGGGGCCGGGCGGCGGGCGGCGGCTCAGGGTTGCGGGACTGGATCGTGGATACCGGCTGCGGGAAAGAGGCGGGCATACGCGCCTCTTCGCCCTCGATCACCTCGACATCCACCACATATTTTTTCCCATCTATAGTCAGACTTAACTGCACGACTTTGGTTCCTTATTGTTTTATGCTGAAAGTGTGGGAGGACTGGATCGAAACCCTGCCCATCTGCGACCACGAACTCGGCCCCTGTTCGCTGATGAACCGGGCGCGCCGGATGCGCACGTTCTTGCCGAGGTAGGCCGCTATCGAGACCGACATGATCATGAGCAGCTCCGGGGTGATCTCCTGATGTTCGCGCTCGCGTACTGTCTCTTTTATTTCCTGTTCGTTCATGTTTTCAGGTTCGTTTCAGGTTCAGAGGGGAATCAGACCGTGCTTTTTCTGTGGCCTGAACTCCCGTTTCGAGTGCAGAATGTCGAGCGACATGGCCAGATAGCGCCGCGTTTCGGCGGGTTCGATCACGTCATCGACCTTCATCGCTGAGGCGGCGGCGTAGGGGGTGGAGAACGACTCCCTGTACTCCGCGATCAGCTCCTGCCGTTTGGCCTTCGGATCGTCCGCCTTGCGAATCTCGTTGCGGAAGATCACATCGACCGCCCCTTCTGCGCCCATCACCGCGATCTCGGCGGTGGGCCACGAAATCACGCGGTCGGCGTCGAGATCCTTGCTGCACATGGCCAGGTACGCGCCGCCATACGCCTTGCGCATCACCACGGTGATTTTCGGCACGGTAGCCGCCGAGTAGGCGAAGAGCATTTTCGCGCCGTGGCGGATGATGCCGCCATACTCCTGCTCCACGCCCGGCAGGAATCCGGGCACGTCCACCAGCGTCACGAGCGGAATGTTGAAGGCGTTGCAGAAGCGGATGAATCGGGCCGCCTTGTCGGAGGCGTCGATGTCGAGCACGCCCGCCATCACGGAGGGCTGGTTGGCCACGATGCCCACCGAGCGCCCCTGAATGCGGGCGAAGCCGATCACGATGTTCCGGGCGAAGTGCTCCTGAACCTCCATGAAGTCCGCCCGATCCACAAGCCGCGCGATGACGTCGCGCACATCGTAGCTCTGGCGAGAGTCGACCGGAATGATCGAGTTCAGGTACTTGTCCGGCAGGATGATCTCTTCGGCTTCCCACTGCGGCGGGTCTTCGAGGTTGTTCGACGGCAGGAAGGAGAGCAGGCGGCGGCAGATAGCCATCGCGTCGCGGTCATCCTCGGCCACGAAGTGCACCACGCCGGAGATGTTCATCTGCGCCGACGGGCCGCCGATCTCTTCGGCGGTCACCTCTTCGCCGGTGACGGCCTTGATGACCGAGGGGCCGGTGATGAACATGCAGGCCGATCTGGTCTGGATGATGAAGTCCGTCAGCGCCGGACTGTAGGCCGCGCCGCCCGCGCACGGGCCGCAGATCAGCGAAATCTGCGGCACCACGCCCGAGAGCATGACGTTGTTGTAGAACACCTGTCCGTAGCCGGAGAGGCTTTCGATCCCCTCCTGGATGCGCGCGCCGCCGGAGTCGTTGACGACAATGAAGGGGGAGCCGGTTTTCAGCGAAGCCTGCATCATCTGCACGATCTTGCGGCAGTGCACCTCGCCCGCCGCGCCGCCGCCGACGGTGAAATCCTGACAGGCCAAATGCACAAGGCGGCCATCCACGCTGCCCGCGCCGGTCACGACGCCATCGGCGGGCATCGGCTTGCCCTGCATCCCGAAGTTGGTGCAACGGTGCTCGGCGAAAAGTCCGCTTTCGAGAAAGCTGTCCTGATCGACCAGCGCCGTGATCCTCTCGCGAGCCGTCAGGCTTCCGCCCGCATGTTGCTTGTCGATGCGCTCCTGCCCGCCGCCGAGCTGAATCTTCTCCCGCTTCCGGTTCAGTTCCTCTATTTTTTCTTCAATGCTCTTGATATGTTCCTGCATCACTCGATTATTATAATTACTGATATGGAGCCACCGTCACCTTGTGCTGCCGTCCGCTCAGGGTCACGGCATAGGTGATGGGGCCGGTAATGGCGCCCTGGTGCCCCTCCGCGGGCTGGGTTTCGGAGACGCCGGTGAGCGGGTCGCGGCCAAGGTTGCGCGGCCCTTCGTGGCGGGTGGCGAAAAATTTTGGCGCGATCTGCGGAAACATCGCATAGGTCAGCACATCCTCGTCGGAGCCGTTGCACCCTTCGAGCGCGAGCGCTTCGGAGCGCAGCTTCTGCCATTCGGGCTGGAGCAGGTCGGCGGGTCGGCAGGTGACCGGCTGCTTTCCGGCGTGCCGGTGGGCCATCTCGACCACGTCGGGATTCTTTTCGCCCGGCCCCTTGCCGTAATATCCAAGCATGAGATCGGCGAATTCGCCGGTCAGGACGGCGTAGCGCCCCATCAGCACGTTCAGCACCGCCTGGGTGCCCACAATCTGGCTGCTCGGCGTAACGAGCGGCACGTAACCGGTGTCGCGGCGCACGAGCGGAATCTCGTCGAGCACCTCCTGCATCCGGTCGCCCGCCCCCTGCTGGCGAAGCTGGTTCTCCATGTTGGAGAGCATCCCGCCGGGAATCTGGCTCTTGAAGAGTTCGGTCTCCACGCCGGTCACTTTTGACTGGAACTCGCTGTAGCGTTCGAGCACGTTCATGAAGTGGCGCTTGACGCGCTGCACCCGCTCCATATCGACGCGGGTCGCAAAGCCGGTGCCGTCGAGCATCTCGATGAAGCTCTCCGTCGGGTTGTGGCC
>CAYZCF010000175.1:0-2817 GCA_964476855.1 uncultured Chlorobiaceae bacterium
TCTGGCCTTCGAAGCTGAAGGGGCGGGTGACGACGCCGATGGTGAGAATGCCCATGTTGCGCGCAATGGAGGCAACCACCGGAGCCGCGCCGGTGCCGGTGCCCTTGCCCATGCCGGCGGCGATAAAAACGAGATCAGCCCCGCGCAACTGCATGGCTATCAGCTCGCGGTCATCCTCGGCGGCGAGGCGTCCCTTGGACGGATCGGCGCCAGCGCCCAAGCCATTGGTGGCTTTCTTGCCGATCTGTACCCGGATTGGCGCTTTGGAATTCAGGAGCGCCTGGCGATCGGTGTTGAACACGACAAATTCGGCACCACTGATCTTCCGGTCCATCATATTGTTGACGGCATTGCCGCCGCATCCGCCAACGCCGACGATCTTGATATTGACTCCACTGCCCTGATCACTGTCGAACAGGCCCGGATCGAGTTCAAATGCCATGCTGTCTATTCCTTGTTTATCCTGTCAAGACCTTCTCTTGAACTGTTACGAATCCCGATTGCGCGTTAATCCCTCCCGCAAACGGAAAACTCACGGCAACAAATCGAAATGCTCCTGAATTATAACTGATCCCAGAATTTCTTCAGACGGTCAACAAATTTTTTCCCGGCTGGCGGGGCATCGGGATTCTGTTCGGGACTTTGCTGTGTTTGCGAGGTTTCCGGAGGAGGCACAACCAGCTCCGAAGCCTGTGCAGGCGCCTCAGGGATGACCTCACCATAATCCTGGTAGAGATTGTTCTGCAACGAGTGAGCGACGAGTCCCATAACGGTTGCATACATCGGATTGTTGATCGCCTCCTTGATGCCGCCCGACACACCTTCGGGATAGCCGGTGCGCACGTCGAGGCCGAGAATCTCCCCCGCCAGCTCGCTCGTGCCGGGCAGGAGCGCGCCGCCGCCGGTGATGATCACTCCGGCGTTGAGATATTCGTAATAGCCGGAGCGCTTGATGATGTCGCGCACCAGCTCGAAAATCTCCATCATGCGGGCCTCGACGATCACCGTCAGCGAGCTTTTCTGGAACGACTTGCGCGGACGACCCTCGATCCCCTCGATCAGAATCTCCTCGTCGCTGTCGAGCACCTTCGACCAGGCGCAGCCGTAGCGGATCTTGATCTCTTCGGCCACGTCGTTGAGCGCCTTGATACCGTAGGCTACGTCGTGCGTCACGTCGTTGGCCGCCACCTTGATCACCTCGGAGTAGCGGATCGCGCCATCGATGTAGATGGCCACCTCGGTGGTGCCGCCGCCGATGTCGATCACCACCACGCCGCTCTTTTTCTCGCTCTCCTTCATGACGGCCAGACCCGATGCCACGGGTTCGAAGGTCATGGCGCTCACTTCGAGACCCGCCTTCTCGATGCACTGCTTGATGTTGCGGATCTTGGTGCGCAGCCCCACGACGATATAGGCGCTGCCGCGCATGGTGGTTCCGGCCATGCCAATGGGATCGAGCACGCCATCCTGGTCATCGACGATGAACTCCTGCGGAATGACGTGGATGATCTCGTGGTCGATGTCGAGATAGCGGATGTTGGTCTTGGCCTTTTCGAGAAAGCGCCGCACGTCGGACTCGTTGACGATGCCCGACTGGTTGACGCTGATTTCGGAGTTGCTGTAGATGCAGTGGACATGCGCGCCGGAGATACCGACGTTGACCCCTTTTATATAAATCGATGACACGCGTTACGCATCGGCCACCGCCTTGCTGATGGCGTCAACCGTCTTGTTGATGTTGACCACCGTCGCCCGTTGCAGCCCCTCGGAGTTGGCGCGTCCCTTGCCGAGGACGTTGAGTTTGCCAACGTCATCCTTTTCGGCGACAACGACGCAAACCTTGGTTGTACCTATATCGAGACCGATTACAATATTGCTCTTCGGCATGAGGCGTTTTGTGTTCAATGACGTTCATCGGGAAGTTGGCCGCCCGCAGGCGGGGCTGCCGGTGCCGCTGAGGAATCCGCGGTCGCTGCTTCGCTCATGGGCGACGTGGCGAAAACCCTCTCCCGGAAACGAAGATCGACCGACTCGTAACAATCGATACCTTTCTTTGCAACAACCTTTTGCCAGAATATCTCGAATTTTTTCAATTTTTCCTTGAAATTACCGTCATTGCCGACAACAAAGCGCATAGGCGAACCCGCCACGGTGAACCATGTCTGGTTGTCACGGGTGAGATGAATCTCTGAGACCATCATTCTGGCGTAAGCGCTTTTGTCGAAGGCATCGAGCAGGTTAAAAAGAAGCGCCCTGTCCTTCTCGTTCAGCTGTCGCACCCCTCCTGCCCGCACCGACCCGGTAGCCCGCGCGCCATGCACCTTCACGAGCCGGAACCGTTCTGAAACCCCCTTGCCGGGCAAAAGATTTCCTGCGATATCGATGATCAGATTCCGCCCCTCGTCAGCCAGCAGAGCCGCTGGACGCCGCTCTTCGATCCTGATCCGCAAAATGCCGTTCAGCTCCTTGCCGATCTGCATCTTTTCGATATAGGGCTCTGATGCGAGTGCCCGGCGGACATCGTCAATTCTGACCTCGTCCAGATGTTTACCCTTGAACCGGTTCAGACGGTGTTCGATGCTGGAGGCAGGAATCAGCGAGACACCGCTAACCACCACGCGGCTGACCGTCACCTGCCGTTTCCACTGCGTCGCGTACCAGGATAGTGTCGCAACGGCAACAAGCAGCAGCGTGGCGAAGATCATCATCACCGGCGGGGCAACGAAAAGGCGGCGCAGCTTGCCGTGTCGAGGGCGAGGCGTCTCCGGTTCCAGCTCGTCAAACTTCTTCTGGCCGGAGTCCCTCAGCGACCCCTCT
>CAYZCF010000175.1:2827-3923 GCA_964476855.1 uncultured Chlorobiaceae bacterium
GTCATGTTCCAGACGAGCCATGTCTTTCGCTCCAGTTATGCCTGTCAACGACGGAGATCATGACTCCGGTGCATTTGCGTTGCCGCGACTCTCGGCGCACCATGCCGCGAAACGCGCGGCGAGGTGGGTGATGTCGCCCGCACCCATGAAGAGGAAAAGCGTTTCCGGCGCGGCCTGGTCCCGGAGCGCCGAGAGCAGCTCGTCGCGATCTTCGGCGAAAAGGACATTTTTCGCCCCGGCGGTTTTCGCCCCTTCCGCCACCAGCTCGGCGGTGATGCCGGGGTAATCCTCCGCCTTTTCGCGCGAGGGGTAGATGCCCGCCACGCAGACCATGTCGGCGCGGGAGAGCGCCCAGCCGAACTCGCCGGCGAACTCCGCGGTGCGCGAATAGAGATGCGGCTGGAAAACCGCCACGATGCGATGCTGTTTCCATCCCTCGCGGGCTGCCTTGACGGTCGCCTTCACCTCGGAGGGGTGGTGCGCGTAATCGTCGATGACGAGCAGTCCATCGCCGCCACGGTACTTCGTCTGGAAGCGGCGGCGCATCCCGCTGTATTTAGCGAGGCCCGCGATGATCCGCTCCGGCGGCAGGCCGAGTTCGAGGCCGACCGAAAAGGCCGCCAGCGCGTTGAGCACGTTGTGCCGTCCCGGCACGCCGAGCCGCACGCCGTGGTAGCGCTCGCCGAACGCCTCGACCGTGAAGCTGCTGCCGCCCTCGACGGATTCGATCCCGGAGGCCATCACATCGGCGTGCTCTTCGATGCCGAAGGTGGTGTAGCGGCGGTTCAGGCGCGGAATGATGCGCCGGATCTCCGGCCAATCGGCGCAGCAGATGACGCGCCCGTAAAACGGCACCTTGTTGGCGAACTCCGCGAAGCAGTCGCGCAGGTTGTCCATCGTGCCGTAGGTGTCCATGTGCTCCGATTCGAGGCTGTTGACGACGGCGATGGTGGGGGTGAGCTTCAGGAAGGCGCGGTCATACTCGTCGGCCTCGATCACCATGTACCGCCCCTCGCCGACCACCGTGCTGCCCTTGAGGTAGTCCGACACGCCGCCGATCATCACCGTCGGCGACTCGCCCGCGTCGAGCAGCATG
>CAYZCF010000176.1:0-3909 GCA_964476855.1 uncultured Chlorobiaceae bacterium
CACGGAGGAGTAGAACTTCAGGGCCTTGCCGCCGGTGGTGGTTTCGGGGCTGCCGTACATTACGCCGATCTTGTCGCGAAGCTGGTTGATGAAAAGGCAGACGCTGCTCGATTTGGAGATCGCGCCGGTGAGCTTGCGCAGCGCCTGGCTCATGAGCCGCGCCTGGAGGCCGACGACGCTGTCGCCCATCTCGCCTTCGAGTTCGGCCTGCGGCACCAAGGCCGCCACCGAGTCGATGACGACGATGTCCACCGCGCCGCTGCGCACGAGCGTTTCGACGATGGAGAGCGCCTGCTCGCCCGACTCGGGCTGGCTGACGAGCAGGGCGTTGATATCGACGCCGAGCCTGCGGGCGTAGGTCGGGTCGAAGGCGTGTTCAGCATCGACGATGGCCGCGATGCCGCCTCCTTTCTGCGCCTCGGCGATGACGTGCAGGGCGAGCGTGGTCTTGCCGGAGGACTCAGGGCCGTAGATTTCGGTCACGCGGCCACGCGGCAAACCACCGACGCCAAGAGCGTAGTCAAGCGCCATCGAACCGGTCGATATAGACTGCACCTGCAAAACGGGCGAATCGTCGCCGAGGCGCATGATCGAGCCTTTGCCGAACTGTTTTTCGAGAGTCTCTATCGCGAGGTTGAGCTGTTTGAGCCTTGCCGGATCGACGGCTTGCGGCTGTTGCTGCTGTTGTGGTTTCTCTTTTTCCATAGGGGTATGCTCTGAATTTGTAAAAGTGTTCTGCCCGAAAATTATAGAATGGCGCTTCGAAGCGTTTCGTCGAATGGACGGTAGGTCATGCCAAGCTCCTGCACCGAACGCTGGTTGCTGTAGCGTGCTGGATGCGCGGCCTGCCTGAGACTTTCGATGCTGATAAACGACGGACGCTGCGTCAGGAGCGACCAAAGCTCGCCTCCGGCGCCAGCCGCCATTCCGGCAACTCCGCCGACGCGGAACGCCTTGCCGCTCCGGCTGCCGGGCAGCGCGGCGATTCGCTCGAACAGCTCCCGGAACGAGAGATTCTCTCTGACGACGATGTAGCGCTCTCCCGTTATGCCCTTCTGCCAGGCGGCGATATGGGCGTCGGCCACGTCACGCACATCGACGAAGCCCGTCGCGCCGGCGGGGCAGAACGGCAGGCGGCCCTCGTAGATCATCCGGAGCACCTCGTTGGAGCTGCTGCCGGGCATCCCCGGTTCGGGATTCCTGCCGATCACCACGCCGGGATTGACCATCACCACGTCGAGTCCCTCGGCGACGCCGCGACGGCATTCGAGTTCCGACAGGTGCTTGGACTCCATGTAGACGTTATGGCGCTGCCACTCGGTGAAGGCGGTCTGCTCGTTCGACTCCAGCAGGCCGCTTGCCACGTCGGAGGAACCGACGGCGGCAATAGAGCTGGTGGCGACGAGCCGCTTCACGCCCGCCTCCAGGCAGGCATCGACGACGTGGCGGGTACCGAGCACGTTGGTGTCGTAAAGCCGGTTACGGAAATTTTTGGTGTAGGCGATCAGCCCCGCGCAGTGGAAGACGACCTCCGCGTCTTTAACCGCTTCGTTGAGAGCAACCGGATCGTGCATGTCGGCCCGGACGACTTCGACCGGCAAATTGCGGAGAAACGAAGCATCCGATCCCTCCCGGACGGTGGCCCGGCAACGGACGCCATCGCCGAACCGTTCGATCAGATCGACGAGAAGTCGTGCCCCTATGTAGCCCGTTGCACCGGTGATGAGAATCGGTATACCTGACATGAAAAAGTTGCGCCTCTGAAAAACCTGTTCAGCGTTGCGTGAGCTTTGCAGTGGCCACGAGTTTCCTCACTGAAAAATCCCGGTACCCGCAAAACCCTTCGACAGAAAACCTGAACGCCCGATGCGACTCAGGCGTTACGAAGAAGCTGCTGTCGCGCAATCACTACAGATGCGGCCCAGCGCCGCGAATTGTGCTTAATAATAAGAAGAATAACTTACATTGCACTCAAATCCATCCTCAATCGTGAGAAAAAATATCGTATCACCCTCCGGCGGCAACGCAGCATATTCCGAAGAACGCCTCTCGACCGGACTCGTCGAAAGCGGAACCCTCTCCAACGGCCTGCGCATCGTCAGCAATCTCGTTCCCTACGTACACAGCGTCACGCTCGGCCTGTGGATCGACGCCGGTTCCCGCGAAGACCCCGAGGGGCTGGAGGGAATGGCGCACTTCATCGAGCACGCGCTCTTCAAGGGCACGCAGAAGCGGGATTACGTGGAAATCGCCCGCTGCATCGAAGAGACCGGCGGCTACATCGACGCCTGGACCACCAAGGAGCAGACCTGCCTCTGCATCCGCTGCCTTCGGGAGCACCTGCATCTCGCTTTCGACCTCTTGGCCGACCTCTGCTGCAATCCGCTCTTTCCGCCCGGCGAGATCGACAAGGAGAAAGAGGTGGTGCTCGAAGAGATCGCCAGCGTGAACGACACCCCGGAAGAGCTGGTCTTCGAGGATTTCGACCGCCGCACATTCCCCGCGCATCCGCTCGGTACGCCGATTCTCGGCACCGAGGAAAGCGTGGAGCGACTCACCGTCGAAGAGATCAGGAACTTCATGCGCCGTTACTACACGCCGTCGAAGATGCTCGTCACAGCAGTCGGCAACATCGATCACGCCGAAGTCACATCGCTGGCCGACTCGTTTTTGGGACACCTGAAGAACGAGCCGCAGGAAGATTCGACGCGGCGGCTCTTCGATCTTTCGACCTACAAGCCATTCAACGTGACGCTGAAAAAGAGCGTGTTCCAGTCGCAGATTCTGCTCGGCGCGATCTTCCCGCGAGACGACCGGCGCTTCTGGGGACTCATGGCGCTGAACGCGATGCTGTCGAGCGGCATGAGCTCCATTCTGAACCTTGAACTTCGCGAAAAGCGCGGACTGGTCTACCAGGCCTACTCCTCGGTCTCGTTTTATGACGAGCTGACGGCCTTCAACATCTACGCGGGAACCGACAAGGGCAAAACCGCCAAAACCCTCGACACCATCGGCAAGCTGTTAAGCGGCAATACATTGAAGGAACCCGATCCCGCCGAACTCGCGGCGGCCAAATCGAAGATGCTCGGCTCGATGATCCTCGGCATGGAAAAGATGACCCGGCGCATGTCCAACATCGCGCAGGATGTTTTTTATTTCGGGCGATATGTGTCGCCTGCCGAAAAAGCAGGGATGATCGAAGAGGTGACGATTGCCGAGATCGCGATGACGGTCGATTCGCTTGGCCTCCCCGACCGGCTCTCGACGCTGGTTTACAAACCCGGACGGTAAGGGTTTCTGGATGGCAGCCTGAAGCCGCCACCGGCCCGATACGGACAACGGTTTGCGGAAAAACGCCTTAACGAGCGTCTTTTCAAAAAGACCGAAAAAATCGTATTATTCGAGCTTTAATTTTTCAACAACAAACCGGTCACGTAGAGCTTTGCAAAAGAATATCACGAATGTCAGCGAAATCGCGCAGGAACTTGAAATCATTCTGACTGCCGATGAATACCAGCCCGAATACGACCTTGAACTCGAAGAAGCCCGCCGCTCCGTCAGAATCAAAGGATTCAGGCAGGGGCACGTGCCCGCAGGCATGCTCAAACGCATGATCGGGCCGTCCATCGAGGCCAGCGTCGCCGAAAAGATGGCTTCGAAGCACTTCGCCGCCATCGCCGACGAGGAGAAGATCAACCCGGCCAGCCGCGCCCAGATCGAGAGCTACACCTTCGAGAACGGCAATCTGACCATCCGCATCTCCTACGAAATCCATCCCGAATTCGAACTGAAGGATTTCAGCGAATTCACCTTCACCCAGGCCGAATATACCGTCACCGACGAAGATGTCGATCGTGAAATCAAGCTGATTCTCCGCGGCCACGGCACCATGGTCGTCAGCGAGGAGCC
>CAYZCF010000177.1:0-3735 GCA_964476855.1 uncultured Chlorobiaceae bacterium
GGGTCGGTCGTGGGGGCGGTGTGCTTGAAGGCGCTGCTCTTCATCCCCTCCGACTCGCCGATGGAGCTGCTCTACAACCAGGGAGCGCTCGATAAACGCGGGCCGCAGCTCTACGTCAAGAAGGTGCTCATCCAGAACGAGTGCCGCGACCTCCTGCCGGAATATCTCCGTTTCGTCAGCGGCGTCGTCGATACCGAGGATCTGTCGCTGAACGTTTCTCGCGAGCTGGTGCAGGCAAGCCCGGTGATGGCCAAGATCAAGCAGATTCTCACCAGCAAGCTGCTCGGCTGGTTCGACACCATCGCCAAAGAGGAGCCGGAGAAGTTCCGCACCTTCTACAAGGCGTTCGGCACGATCCTGAAAATCGGCCTCAACACCGATTTCACCAATCGTGACAAGCTGATCGATCTCTTGCGCTTCGAGACCACCAAAACCGCCGAGGGCGAATACGTTACACTCAAGCAGTATTCTGAGCGCATGGCCGAGGGGCAGACCGAAATCTACTACCACTCCGGCAGCAGCCGCGCACAGATGCTCGCGCATCCAAACCTCGAATATTTCAAGAAGCGCGACATCGAGGTGCTGCTGCTTTCCGATCCGGTCGATGTGTTCGTGATTCCCTCGATTTTCGAGTACGACAAAAAGCCACTCAAGTCGATCGAGAAGGCCGAGATCGACTTGAGCACCGTCGAACCCGAAGGCGAGCGGCTCGGCGCTGAGGGTACGGTTGGCGTGATTTCGCTTTTCAAGGAGGTGCTGGGCGACCGCATCGCCGACGTGGTGGAGTCCAAACGGCTCGTCAGCTCGCCGGTGACGCTGGTGAGCGGCAAGGATGCGATGGACAGCCAGTTCGAGAAAATGATGAAGATGATGAGCAAGGATGCCGACATGCCCGCTTCGAAGAAGATTCTCGAAGTCAACACCGCGCACCCGATCATTCGCAATCTCGCGGGCAAGCACGCCGTCGGGCTTTCGACCGATCCGGTCGTTCGCGCCGCAGTGATGCAGCTTTTCGAGAGCGCGCTTCTGCTCGAAGGCGATCTCGAGTCGGTCGCGGATTACGTCTCCCGCATGAACGAGCTGGTCGAAGCGGCGACAAGGGCGTAAAAGAAAGAGATATTGGGCTAAAGCCCATGAAATAATTTTCAGATCTGAGCCCCGGCTTGAAAGCCGGGGCAATTCTTGTTCCGGCAAGTAAACTCTTGAAAATTGCCCCGGACTTCAGTCCGGGGTTTATGGGTTTCGCAAAATAATTCAGGGCTTTAGCCCAACCTCTTCCATTACTGTACTATTGCGGAGTATCCCTTTTCTTTTTTTATGATCAGCCGGTCTGTCGTCGAGTTTTTTCGCTCCGGCAGACCGGCTGTACTGTAAACCATTAATTTGTTCCATTCGTGAACCAGTTGTCTGACACCGATCTGCGTTTTATCACCGGATTCCAGAAAAACGAGATCACCGAGCACCATATCTACAAGAATCTCGCCAGGCGGGTCGAGGGGGTGAAAAACCGGCGCATTTTCGCCCAGATTTCCGAGGACGAGCTTCGCCACTACAATGTCTGGAAAAAGTTTACCGGAAAGGATGTGGAGCCGGATCGCTTCAGGATATGGCTCTTTTCGATGATCGCCATGCTCTTCGGCTTTACCTTCGCCGTCAAGATCATGGAGGGGGGAGAGCAGAACGCGCAGAAGGAGTACGAGCGCGTCGCGAGCATGGGCAGCGAAATCCGCGGTCTCATCGATGACGAGGAGGAGCACGAGCAGGCGCTGATTGCCGTGCTCGACGAGGAGCGGCTGCAATACACCGGCTCGATCGTGCTCGGCCTGAACGACGCCCTGGTGGAGCTGACGGGCGCGCTGGCGGGCTTGACCTTCGCCTTGCAGAATACGCGGCTGGTGGCGCTGACAGCAATGATCACCGGTTTTGCCGCCGCGCTCTCGATGGCCTCCTCGGAGTATCTCTCCACCAAGGCCGAGCCGGGCACGAAAAATCCGCTGAAAGCGTCGATCTACACCGGCGTGGCCTACATCATCGCCGTGGCGGTGCTGATCGTGCCGTATCTTTTTCTGGCCAACATCTATCTGAGCCTCGCGCTTGCCTTTGGCGGCGCGCTCGTGGTGATCGCCCTGTTCAACTTCTATGTTTCCGTCGCGCAGAGCGTGCCCTTCAAGAACCGCTTTCTCGAAATGGCCGGGCTGATCGTGGTGGTCTCCGGCATCAGCTTCCTTGCCGGCCTTGGTATTCGCTACTTTTTCGGCATCGAGGTGTAGTTCGGTGTGGACGTTGTTGTGAATGCTATAGGGGCAACCCTCGCGGTTGCCCTTGTCAAAGGTGGATGATGAGGACAGCGTGGACGGTGTGGACAAAAGCCGCTAAATTTCCAGCGCCGTGAGCAGCGCATCGATGTTTACTTCGCCCTCTGTGTCGATCTGGATGCAGAGGGTTTTTTCGTCTCCGTCGGGTGGCGCGATGGCGTGGAGTTGCGCTTCGAGCACCCGGAGGTCGGCTTCGGAGGCGTCGCTTCCTGCTTCGTGGCGCGTTCGCACCCGCTCGCGGAGCGTCTCGCGCGATGCGTGGAAGCAGAGAATGCGGCAGCGGCACTCCAGCGAGTTTGCCAGACGTATGAATGGCGCTCGCTTGCGTGCATCGGGGAACGTTGCATCCACGATCACCGAAAAGCCTGCCGACAGGGCAGTCGAGGCGACGTCGAGCATCGTATCGTAGGTTTTCTGCGTCGCTTCGGAGGTGTAAATCTCAAGCCCTTTTTCGTCGCTGCGGTCGAGGCTGTCGATGCCGAAGAGGCGCTTGCGCTCCACGTCGGAGCGGATGTGGATGAATCCGCCAAGGTCGGCGAGCTTCGAGGAGAGCGCCGATTTGCCGCTGCCCGAGACGCCGTGCGTCAGGAGAAGCATCGGCGTTCGCTTCCGCGTGTAGCCGAGCGCGAGCTGAATATAGGAGTGGTGCTCGACGAGAGTTTTCGATTTCTCCTCCTCGTCGGTCTCCTGCGCGAGGCGGATCGAGGTCACTTTCGCCCGCACCATCGCGCGGTAAACGCAGTAAAGCTGCAGCACCTGCAAGCCGCCAAAGTCGCCGCTTTTCGAGAGCCAGCCGTTCAGGAAATGCCACGCCAGCTCCGGGTGGCCGGAGTGCTCCAGATCCATGAAGAGGAAGGCGACGTCGCTCATCACGTCGATGATGCTCAAGGCGTGGCTGAACTCGATGCAGTCGAAAATCACGATCTCGCCGTCGCGGATCACCATGTTGCCGGTGTGCAGGTCGCCGTGGCACTCGCGCACCATGCCGAGCGCCTTGCGCTCCCGCACGACGCCGCTGAGCCGTCGGTGCTCGGCGAGCGTCCAGTGGCGGAGCTTTTCGATATCGCTTCGTTCCTCGATGGTGCGGGCGACCTCTTCGGTCAGGTCGAGGTTTTCGAGCATAGGCCTGAGAATCACCTCCGGCGTGCCCTCCGCACCGCGCTCACCATGCAGAAGGAAGGTCTCAGGTTCCGCGGCACCTACCGCCGCGCCCAGATCGTGATCCCGGCACGGTCGGCGCCCGGAACCGTGTAACCGGTCATCTCTCCTTCGCGGCAGGGCTATCATCCCAGCGGACGACCAGGTACGGGATGCCCTCCTGGCGCAGGTATGCCAGGTAGGCCGGCGGCGTGGCCCGCGAGACAGCCACGAGCAAATGCCAGCCTGCCCAGGCCTCCCCCGGGAATTCTTTATATGCCCA
>CAYZCF010000178.1:0-1595 GCA_964476855.1 uncultured Chlorobiaceae bacterium
CACCTGATCCGCTCGATTCTCGATACCGGTTTGCTCGCTCCCGAGGGGCTGCTGCTCATGGAGCACCATGCGAGCCACGATTTTTCGAAGTCGCGCGGCTATCTCTTCCACAAGGATTACGGCACGACGCGAGTCTCATTTTTTACACCAGAACCTGGAGCACATGAGTAGGAAAGCCATCTATCCGGGAACCTTCGATCCCTTCACCAACGGTCATCTCGATGTGCTCGAACGCGCGCTGAACATCTTCGAACATGTCGATGTGGTGCTGGCCGAGAACAGCCAGAAGCAGACGCTCTTTTCGGTCGATGAACGGCTCGACATGGTGCGGGAGGTGGTTCGCGACCTTCCGAACGTGCAGGTCGATGTGCTGCATGATGGTCTGCTGGCCGACTACGCCCGTCAGGCGGGGGCCAACGCCATCGTTCGCGGCGTGCGGCAGGTGAAGGATTTCGAGTATGAGTTCCAGATGTCGCTCCTGAACCGCCACCTCTACCCGGAGGTGACCACGGTGTTTCTCATGCCGAACGTCAAGTACACCTACGTCGCCTCGACGATCATCCGCGAAGTCTCAATGCTCGGCGGCGATGTCAGCAAGTTCGTCCATCCCTACGTGCTCGACCAGCTTTCGCGAAAAAGGGCGGAGCGGCGGGCGCACTGATACTATTCAAAAAACACAACCAATTCTACAAAGATGAGTGCAGAGAGCTTTGAACGATTCCTGAGCCGCCGGGTGCTGAGCATGCAGGAGTCGCAGACGATGAAGATTACGGGACTGGCCAAGAAGATGCAGGCGGAAGGCAAGGATATCGTGAGCCTGTCGGCGGGCGAGCCGGACTTTCCGACGCCGGAGAATGTGTGCGAAGCCGGAATCGAGGCAATCAAAAAGGGCTTCACCCGATATACGGCAAACGGCGGAATTCCGGAGCTGAAAAAAGCGATCATCCGCAAGCTCAAACGCGATAACGGCCTCGACTACGCCGAGAACGAAATCATCGTCAGCAACGGCGGCAAGCAGACGCTCGCCAACACCTTTCTCGCGCTGTGCGACGAGGGCGACGAGGTGATTGTGCCTGCGCCCTACTGGGTGAGCTTCCCGGAGATGGCTCGCCTGGCCGGAGCGACGCCGGTGATCGTCGAGACCACCCTCGAAACCGGCTACAAGATGACGCCGGAGCAGCTTGCGGCGGCCATCACGCCGAAGACCAGGGTGCTCGTGCTCAACTCGCCCTCGAATCCCTCCGGCGCGGTTTACAACGAAGCCGAGGTGCGCGCGCTCATGAAGGTGCTCGAAGGCAAGGAGATTTTCGTCATCTCCGACGAGATGTACGACATGATCTGCTACGGCGGTGTGCGTCCCTTCTCGCCCGCGCGTATTCCGGAGATGAGGCCCTGGGTGATCGTTTCGAACGGCACCTCGAAGAGCTACTCCATGACCGGCTGGCGCATCGGCTACCTGGCCGCGCCGAAGTGGATCATCGATGCCTGCGACAAGATCCAGTCGCAGACCACCTCGAACGCCAACTCCATTGCGCAGAAGGCCGCCGTGGCTGCGCTCGATGGCGATCAGTCCATCGTCGAAGAGCGTCGCCTGG
>CAYZCF010000178.1:1605-3714 GCA_964476855.1 uncultured Chlorobiaceae bacterium
GAAGCGCCGCGACTTCATGTTCCGTGAGCTGAACACCATTCCCGGCATCGAATGCACACTACCGGAGGGGGCGTTCTACATCTTCCCGTCGATCAAGGGATTGCTCGGTAAAACCTTTGGCGGCAAGGTGATGAAGGATTCGGCAGACATCGCCGAGTACCTGCTCAAGGATCACTACGTGGCCACCGTGCCGGGCGACGCTTTCGGCGCGCCGGAGAACCTGCGTCTCTCCTACGCCGCCTCCATCGAGGAGTTGGCCGAGGCGGTCAATCGCATGAGAAAAGCCTTCGCGTAACCGCCGCCCATGCTGAAGGTTCGCCGGAGCTGGGCATACACACGCTGGTTTGGATGGTACTCCCGCCGGCAGTTCAGGCGCCATTTCCACTCGCTCAGAGTGCAGATGCCGCCGGAGCTGCCGGGGATGGAGACCAGCATTCCGGTCATCTTCTACGGCAACCACGCCTACTGGTGGGACGGTTTCTGGTCGCAGCTCTGCACGGAGCTCTATTTTCGCCAGAATCTCTACATCATCATCGAGTACGCGCAGCTCGTCAAGCACCAGTTTTTCACCCGCCTCGGCGCATTCTCCATCGACCGCTCCAACGCCCGCAGCGCCATCGGCACGCTCGACTACGCTGCCGAGTGTTTGACTACGTCATCCGCCCGCCAGAACGCGCTCTGGATTTTTCCGCAGGGTCGTATTGAGCACGTGGACAAACGCCCGCTCGTGTTTTTCCGGGGAACGGCGGGGATTGCCCAGCGTGTTCTGAAAAAGAGGGAATCGATTTACCTTGTTTCAGTTGTCAGCCGCATTGAATATCTTGAGGAGCAGAAACCAGAACTTTTCCTGTCCTTCGGGTCGCCGCAACTGCTGAAAAAATCTGACTGGAACGGGCTCGACGCTTTGACCGCGTTCATGCAGACGGCGACCGAATCCCATCTCGACAAGGTGAAGCAAGCGATTATCGAACGGCGTCTCGATGGCTTCGATGTGGTCATCCGCGGATCGGAGTCGATCAACCGCCGCGTCGAGGCGTTCCGGAGCCTCTCCGGAAAGGGCCGCCGTGCAGGGGAGTGACGGGCAAACCAGAGAGTGAAACGATGCCGCGCCTCCACGGAAAGGCGGGGCGTGAATAGATAAAGGATACCATATATGAGTACGGTTCTATGCAGTTGCCTGCTCGGCGACAATGCCAGAGTCAGGCTGAAACTGTCGAAAATGCTGGAGGAGCAGGCTTCCGGCCTCTACGCCGACGATCTTCCGGAAAGCCCTGTGCCGGTTGTTGAAATAGAGATGAAGGGGTGCCGCAGGGAGTTTTATGCGAATCGCAGCGGCGAGGAGCTTGCCATCGGCGATCCGGTCATCGTCGAGGCTGATGGCGGCTTCGACATGGGTGTCATCTACTCCACGGGCCGCATCGCCCTCCGGAAGCTTCAGCTCAAAGGGCAGACGAGCGAGATCGACAAGCTTCCGGCCATCATGCGGCGGGCCACCGAGGAGGAGGTGCAGGAGTTCGCCGAGATTCGCAAGCGAGAGCCGGAAATCAGGGCGGCATGTCTGAACAGGATCGAGCGTCACCGGCTCGAAATGAAGCTGGTCGATATCGATCTCCGTCTCGACCAGCAGAAGCTCTCGGTCTACTACACGGCCACGCACCGCGTCGATTTCCGGGGCCTCGTGCGCGACCTGGCGGGGGAGTTCAAGGCGCGGATCCAAATGGTGCAGATCACCACGCGCGAAGAGGCGCGGCGCACCAACACGCAGGGATCGTGCGGTTGCGCGCTCTGCTGCTCCACCTGGATGCAGAAAATTCACTCCAATCCCTTCGCCGAAAAGCCCCAGATGCCCGACAGCATGAACGGTGACAACTTCTCGTTCAATACCATCGGTCTCTGCAACCGCCCGAAGTGCTGCCTCGGATTTTCGAAGACCAACGGTAAAAACGGGCACGGTCATGGCAGTTGCAGGCAGAACGGATGGCCAGCCGTCGGCACCACCTTCGCCGTCAGGGATGGCAACGCCGTGGTTGAAGGGGTCGATCAGCAGAAGAAAAGCATCTGGATACGCTACGTCAGTACCGGCCAGAAGCGGCGTATTTCGCTGGATCA
>CAYZCF010000179.1:0-3557 GCA_964476855.1 uncultured Chlorobiaceae bacterium
GTCGCCGGAGGGGGAGAAGGATTACGTCGCGGCGGCCTTCCCGAGCGCCTGCGGCAAGACCAACTTCGCCATGATGATTCCGCCGGGCGAGATGGAGGGATGGAAGATCACCACCGTCGGCGACGACATCGCCTGGATCAAGCAGGGCAAGGACGGGCGTTTGCACGCCATCAACCCGGAGCATGGCTTTTTCGGCGTCGCGCCCGGTACCTCGGTGAAAAGTAACCCGAACGCGATGGCTTCGCTCCACGCCAACTGCATTTTCACCAACGTGGCGCTCACGACCGACGGCGATGTCTGGTGGGAGGGGATGACCGACACGCCGCCGGACTTCCTCTTTGACTGGCAGGGCAAGCCCTGGATTCCCGATTGCGGCAGACCGGCGGCGCATCCCAATGCCCGCTTCACCGCTCCGGCCAGCCAGTGCCCGGTGATCGATCCCGCCTGGGAAAATCCCGAAGGCGTGCCGATTTCGGCCTTCATTTTCGGCGGACGCCGGGGTGACACCATTCCGCTGGTCTACCAGTCGTCGAACTGGTACTACGGCGTTTACATGGCTGCGACGATGGGCTCCGAAAAGACTGCGGCGGCGGCAGGCAAGGTCGGCGACGTGCGCCGCGACCCCTTCGCCATGCTGCCCTTCTGCGGCTACCACATGGGCGACTACTTCAACCACTGGCTGCACGTCGGGCGTACGCTCTCCGATCCGCCGAGGATTTTCATCGTCAACTGGTTCCGCAAAGATGAGCACGGCAAGTTCATCTGGCCCGGTTTCGGCGACAACATGCGGGTGCTCAAGTGGATGATGGGGCGCGTTCACGGACGCTCCGGCGCGGTGGAAAGCCCGCTTGGCTGGATGCCGAAATACGAGTCGATCGACTGGAATGGCCTGGAGGAGTTCACCAGAGAGCAATTCTCGAAGCTCATGTCGATTGATCGCGAGGCGTGGAAGCAGGAGCTGTTCTCGCACGAGGAGCTGCTGGAACGGCTCTATGACCGGCTGCCGAAAGAGTTTACGCATATCCGCGAGCTGTTGCTTTCGACGCTCTGGATGTCTCCCGAGCACTGGGAACTCGCGCCCGAACTTTACTCCTCCGAGTCTTGAGTTCAGCGGATATTCAGTCATACACGAAGAAAAGCGGGCAGCGATGTCCGCTTTTTTCATGGTATCGCGCTTTGATTGCCCGGCAGGTGTTGCGGAATCAATAATATTACCATATATTCTTTCGGTTATATAGTAATATATTGCATTCCCGTCTGATTGCTGTTGCTTATTCATGTTGCCCCATTTGCCTTTCGAGTCTGACAGTCGGCGGTTACGGAAAAGAAGTTTTATCGCGGGCCATGCAGCCTGCTTTGCTGATCCGGATATTATCAACCCGGCCATTCCTCATCTCCTTCGTGATCATTCGATGGTTGCCAGCCTCCCTCGGGCTGTCGATGTCACAAGGGTTGGGCTGGCCGCAAGCATCTAACCTCAATACACTGACATCATGATTCGTAAAACCGCATGTTCGGCTGTGGCCCTTCTCGTGCTCATCGGAGCCACCCCCGCTTTCGCCACCAACGGCATGAACCTCGAAGGGTACGGCGCCAAATCGATGGCCATGGGCGGCACCGGCTCGGCTTACGATACCGGCAATTCAGCCTCCATGAACAACCCCGCAACTCTCGGCTTCATGAAAGAGGGCACATCGGAGATCGGCTTCGGCATCCGGGGTCTGCATCCCGACATTTCGCTGGACAACAATGGCGTTACCGACAAGTCGGACGCGACTGCGTTCTTCATGCCCTCGATGTCCTACATGCGCCGCGATGGCCAGTTCAGCTATGGCATTGCGATGCTCGCCCAGGGCGGCATGGGCACCGACTACGGCAGCGACTCGCCGATGTTTGCCAGAGGGAATTCCATGAAAGGCGTTCCTGGCGTTTTGATGAGCGGCGAGGATATCCGGAGCGAGGTCGGCGTCGGGCGCATCATGCTCCCGGTGGCCTGGCACCTGACCGAAAAGACGACGCTCGGCGCATCGTTCGACGTCGTCATCGCCAGCATGGACTTGCAGATGGACATGGACGGGCAGCACTTCGCAGGCATGATGGCAGGTAACGGCGGTTCGGTCAGCGGATCAATGCTCAATGCGCTTGGTGGTTTTTCCGATGTCAATTACGCCCGCTTCGATTTCTCGAACGACTCTCCCTTTATGGGAAAAGCGGTTGGATTCGGCACCGGCCTGAAGTTTGGTCTCACTCATAAGGTCAGCAAAGCCGTGACCATCGGCGCGAGCTATCACACCCAGACAAAGCTTTCCGATCTTGAAACCAGCAATGCGACCTTGTCATTTTCAAGTAATATGGGAACCCAGCCTGTTTCCGGTAAAATCAAGGTGCGCAACTTCGAGTGGCCGGCAACTTTTGCTGCCGGAATCGCGCTCAATCCCTCCGACAAGTTCATGATCGCCGGTGATGTGAAGTTCATCGACTGGTCAACGGTCATGGACAAATTCCAGATGACCTTCATCGCCGACGCGTCAAGTGCATTTTCCGGGCAGAATCTCGATGTGACGATGGATCAGAAGTGGAAGGATCAGACGATCTGGTCTGTTGGCGTGCAGTACAAGGCCACTGACAAGCTCGCTTTGCGGGCGGGCGCGAGCTTCTCGACCAACCCGGTTCCCGACAAGTACCTCAATCCGCTCTTTCCGGCTATTACCACCAACCACTACACCTGCGGTTTCGGTTATCGCGTGAACGACGCGACCAGCGTTGCCGCCGCGTTCAGCTGGGCTCCCAGGGTCGAGGCGACCAACGGCGACAACACCGTGATTTCGCACAGCCAGACCAACTGGGCGCTGAACCTGACGCACATGCTGTGAGAAGAGAATTATGAATTGAAAAGCGATGGGTGGTGAGTGCCGGGTATTCCGTTCACTTCGTCCACCAAGCCAGCTCAAGCCAAAAAAAGCTGCCCTGGCAACATGCCCGGGCAGCTTTTTGTAGTCGCGGAACGCTATTTTCGGTTCACTTCTCGTCGAGGGTGAAGCCGATTTTGCAGGTGACCTGCCAGTAGGCGATCTTCTGCTCTTCGACGTGGCAGCGGGTTTCCGCCAGTTCGACCCAGCGGATGTTCCTGATGGTTTCGGCGGCTTTGGCGACGGCGTTGTTCACAGCCTCTTCGATGCTGGTGGCCGAGGAGCCGACGATTTCGAGTTTCTTATAAACGTGAGCGCTCATGGCGGTGTATTGTTGGTTAAGTGATGCAATGGATCGACCTTGAAGGATATTGACGGTCACCATAGATGAAAATAAGTCTCTCCGAACGAAAAAATTCCCTGTGACCGAATTTTTCCTGAGAAATGGAACCCGTGGCCAATTTTCAGTTGCATCGTGACGTTCCGAACGCTCTCGCCGGGACGCATCGCGTTCGGTTCGGTCGCGATGAACATGGCGTACAGCGCGATACTTTCCGATACTCTGAATTTTTCAATGTTGCCCACAAAACGATAGCATCATGAAACCAGAAGAAGACTCGCCGTTTTTTTACAAGTGCCATCTCAAGG
>CAYZCF010000180.1:0-3500 GCA_964476855.1 uncultured Chlorobiaceae bacterium
TCCTCCATCTGCTTGAGCAGCACGTTGACCTCGTTGAAGAAGTCGTCATCGGGAATGTTGTTGCCGGAAAGCGGGCGAGCCAATGACGACATGCTCTTGTAGAGCTTGAAGAACTGCTTGCCCATGTTGCCGCCGATGATGATCTCCGGGTAGGCGAGCAGGCGGAGCGTGTTGCCGGTCGGCGAGGTGTCGAGCACGATGGCGTCCCACTTGCCAGACTGCGACTCGTCGAGCAGACGGGAGAGGGCGAAGATTTCGTCGAGGCCGGGCTGTGTGGTCAGCTCCGAAGCCATGCCGCTGTCGATGCCCTGGTTCTTGTACGACGAAGAAACGAACTTCTGGAAGCCCGACATGTTCTTCTTCAACTCGTAAATCGTATCGACTTCAAGACCGTACAGATTCTTCTCGATTTTCAGCGGTTCATTGCGCCCTATCTGCACGCCGAAAACGTCAGAGAGCGA
Organism: uncultured Chlorobiaceae bacterium; assembly: GCA_964476855.1. Classification (GTDB taxonomy): domain Bacteria; phylum Bacteroidota; class Chlorobiia; order Chlorobiales; family Chlorobiaceae; genus Chlorobaculum. The sequence continues at coordinate 462 of CAYZCF010000180.1, forward strand.
ATGGGCCGGGTCGGAGGACATGATCAGCACCCGCTTGCCCTGCCGGGCAAGAGCTACCGCCGTGGAGGACGAAATGGTGGTTTTCCCCGTTCCTCCCTTGCCGGAATAGATGATAATCCTCGGTTGAGACTGTTTTTCAGATAAATCTCTCGACGACATACGGCACACTCCTTTGATACGACCCGAAAAATGATCCCGATAAAACGAACTGTGAAGTTAGCACTTTTACGACAACATTTTCAAAAGATAGTCAAACCATTATTTAATAATCACATAACCAATCAAAAAGCAAAACGGACAAACCCGTTTTTCAAAAAAGAGAACAGCTCGAAGCTCACGGCAAGACAGCTGCCTGCGCTTTGCTTCAGGAAAGACTAAATTTTTCAGATCACCGTTTCAGCATCACTCTATCTTGTTGATTTTCTTGATGACCGCATTGCCTTTCAACGGTTTGTAGATCAGCACCATGGCCGGATACCAGTCTGCGCCGGGATATACCACCCTGGCATTGCAAAAAAATTCATAGTTCATGCCTGCAACCACCTGCTTTCTGACGGCAAGAGGCTCATAACCCACGCCAGCGAGGCCTGCCATGGTCTCTTTGAATACAGTGCGATCCGCAGGAGAAAGCAACTCGAACTTCGACCAGGCGCCTGTTTTTGGAACATCCTTGACAACCATCTTTTCAGATACAGGTGCGGGTGCTGCCTTACGGGGAACCGGGGCTGATGAATCAGCCGCAAACGATGTGCCACCGAAAAAACCACCCAGGGCGAGCACGATAACGAGAGTTGGAAAAAATCTCTGTTTCATTGCGGTCTGCGATTGTTATTGATGATTGCTGGAAGTCGTCAAGGAGGAAAAAACAGGCATGAGTGACCCTCTGCTTACTTTAGAAGAAAAAGGTAGCTCTTTTCCTCTTTTCTTCTCAGATAAAGGAAATCTTTTTTGTGAGCGCATGTTCGAGTTGCGCCATGTACTCATCATGGGGAATTTCGATGGCGCCGAGACGCTCAAGGTGGGAATTCATGATCTGCGCGTCGAGCAGGAGATAGCCTTTCCGCCGGAGATGGGCAACCAGCCAGGCGAAGGCGACTTTGGAGGCGTTAGGACGGAAAAAGAACATCGACTCACCGAAAAAAGCCCCGCCCATCGAGATACCGTAGAGTCCTCCGGCAAGCTCGCCATCCTGCCAGCTCTCGACGCTGTGCGCCACTCCGAGACGGTGCAGCTTGAGGAACACCTCAATGATCTCCTCGGAGAGCCAGGTCTCCTGTTCGGACGAGCGCGGCTGCGAGCAGGCGCGGATCACCCGCTCGAAGGCCGAGTCGGTACTAATGGTGAAACGCTCTTCGCCAATGACACGGCGGAGGCTTCTCGACGGGCGGAAATCGTCGAGCGGCACCACGGCCCGCTGGTAGGGCTGACACCAGCTCACCGTTCCCTCGCGAGAGTCGGCCATCGGGAAAAAGCCGTGCCGGTAGGCGCGAAGCACATCCTCGACCCGTATCATACGGTACTGCCTTGAAATACGTTACTCATGCGCCCGCAGATATTCCGCCGCTACGAGCAATTCATCGACCCGCCGTTTCGGCACGTGGTGGATGCCGTGCTCATCGCGCCAGTAGCGGATGCTGCCGCCCGGCTCGATCTGGTCGATCACGACCGTTTCGGCGGGTTTGCCAAGCGCAATCACCAGAAGCACCGTCCATGTGTCGGGAATGCCGAGCGACGCCATGAGGCGCTCGCAATCGAAGGCGGCGATAATGCAACCGCCCAGCTCCTTTTCCGCCGCGCCGAGCATGATCGTCTGCGCCGCGATGCCGCTGTCGCAGGCCGCGCCGGGCGAATCTTCGTTGCGGCACAGCATGACGAGCGCGGCACTCGGGCGCTCGCCCGGCTCGGGGCCCGGCCAATCTTCGAGATAACCCGCCCATTTCAGGCACGGTAAAACCTTATCGAACAGCTCCGCGCCCGTCACCGGCAGGAATCGCAACGGCTGCCGGTTGGCCGCCGACGGCGTGTAGCACACCAGCTCGACCAGCTCACGGAGCGTTGCCTCGCTCACCGCGACACGCTCGTCGAAACGCCGGATGGTGCGGCTTCGGGTCAGCAGTTCCCTGAACTTCATGCCTTCGACTCCTCGAGACAATGATCCTTCCAGGCAGCATCGGTGAAGAGCCGCAGGTCGTTCCACCGGCCTGACGCTATCCACTCGGCGATGTAATCGACCGTTCTGGAGTAGTTGAGCGGCTTGCCCGGCGGCAAGGCGAGCCACTCCCTGAGCACATCGCCGTCGAGCGTGTGCATCGACAAACCGTAGCCGAGCTGCACCAGCGCCAGCGCGTTGGACTCCTGCTCGATCTGGCCGTCGAGCGGACGGAGCAGCATCTTCTTGCCGAGATGCAGCGCCTCGCCCGGCAGCTCGAAGCCCGCGTTGCACACCACGCCGGAACATTCCATGAGGTCACGCAGAAATCCTTCGCGCGAGTAGCCCCGGAAGGAGAGATGGCCATCCTCCCGATCCTCCGCCACCTTGCCGTAGATGAAAAAACGGTACGCATCGAACGGCTTCAGAAACGCTTCGATATCCTCGATCTCCTCGAAGGGCAGATAGACCAGTATCTTCTGCGGATCCTCCTTCGGGCGGACGGCGTTGTAGAGCGTTTGAGGAATGACCGGCGGAAAGATCGGCTGGTTGAAGTGGTCCCAGTGCAGGCCCGCATTGTACCGCGCCGGAGCGAAGTTCAGCAGCGTGTACTTTTCGAACAGGCTGCCCCGCGCGACGGGGATATGGAACGGAAAGGCGTACTGATGGCCAAATCCCATGCTGACGATCCCCTTGAGCTTGGCTGCCATCGAAGTGACCGGCTCGAAATCGGTGATCACCAGATCGACGCCCGCGGTATCGATCGTCAGGGCATCGGCCCAGAGGCTGACGAAATCGAGCTGAAACATCGTCTCGATATAGTTCATCTTGCCGCGGTGCTTCACGAGCGTGAACCCCTTGACCACCTTGTAGGGAGCGAACACATCGAT
>CAYZCF010000181.1:0-3328 GCA_964476855.1 uncultured Chlorobiaceae bacterium
CCGTGCTGGCCGCCGTAGAGGTGGTCAATCCCGCCATGCAGGCCACGCTCGACGCGGCGGCGCTCTGCAAAATGGCCGAACGCGGCCAGATCACGGGATGCATCATCGACGGCCCGCTCGCCTTCGACAACGCCATCAGTCAGGAGGCCGCAAAGGAGAAGCGCATCGTTTCGCCGGTTGCGGGTGACGCAGACATTCTGCTCGCGCCGGATATCGAGGCGGGCAACATCCTCGCCAAGCAACTCACATTCATCAGCCACGCTGACGCGGCGGGCGTCGTCATGGGCGCGAAGGTGCCGGTCATCCTCACCAGCCGCGCGGACAACCTGCGGACAAGAGTGCTCTCCTGCGCGCTCGCCGTGCTGGTTCAGCGGTCGAGGGAGGAGGGGAGGATCAAATAGCTTTTAATCTGCATGTCTTTTCGAGGGAAGACTTTAAAGGAACAACGCCATGAAATTCGATTCCGATCCTTTCAGGATTCAGCCAGGAAAGAAGCCAAATCTTGCCAAACGCGCAACCCGGATTGAACCGGTGTACAGCTCCAAAGAGGAGTACCATGAGTTGCTGGCTGGCCATGTCGAAGAGTTGAGCAGATTGCAGAACATCCTGTATGCAGACAATCGCTATGCCGTGCTGCTGATTTTTCAGGCTATGGACGCCGCCGGAAAGGACAGCGCCATCAAGCATGTGATGTCGGGAGTCAATCCGCAAGGTTGCCAGGTGTACAGTTTCAAGCATCCGTCGGCGACAGAACTCGAACACGACTTCCTCTGGCGCACCAATTGCGGACTGCCCGAACGAGGGCGTATTGGCATCTTCAACCGCTCATACTACGAAGAGGTGCTCATCGTGCGGGTGCATCCCGAGATTCTCGAAATGCAGAACATTCCGCATGATCTCACCCATAACGGCAAGGTTTGGGAGCATCGCTACCGGTCGATAGTCGATCACGAACGGCACCTGCACTGTAACGGCACCCGTATCGTCAAGTTCTACCTGCACTTGTCCAAAGAAGAGCAACGCAAGCGCTTTCTCGAACGCATCGACGACCCAAACAAGAACTGGAAGTTCAGTACCACCGACCTCGAAGAGCGCAAATTCTGGGACAAATATATGGACGCCTATGAGCTGTGCCTCCAGAAAACCAGCACCACGGATGCCCCATGGTATGCCGTTCCTGCTGACGACAAAAAGAATGCGCGGCTGATTGTCTCCCGAATTGTGCTCGATACGCTCGAAAGTCTCAATCTCAAATACCCCGAAACCAGTCCGGAACGCCGCACCGAGCTGCTTGATATCCGCAAAAGGCTTGAAAAGAAGAATGGTGAATGAGAAGCAGCATTGAAGTTGGCTTCCGGCAGGCAATCGTTTCCTGTGGTCGTGTGTTGTTTCAAGGATTTTAAAAGCGGGTTTGTATATAAATATTATACATGCCTTGCTGGTTTTTAGTGCATAAGTTGTTAGTATTACATAATTTATATTATACAAATAAATATCAGAGTACTACACAACCACAATAATGCATAAAATTTATATATGAGACCGAAACGCTATAGGGGAGCAAAAAACAGATGAAATCATGAACAGGGCTGAATGTTTTCGCGTAGCTGTCGATAAATGGATTTGACGGTCATTTTCGTCTGGTCTCAGTCTGTCGGGTTAGAATTGAATCCAGCGAGACGAGAGCCGGAATTCGCCGTAAAAGTGGTTTGCGTCTGACCGACTCGATCAGGAACGGTGTGACGGGACGTACCATCATGGCTTTCGAAATGGCGGTAAGCATGAGGACACATTCTATTAGGGGCAACAAGCGCCGAACTCATCGACAACCAACAGACAAAGCTTTGAAAACAGGCTGTAATGAATGCAACCAGATGAGCGCGACCAGAATGATCATCAAGATGAAGCAAGCCTTCAGGAGTCCATTATGTGGTGGCCGGAAAGCCTGAGGAGACGGTTGTTGCGTTCTTCATAATTGTTGTATAATATAAATTATGTAAAGTTGTGTTTGGAGAAAAGACTGCTCTTCCGCTTGACTATCAGAAACAGTTCACACTCACTCCGAAGTTTTCCGGTACCGGTTCACGGCCAACGCCAGCATTACCACGGCTTCCGCCCCCAGAATCCCGAATGGCTCTGCAATATCGCCCAAATCCGACCCTTTCAGCATCACCCTTCGCATGATGTCAACGAAGTGGCGCACGGGGTTGGCGAGGGTGAGGTTCTGCGCCCAGTGCGGCATGCTCTGGATCGGCGTAAACAGGCCACTAAGGAGGACGAAAATCACGATGAAAAACCAGGCGATGAACATCGCTTGCTGCTGGCTTTCGGTGACGGTCGAAATCAACAGACCCATGCCGAGCACCACGAGCAGGTAGATCGCCGCTACGAGGTAGATCACGTAGTAGTGGCCGAGCATGGGCACGTGGAATCCGATCCTCGCGATGATGAGGCCGACGGTCAGTTCACCGAGGCCGATGATCCAGAACGGCACAAGCTTGCCGGTGATAAACTGCCAGCGCCTGATGGGCGTGACGTTTATCTGGTCGATGGTGCCAATCTCCCTTTCCCGCACAACGTTCATGCCCGAAAGGAACAGACCGATGAGCGTCACAAGCACCACCAGCACGCCAGGCACCATGTAATCGGTATAGATCAGCTCCGGATTGTACCAGCCCCTCGACCGGATGTCGATCACGGGCGAAACCTCTGCCAGACTCGCCATTTGCGGCAGAAGCGCCGGAAGATCGCGGTTGAACGAGGAGACGATTTCGTTGGCGTAACCGCGAATTACGCCCGCCGTGAAACCGTCTTCGGCGTCGATGAGGAGCTGGATTCGCGCGTTTCCGCCCGTCATCATCTCCCGCTCGAAATCCTCCGGAATCACCAGCACCATCTCGCTGTTTCCGGCAACGAGGGCGTCGATGCCGCTTTTCTGCCGGAACGACTCCCCTGTCATCTTGAAATATCCCGTGGAAGTGAAGCGTTTTACGAGCCGATCCGACAATGCCGAGCGGTCGAAATCCTGAAGATGAAACCGCACCTCCGGTACGTCGAAGGTTGCGGCGTTGGAGAGGATCACAAGCTGTATGAAGGGCATGACGAAAATGATCGGCAGCATTCCCCTGTTGCGGAAAATCTGCAAGAACTCCTTGCGAAGCAGGTGGCCAACGACGGTCAGCGACCCGCGAATCTTATCTGCCCAATCCGTCATTGCAATCTCTCGCTGAATTTTCTCACGCTGGCGACCATGAAAAGAAGGGGCATAACGAGCAGAATCAGCGTTTCCCGCCAGAGCTCGGTGATGCCCGCACCTTTGAGCATGATG
>CAYZCF010000182.1:0-3315 GCA_964476855.1 uncultured Chlorobiaceae bacterium
ATGGAACGAATCCTCGAGTTCAAAAAATCTGTCCAGTAAGATGCTTTAGAATACACATAACCGCAAGGGCGTGCGCGAAAAACTACGAGCCGAAGTAAAGGTGCAATATCAAAGGCGATGCTGTGCAAAAAAACATAGGGCATGCAAAGCTTCGGGGGAATGCCATAAAGCCCGGTTTTCAACACGTTTTTAAGGGGCTTTGCAATTTTTAAAACGAACAGGGCGCTGCCAGGAGGCGGAGTGCATTTTTTTTTGATGGCAGCTAATTTTTTTTGTTTATGGTCACGAGCGCTTTATAGGCTTATAAGCCGTTTTTAAATAATAAAATGCGCCGCATTTACGCTGTAAACTTTTTTTGGCGCCGGGGGATTTTGAGTGGTACTTAATCTTTTTTTAACAAAAGTTCGTGGTGTTTTATTGGAAAAAAGTGTTTATGTTGTACCAGAGGCTCACTAATCAACTCTTAATGTAAGCCTGTTTATTTGTTCTTTGTTCATGGTGTAATAGCGTTAATTACGCAAAACTTTCACAAAAAAATGAAGGAGCAAATCATGAAAAAGTCAATCCTTGCAGGGCTGGTAGCTGTTGCGGCATTTGGATTCAGCAACACTACTTTTGCAGCTCCGCCGCACCACATGGGTGGTAGTGATTTAACTGTTGGCGACATCACTGTAGATGTCACTGATATTGATACTACCATTGATGTTGATAAGTCGATCAATGCTGCTGATAGTGCACCTGCAGCAGGTGGTGCTATCGGACAGGTTGCCTATGACGCACCGGCAGTTGGCGGTGACCTGATTGAAATTTCTGCACGTGCGATGGCCATCCAGATGGGTGATGTGGCTCCAATGTATCCTGACCTTGTTTTCATGGGTTCAGGTGGCGCGTTAGCTGTCGGCGCTGAGGGTGGTGACGCCTCATCTCAGCCCGGTTCCATTGGTGGTTTTATGGGTGTTGGCGCTTATCCGGCTGTCGCTGCTGCAGGTGGTGATGGTGGAAACGCTGCGGTGATTGGAACCCATACCGGTGATGTTTCGACTGGCGCAATCACGATCGATCTGAGCAACGCCGCTACGGCGCTTGCTGTTGGTGGAAGCTACATCTACGGTGTGCAGCCGGAGTAACGTCTGTTATGATTCATGTAATGGTTGGCTGGATTCTTCCAGCCAACCATCTTTTTTTACAAGAACTTTCAGGGGGTCATCAATGAAGCGCCTACTATTATTGGGTCTTTCTGTTCTCTTGACAGGTAATGTCGCCAGTGGAGATGTTACTGTTGGCGGCGTCACGAATGACAACAGCAACACGTCGAATGCCTATGCTACATCCGGCGGATTTTTTGAGAATAGTTTAGGTGGTTCTGTGAGCCAGAATTTCGAGGCATCGAAACAAATTCCTTACCTGCCCGGGACGCCAGGAGTGGCGGCTAATTCTCCTACCCTTTTCAGCCTGCAGGGCATTCCTGCACAGGTAAAGGGTCTTTCGCTGTTATCGAAAAACATGATCTATTCATCTTTCCACGATGTTGCCATAGGAAGCAGTGGAGGGACAAAGGTTATTTTCAACGGTTCATTTCCTGCTCCGAAGCCCGCCAGCAACGATCGAAATGTCTATATAAATCTTAATGGCGTGGCGACAGGTGAAGTGATAGGTTCCTTGACCGTCCAGAGCCGTAAAGATAAAGCCGATGAGGTCGATTTTTCAACGTTGCTTTATGATGCCCGCCAGTATATAGCCGGGGTCAAGAAGCTGAATGGTTATAATGTTACACTTCTTACCATCCCGAATACGGTTTCCTATACCCTTGGGGTTGATGGTAAAGCATCCGGCTCCACGTTTGCACCGCTTGCTTCAGGATTGATCAATGGTCCTTTAGGGGTGATGGCTGGTCTGGCATCGGGCTTTACATCAAACGAAGGCGTTACGACGACAACAGCGCTTATCGGGTGCACATTCCTTGTTCTTGTCGATAGTGACCAGAGCCGTGTTGTTGATTTGATGTCATACCGCAACGCACCGGATGAAGAAAGTGCAAATGGTAACGGTAACAATAAAAAGAAGTATGAGGCAATTCAGAAGGAAAACGGTGAATAAAGTTCATTGGATTGGTAATAGGGCACTATGTGAGAAGTGTTAAGATGGCTTCGGGTGTAGCTATGAGAGTGGTGTTTAGAAACTGGAGTTCTGAAAGCTGGAATGTATAGAGGTTCAGTGTTTTGACTTTCATGGACTAACGCGCCAATCGAAAGGTTACGTTAGTGTTTTATAGAATCATGATTTTTACAGCCGCTTGAGCTTTCAAAGCACAAGCGGCTTTGTTATTTCGGTAGCGTGCTGAAATTATTCAGTTGTTGCGATATTTCGCTTGCTCCCTTAAATTTACCCCTCGATCGCCCGGCTGCGAAACGCGCGGCGGCGCAGTCAGCGATGCTCTTTTTTCTGAAAGAGATCGCGTATCCCCGTTAATTTTATCCAGTAAGAGCATTATGAGCAACAACGCTACATCACCCGTACGTGAGTTCGAATACAAGGCGGAAATGAAGCAGCTCCTGGACCTGATCGTCCATTCGCTGTACACCCACCCCGAAATCTTTTTGCGTGAACTGATCTCCAACGCCTCTGATGCGCTCGGCAAGGCGCGCTTCCGGATGCTCTCGTCCGACGAGGGACTCGACAGGTCTGGCGATCTGAAGATCACCATCACCGTTGACAAGGAGTCCGGCAACTTCGTGATCGAAGACACCGGCATCGGCATGAGCGAGGACGAGCTGATCTCGAACCTCGGCACGGTGGCCAAGTCTGGAACGCTCGGCTTCATGGAGGCGCTCAAGGAGCAGCAGAAGGAGGGGCAGCGCCTCGATGCCAACCTGATCGGCCAGTTCGGTGTGGGTTTCTATTCGGTCTTCATGGTGACCGACGAAGTGACCGTCGAAACCAGAAGCCTCGAAAGCGGTTCGCAGGGGTGGCGCTGGAAATCCTCCGGCCAGGGTTCCTATACCATCGAGCCGGTCGAACGCGAGGTTCGCGGCACCCGCATTTCGTTCACCCTCAAGGAGGAGTTCAAGGAGTTCGCCGAGGAGTACCGCGTCGAGCAGATCATCAAGAAATACTCCAACTTCGTGGAGTATCCCATCTGCATCGGCAGCCGCCAGATCAACAGCATGACCGCCCTCTGGCAGCGTCCGAAGAGCGAGCTGAAGCAGGAGGAGGTCAACGAGTTCTACAAGTTCATCGCCAGCGACTTCAAGGATCCGCTCGACTACCTGCACGTGTCGGTCGAGGGGGCGGTGAGCTTCAAGGCGCTGCTCTTCA
>CAYZCF010000183.1:0-3285 GCA_964476855.1 uncultured Chlorobiaceae bacterium
CTTGCCGCTGCCGGAATGGTCGAGAAGCTGGGCGGCGTCGTGGCTGGTATGGCCTTTATCGTCAATCTGCCCGATATTGGCGGCGAGAAGAAAATCCGCGAGAAAGGCTACGCTATCTATTCCCTGACCGAATTCGAAGGTGATTGACCCTTTTCGAAATTTGATGGATTTAATGAAGTATTCTTTTGGCTTGTTGAAACATGGCGCGCTCCTTGCCGCCATGCTGCTGTTTTTCGTCAGCCTTCCAGCGGTGGCGTTTTGCTCGACCGGAGGGGGAGAGCACTCTTTCCTTCCTCCGGTATGGCTGGCTCTTCCATTTGTACTGCTGCTTTTGATGATCGCCACCGGCCCGCTTTTGTATCCGAAATTCTGGGAGCACAACTATCAGAAGGTCGCTCTTCTGCTTGGCGGCGGTGTTTCGCTTTATTATGCGTTTGCCGTGGCGGGCGGGTTGCGTCAGCTTGAACATACGCTCGAAGAGTACATCTCCTTCATCGCCCTGATCGCCTCGCTTTTTGTCGTGGCGGGTGGCATTCTCATCAAGATCGAACGTCGCGGCACGCCGATGCTCAATGGGTTCCTGCTGCTGTTCGGCGCGGTGCTGTCGAATCTGGTCGGAACGACCGGGGCTTCGATGCTGCTGATCAGGCCCTATCTCAGGGTCAACGAAGGTCGCCTGAAGCCGTTCCATATCGTCTTTTTCATCTTCATCGTCAGCAACATTGGCGGTGCCTTGACGCCTATCGGCGATCCGCCGCTCTTTTTGGGTTTCCTGCGTGGAGTGCCGTTTTTCTGGGTAGTTCAACACCTTTGGCTACCCTGGCTGGTGACGGTCGTTCTTCTGGTCGCCATCTTTCTCGTGCTCGATGCGAAGAACGGGAAGAGTGCGAACGAAGGGAGCTATTCGGGCCGAATTACGCTGACCGGGCGCAGAAATTTCATCTATCTGATTCCGTTGATCGGGTCGATCTTTCTCGATCCCGCCGTGATTCCCGGATTTCCGAGTCTTCAGGAGACGCTTCATGTGCCGTTCGGCATCAGGGAGGTCATCATGCTGACGATCGCGGTCGTGGCGTACAAGACAGCCAACCAGAATGCGCTCAAGGGCAACGAGTTCAACTTCGAGCCGATCAAGGAGGTCGCATTTCTTTTCGTGGGCATTTTCGCCACCATGATTCCCGCGCTCCAGCTTATCGGCGCTTATGCGCAATCCCATGCAGCCGAGTTCACCGTCACGAGGTTTTACTGGTTCACCGGAATCCTGTCCGGCGTGCTCGACAATGCGCCGACTTATCTGAATTTCCTCGCAGGCGCGATGGGCAAGTTCGGCCTCGATGCCGGAAGTCCCGCGGACATGGCCAGCTTCGCGCACGGCATCGCTTCGCCGGTCGAGGGGGATGTCGAGTCCTCGCTCTACCTGATGGCCATTTCGGTGGCGGCGGTCTTTTTTGGTGCGATGACCTATATCGGCAATGCTCCGAACTTCATGGTCAAGAATATCGCCGAGCAGACGGAAGCGGAGGTACCCTCTTTCGTGGAATATATTTACCGCTATTCGATCCCTGTCTTGCTGCCGGTATTCGGAATCATCTGGTTTGTCATGTTCAACTGGTAGGCGTACCATAACCTGCCGTTCAGAACAGCAAACGGCAGGGTAGAAAGCCGGAAACCGCGCGGTCACTCTTATCCGGTACTCAAGACAAGAGTGACTGAATTCGTTCCGCAGTTATCCCGAAACTGGCTCACCCCTTGGTGCGCGAGCGCTTTTTTCCGTCAATTCCTTGCCGCGCAGGATGTGCCGCCGGGGGCTACTCGTCGGATTTCAGGCTTTCGCTGACAGCGTGCTTGAACTCTTTGGAGATTTTGAAGGTCGGCACGTTTTTCGGCTCAACGGTCACCTTCTCGCCAGTTCTCGGGTTCCTGGCCTGCCTGAGATTCTTGTAGCGGATGTTGAACGATCCAAACCCGCGTATCTCGATCCGTTTTCCAGCCTTCAGCGAGTCGATGATGCTCTCGAACAGGGAGTCAACGACGGCTTCGGTTTCGTTTTTGGTCAGACCTGTGCGCTGGGCGATAACGTTCACCAGGTCGGCTTTGGTGGTTGTCTGTCCCATGGTAGTGTGTGCTTGGGGGTTATAGGTTTGCCAATACTTTTGATTAATACCAAAGGCGGATTGCTACTAAAACAAGAAAAACAGCGAACATCCGTCTCAAGAGATCACTTGAGAGTTCTATGGCCAGCTTCGCGCCGAAGAAAGCTCCCGCGAAAAGGCCGAGTGCGATGACCAGTCCGAACCAGATGTGTTCGGTCGTGATCTTGCCGCACTGGTAATATTCGTAAACTCCGAGCAGTCCGACCGGCAGCAAGAGCGCCATGAGCGAGGTCGCGCTGGCGGTTTGCTGGCTCATGCCGAAAAAGAAGACGAGCGCCGGAACGATGATCACTCCGCCACCGACGCCGAACATGCCGGAGAGGAGTCCGGCGGCGAGTCCCGTGATGAACAGAATGAGCAGTTGCATGATGGTTTTCGAAAAGATGTTCCGTTGTTGCCCAGTCGTTAGGTTCGCTCATGCCGGAGAGCCTTCAATGGCCCCCTCCGAATTGACGATAGCGTCGATTTCAGACGAATCGAGCGACTCCTTTTCGATCAGCCGCGCAGCCATCTCGTGCAGTATCCGGCCATGCGCCGTGAGAATCTTGCGTGCGTTGTCCATGCACTCGGTGATGATTCTGCGCACCTCGACATCGATCTGCAGGGCGGTATCCTCGCTGTACTCGCGGACATGCGAGTAGTCCTTGCCGAGGAAGACCTCCTTGTGGCTGTCGCCATAATTGACCGGCCCGAGCTTTTCGCTCATGCCCCAGTTCTTGACCATCTTGCGGGCGATCTCGGTTGCCTTCTCGATGTCGTTGGCCGCCCCGGTGCTCACCTCGTCGAAGATCAGCTCCTCCGCCGCCCGTCCGCCAAGCGCGTAGGTGATCATGGCGATCAGGTACTCACGGTTCTGCGTGTAGCGGTCTTCGAGCGGCAGGTAGGCGGTCTGGCCGAGGCTGCGGCCTCGCGGAATGATCGTCACCTTGTGGATCGGGTCGGAGCCGCTGGTGAACTTCGAGACGATCACGTGACCCGCCTCGTGATAGGCGGTGAGTTTTTTCTGGTCGGGCGAGATGAACATGCTCCTGCGCTCCGGCCCCATGAGCACCTTGTCGCGCGCCTCCTCGAAATTGGCGACAGTGATCTCCGTCTGCTCCTTTCGCGCCGCGAGCAGCGCCGCTTCGTTGAC
>CAYZCF010000184.1:0-3200 GCA_964476855.1 uncultured Chlorobiaceae bacterium
CGAATATCCTTGCGTCCCTCTTCGAGATCGACGTGGATCATTCCCTCCGAGCAGATCGGCTCCTCGTACTGCGAAATCTGGTAGCCCTTGGGAAGGTCGGGATAGAAGTAGTTCTTTCGCGCCAGAATCGAGTGGCGGGCGATGGTGCAGTTGGTGGCGAGGCCCAGCTTGACGGCGTCCTCCACCACGCGGGCGTTCAGCACCGGCAGCGCGCCGGGCAGCGCGAGGCAGACCGGGCAGACGTTGGTATTTGCCGATTTGCCGAACTTCGCGGAGCAGCCGCAAAATGCCTTGCTTTCTGTATTGAGCTGACAGTGGACCTCGAGGCCCACGACAATTTCATAATTCATCAGGAAATGAGATAGTGATAGAAACCTTGTCGAATGCCGGAAGAATTATCGCTCCGGGTTGAAACTGAACTTCTGCCCGCCAACGGTGAGTTCCCCCATCAGCCCCGCATTAGGCATGGCGAAAACAGCCACGCCGTTCGAATAGTCGGTGTTGGTGGCCATGCCAGCCTTGACTGCCACCACGGCAAACTGGGCGCTGAGCTCGTAATTGCCTTTGGTGAAATCGGCAAGTGCGGCATGATCTTTAAAGAAAATGATCTCGGAAAATGATTGTCCACCAAGCTGTGGCCCCACATTGAGCATCGTCACGGTCGAATGGCCGATAGGACGTCCCTGATCGTACACCACGCCCTTGCCGTGCCCTCCGCCGACGATCATGATGCCGCCCTTGTAAATATCGGAAAAGACTGCGTAACCGTAAGCCCTTTCAAAGAAACGCTCAAGGGAGGGGTCGGCTTTCCTGAACTTTTCGATCGTCCGTTCGGCATTTGCCTCATCGGCCGGGTCCCAGCCTGCGCGAGCTGTTCCAAAAAACATCGTTACCGCCGCCAAAGCGATCAGCAGCGCCCGCATCAAATGTACTCTCTTCATCATGACAACCGTTTTTTCGTTGGACAAATAAAAACAAACCGGCAAAAAGTTGCAATGCAACACCAGCTTGCAATGTACGATTTTCCAGCCTGAAAACCCGGAGCGAGCCGAGGCGCAAAAAGCCGGAAAATCAACAGATTGGACGCCGGAACGGGGGTGATTCATTCGGATGGAGAGAGGCGTCCCGGCAGTTTTGCAGAGGATGCCAGCAAAATCGTTGCCAACAGCTTTGCCGGGAAATGCGATCTCGATTCAGCCGGGCCGCCCCATTGCCTCGATGCTTTACACTTGTGAGGCGCTGGTTGCAGGACAATAACCAGCTTATTCGGCATTTGATTCGATATATTACAAGAGTTTCACTGAAGCGCTATCCCCCCGATTTTTCAAGGCGCGACAACTACTTCCATCACAACCTTTTACGAGTTTTCGATGAGCACTGCGTTTCAATACGATGTTTTCCTGAGCCACAACCGGGCTGACAAGCCGCGTGTGCGGGCGCTGGCCGGGCGGTTGCGTTCGGCGGGGCTGCGGGTGTGGTTCGATGAGTGCGCGATTGCCTTCCGGTTCGTGAAATATTACTTTTCCAGTCGGTTGTGACAATCTCTGAGCTGTTTGCCTACATTCCTTGTATATGTATAGACATAATACCCTGAATTTCCGTATGTTGGCTGTTGTGTTTCAATCGATTATCTGCGTCACCAGCGCTGCGGGAACTCATAGTATAAGGAAATCGTCGGCTTTATCTGGAGTATCTGAGGCTTGCTTTGTGGACCGAACAAACGGAATGAGTTTCTTTGCCTTTGTCGTGACGGGAAAATCGATGTGTGGAAAAAAGAAACCATCAAAGGTGTTATTCGATGCGGCTTTTACACTATCTCGAAATCGAGAACTTCAAGCGATTCGGTGACAAGCAGCGCATAGCGCTGGATCATCCTGCCGTTTTGATTGGTCCTAATAATTGCGGAAAGACGACAGCCATTCAGGCGATTGCTCTCTGGTCACAGGCGCTGAAAACCTGGCTGGATGCAAAACGGAACTCCAGCGCCAAGGAGCGCACGGCAACAGCGCTGAACCGTCTGAACATCGTTGCGGTTCCGGTTCAGCGTACCCGATACTTCTGGCATAACACGCAGGTTCGAACAGGGAACAAGGATATACCGCTGATTATCACCCTCGGCGTCATGCATGAGAACAAGGTTGAGCCCGTCTCGATGCGCTTCCGCAATCAGGGCGATGAGTTAGTCTATTGTTCTCCGGCTGAAGCCATGATCGATAGGATGACGTTGCTGGAGGCTGCGGCCAGGATCAATGTAGAACTGCTCTATCCCATGTCCGGACTGGAGACCGAAGAGCCGATTCTGCAACCGGGCCGCATCGATGTGTTGCTTGGTCAGGGGCAGACGGCACAGGTATTGCGCAATCTTTGTTTGCTTGTCTATAAAGACTCTCCTGATGATTGGCAGCGAATCAGACAATTGATGATGCGATTGTTTTCGGTTCAAATTGGAGAGCCCAAAGAGACCTCTCGCGGAAGCATCGAGTTGTATTACAATCAGCGAGGGGTGAAGGAGCCACTTGACATAGCGATGTCTGGTCGTGGTTATCAACAGATGCTTCTGATCTTTGCCTATCTTTTCTCCCATAAACGAAGTGTGTTACTTGTTGATGAGCCCGACGCCCATCTTGAAAT
The DNA here is from genome assembly GCA_964476855.1 of uncultured Chlorobiaceae bacterium. GTDB lineage: Bacteria > Bacteroidota > Chlorobiia > Chlorobiales > Chlorobiaceae > Chlorobaculum. The sequence continues at coordinate 2,632 of CAYZCF010000184.1, forward strand.
TTTGCGCCAGAAACAGGTGTATATACTTCTTCGAGAAATTGCTGCTGAAAATCAGTCACAGGTTGTTTTAGTGACTCATTCGGAAGTGATACTCGATGAGGCTCTCGATCACAACCTGACACTTCTTCTCGATGGAAAGGCTGATGACCTTGCGGCCAAATCAGAGATTAAGAACACCCTTAAGCACTTCGGCGCGGAACATTACATCAAGGCACGTGAACGCGGCTATGTGCTGTATGTTGAGGGAGGTACAGACATCGATATGTTGCACGCTCTTGCCAGAAGAATTGGCCATCCTGTTCTCGATATATGGGACGAACGTATCAACACCTTTTATGTTCAAAATAACTATCCGGATCAGGACCTTGAGGCGGAACTCGAACGTGTCGAGGGGGGCTTCGGGATTACGCCTGAAAAACATTTTCACGGTCTTCGCCGAATGTTGGGAGAGCTGAAGGGGTTGGCGATTCTTGACAATGATGGGCGTAATCGTCAGGATTCTGAAAACAACGGTCTGAAAATCGTCTACTGGCGACGCTATGAGGCTGAGAATTATTTCATTACACCGA
>CAYZCF010000185.1:0-3195 GCA_964476855.1 uncultured Chlorobiaceae bacterium
CGCCTCACAGTTCGCCCGGCGGCAGGTCGAAAAGGTCTATCAAGCCATCGTCTGGGGCGTACCGAATCCGCCGTCGGGGACGATCAAAACCAACATCGCCCGCTCGCACAAGAATCGCAAGGTGATGGCCAACTTCCCGTTCGAGGGAGCAGAGGGCAAGCACGCCATTACCGATTATCAGGTGGTCGAGGATCTGCACTACTTCGCGCTGATGGAGATGACGCTGCACACAGGCCGCACGCACCAGATCCGCGTGCACTTGCAGCATCTCGGCCATCCGATCCTCGGCGACGAAACTTACGGCGGCGCGACGCCGCGCACGTTATCCTTCAGCAAAAGCGAGCAGTTTACCAGGAACCTGCTGGAGCTGATGCCCCGCCAGGCACTCCACGCCGAAACGCTGCGCTTCCGCCAGCCCACCACCGGAGAGCCGCTCGCCTTCACTGCTCCCCTGCCGGAGGACATGCAGACAGTGCTGGAGAAGATCAGGAGCGTCGTGAGAGCTTCTCGGGACTGAAAACGGTTTACCGCTCAGCGGCGTTACTTCTCGGGCCTAATCGATTATATTGCCGGTATCAATCTTCAACTCTCCGGAACATTTCTGATCAATGAAAGTCATCGGCATCAACGGCAGCCCGCGCCCGGCGGGCAACACATCGATCATGCTCCAAACCGTCTTCGAGACGCTCGAAGCGGAGGGTATCGAAACTGAACTGATCCAGGTTGGCGGCACCGACATCAAGGGGTGCCGCGCCTGCTACGCCTGCATCAAGGCAAAGAACAGTGAGTGCTCGACCAGAGGGGACGGCTTCAACGAAATCTTCGCGAAGATGGCGGAGGCCGACGGCATGATTCTCGGTTCGCCCACCTACTTCGCCGACATCACGCCAGAGCTGAAAGCGCTGATCGACCGTTCGGGCTTCGTCTCTCGCGCCAACGGCGGCCTTTTCCGCCACAAGGCTGGCGCGGCCGTGGTCTCGCTCCGGCGGGGCGGCGGCATCCACGCTTACGACAGCATCAACCACCTCTTCCAGATTTGCCAGATGTTCATCGTCGGCTCGACCTACTGGAACCTCGGCTTCGGCGGACGCAACGGCGGCGAGGTTGTGAACGATACCGAAGGCATGGAGAACATGCGCGACCTCGGCCACTCGATGGCCTTCCTGCTCAAAAAACTGCACGACTGATTTGAAATTCATGCCCCACAGCCTGTTGAAACACCGTTCCATGACCCGCAAAACCTTGCTTACCTGCCGCATTCCGGCCACCATCTGCCTCTCGGCTCTCCTCTTCTCCGCACCGGTTTCCTCCAGCGCGGGAAGCCCGGCGAACATGGACGCGCCCTCCGCCAGTGTCGTCGAAACCATCTGCGGCGAAGCTGTCGCCGACCCCTACCGACCGCTCGAAAACCTCAAGGACCCGAAGGTTCAGGCCTGGTACATGCGGCAGGCAGATCGTGCGCGCGCGGTGCTCGACGGCATTCCGGGGCGCGGCGAGCTGATCGAGAAGATGAAGGAGTTCGACAAGCGGCGGCAGGAGAAAATCTTCGACCTCTCGATTACGGACAACGACTGCTACTTCTACCTCAAGCAGACCCCCGCCGACGAAACCGGCAAGCTCTACTTCAGGAAAGGGTTCAAGGGAAAGGAGCGCCTGCTTTTCGATCCGGACACATGGAAAAACGTAACCGGCAGCACCTACGTCGTCAGCGAAATCGCGCCGAACCTCGACGGCTCGAAGGTGGTGATCGGCGTCTCGCCGAACGGTTCCGAGGATGCGATCCTCTTCGTGATGGAGGTCGAGAGCGGACGGATTTACCCGGAGCGCATCGACCGGGGACGGTTCGCTTCACCGTCGTGGCTGCCGGACGGCAACTCGTTTTTCTACAACCGCCTCAACAGCCGCGACCCGCTCGACCGGAACCGCCAGAAAGACAGCCGCGTCTGGCTGCATGTGGTTGGCACCAATCCCGCGACCGACCGCGAAATCTTTTCGCGCACCCATGACGCGAACCTGCCCATCAAGGCGGAGGACATTCCGGCGGTCGTCTATGACCGTAAAAGCGGCAGGCTGTTCGCCTTCGTCGGCAGCGTCGACCCGAGAGTCACGGCATGGTACGCGCCCGCCGGTACGCTGAACGCAAAGGTCATTCCATGGCAATCGCTGTTCACGCCGAATGACGATGTGTACGATTTCGTGACGACAAGGCAAGACATCTACATGTACACGCCAAAGAGCGCACCACGCTTCAAGGTATTGAAAACCTCGCTCGACCAGCCAGACCTCGCGAACGCCGAAACAGTCATTCCGGAACCCGCCGACGCGACGCTTACGGGCCTCACACTGACAAGCGAGGGACTCTTCTACACCCTCTCGTTCAACGGCGTCCGGGAGGAGTTGTACCATCTGGAACATGACGGCAAGCAGCCCGAAAAGATCGACACGCCGTTTGATGCCGGAACCATGGCCATTTCGTCCAAAGGGTTCGACCATCCGGAACTCTGGGCGATCATGGGTGGTTGGAGCCACGATTTCCGCCGCTTTCGCTACGATGAAGAGGACAAACGGTTCATCGACGAAACGCTCTCGTCGAAGGCAAGCTACCCCGAGTACGACAATCTCGAAGTCCGGGAAGTGATGGTGCCATCGCACGATGGCGTCAAGGTGCCGCTGTCGCTCATCTACAACCGAAGCATGACGAAGGACGGCAAGAACCCCGTGCTGATCTACGGTTACGGCGCGTACGGCAACTCGATGACGCCATTCTTCAGCCCGTCGCTCCTGCTGTGGACCTACAAGGGCGGCATCCTCGCTGTGGCGCACGTGCGCGGCGGCGGCGAGCTTGGCGACGCATGGCACAAGGCGGGCATGAAAACCACCAAGCCGAACACCTGGAAAGACCTCATCGCCTCAGCGGAATACCTCGTCAAAAAGGGCTACACCTCACCAGAGCACATCGCCATCAACGGTGGCAGCGCAGGCGGCATCCTCATCGGACGCGCCATGACCGAACGCCCCGACCTCTTCGCCGCCGCCATGCCGCAGGTGGGCGTGCTCAACGCGGTGAGGGGCGAATTCAGCCCCAACGGCCCGGTCAACGTGCCCGAATTCGGCACCATCAAAAACCCCGAAGAGTGCAAGGCGCTCCTCGAAATGGACGCCTACCACCACCTCCGCGACGGCGTGAACTACCCG
>CAYZCF010000186.1:0-3054 GCA_964476855.1 uncultured Chlorobiaceae bacterium
GCATCAAAAAGGTCTACATGCAGGGAGACGCGCCATACCGGATGAACCCATCAGACGTAGAATTCTGGCACGTCCGTAATGCGGCTGGCGAGATGGTCCCGTTCGGATCGTTTTCAAGCGGCCGCTGGAGCTACGGTTCACCAAAGCTCGAACGGTTCAACGGTATCTCATCGGTCAACATCCAGGGAGCCCCGGCACCCGGCGTCAGCTCTGGCGATGCCATGGCTACCATATCCAGAATGGCGGAAAAACTGCCCGAAGGATTCGGTATCGAATGGACTGGGCTCTCCTACGAAGAGCGTGCCGCCGGCCAGCAGACGCTGCTGCTTTACTCGATCTCCCTGCTCTTCGTTTTCCTGTGCCTTGCCGCCCTGTATGAGAGCTGGAGCGTCCCGCTCGCCGTCATGCTGGTGGTACCGCTTGGCGTCCTGGGCGCGGTTCTGGCGACCTTCATCGCAGGCCTGTCCAACGACGTCTATTTCAAGGTCGGCCTTCTGACGACCGTCGGCCTCACGGCCAAAAACGCGATTCTCATCGTCGAGTTCGCCAAAACCCTCTACGACAACGGTATGCCGCTGAAAGAAGCTGCACTGAGCGCTGCCGGCCAGAGGCTCCGCCCCATCGTCATGACCTCCATGGCCTTCATCCTGGGCGTCACGCCACTCGCCTTCTCGACAGGAGCAGGTTCGGCAAGCCAGCACGCCATCGGCATCGGTGTAATGGGCGGCATGTTTTCCGGAACGGTGCTGGCGATCTTTTTCGTCCCGCTGTTCTACATCCTCGTACAATCGCGGTTTACCAGGAAACCCGCCACCGATATGGCAGCAAACCAAAACATAAAAGGCTCGAACGATGAACAGTAAAGCGCTGCTCCCGATCTGCCTGGCGGCAACCACCCTCGCGGGCTGTTCGCTGGCGCCTGGCTACGTGCGCCCGACTCCTCCGGTCAGCGCACAATGGCCGGCTTCCGCAAACTACGGAACGACCTACGCGGCAAACCCGGCAACCGAAGGGCAACCGGACATCGCCGCGATCGGATGGCGGGAAATGTTCCGGTCACCGAAGCTGCAACGCCTCATCGAAGCTGCCCTGACGAACAACCGTGACCTGCGCATTGCGACGCTCAACATCGAAGTCGCCCGCAACACCTACCGCATCCAGCGATCGGACCTCCTCCCGTCGCTCGACGCCTCGGGAGGCTACACCCGGCAACGGCTGTCAGAAAGCACGAGCGGCACCGGCAAGCCGGAAGTAACCTCAACCTATGCTGTCGACATCGGCGCCACCGCGTACGAAGTGGATCTTTTCGGACGGGTACGTAACCTCGGCAGCCGCGCCATGAACCAGTACCTCGCCACGGAAGAGGGGCGCAAGGCCGCGCAGACCACGCTGGTCGCCGAAGTCGCGAACGCCTACCTCACCTACCTCGCCGACGTCGAGCTGCTGCAACTGACCGAGAACACCCTCAGTACCCGGCAGGAAGCGCACGACCTCATCAAGCGCAGCTTCGAGCTGGGATCAAAGTCGCGTCTGGACGTTGCACAGTCCTCCATGCTGGTCGAAGCCGCCCGTGCAAGCCGCGCGCAGTACCAGCGCCAGGTCGAACAGGACAAGAACGCCCTGACGCTCTTGGTCGGCAGGGAGATCGAACCCGAATTGCTCGAACCGGAACAGCTCGCCCAGGTTCAGGTGATGGAGACGCTCCCCGCAGGCATCCCGGCCGTCGTCCTCCTCGACCGTCCGGACATCCGGCAGGCCGAATACGCACTGAAAGGCGAAAACGCCAACATCGGCGCGGCGCGCGCGGCCTTCTTCCCCAGCATCAGCCTCACCGGTTCGGCAGGATACGCCAGCACAAGCCTTTCGGACCTCTTCCTGGCAGGTTCGAGCGGCGTATGGAGTCTCGCTCCGAAAGTGAATCTCCCGATCTTCCAGGGCGGACGACTGCGCTCCAATCTCAAGCTGGCTGAAAACAACCGGGATATCGCCCTCGCCCAATACGAAAAAGCGATCCAGACCGCCTTTCGCGAAGTAGCCGACGCTCTCGTGTCCCGTGCAACCTACACCGAGCAACTGCAAGCCCAGCGTGCGCTGGTGAAGGAAAACGAGCAGGCGAAAACCATCACGAAAGCGCGGTATGCGCACGGAATCGACAGCCACTTCGCGCTCCTCGATGCTGAACGGTCGCTCTACGAAGCGCAGCAGAACGAGATTCTCGTACATCAGCGGAGCCTGGCAAACCTGATCGACCTGTACAAAGCTCTTGGCGGAGGCTGGAAGTGAGGCATCCTTTTGAAGAACCTGCCTGACGAGGCCGATGGCCATGTCCCTCATATTTGCAATGCTACTGAGTAAATGCCAGCGGGCATAAACTGACGTTTTTTCTGCTATCAGCAGTTGTTGTGGATGATGTCTTCATGGAATCATTACGAGTACCGCATTAATTGATGCAATCTCGGACTTGTGGCGGAATAGCTCACTTAACTCGATTCTTTGGAACGTATATGCGACAAGGAAATTCGAGGCTCTGACTCTACTGTGCAGATTTAGCAATAACCCGAAACATATATCATACCTGTAGCCTCCCTATCCACTTCAGCAACTGGCCAATCATTCCGCAACCAGTGCCCTCCCCTCCAGATCGAAGAGTACGAAGGTCAGCGGCGTGTCAGTGAGCCACTGGCGGCAGACGCGGTGGCAGGCGTTGGCGATAGCCGGATAGAGCGGTTCGTCGCTGGTGAAAGAAATGAGGTCGGTCACGTTCCGAACGAGGCGAAGGTCGGCGAGCTGGCTGGTGATCGCCAGGCTGTAACCGAGGTCGGCGGCGAGTGTGGCGAGCCAGCGGGGATCGAGCGGGACGACGCGGCTGGAGAGGTCGGCCTGGCCTTGGGCGAGCTTGGTGGCTTTGGCGAGCATGACCCCGACGATGACGCGGCTGAACCCGCCATGCTCACGCGCCATTTCGAGGGTGCGCCCGATGGAGTTGCCGTAGTGAATGCAGGCAAGCTCCGGCAGATCGGGGAAAAGTACGCGGAGGTAGCGCTCCGATCGGAG
>CAYZCF010000187.1:0-3052 GCA_964476855.1 uncultured Chlorobiaceae bacterium
ACCTGTTACAAAGCGCCGCGCAGTTGCGCAAGTTCATGTTCGCGAGCCGCGAGCGCTTTCCCGAACTGAACGAATTCACCATCCGGCTCTGGCTCGAAAAGAGCATCCAGTACTCGATTTCGCAGGCCATCGACGAGCGGGCCGTGGTGCGCGATACGGCGAGCGACGCGCTGTACGAAATCCGCAAAAACCTCGGCGAGGCGCGCGATGGATTGCGGCGCAAGATGGAGCGCATTCTGCGGCGCTGCCAGAACGAGGGGTGGCTGATGGAGGAGACCGTGGCGCTGAAAAACGGTCGGCAGGTGCTGCCGCTCCGGGTCGAGAACAAGCACCGGCTGCACGGCTACATCCAGGACTACTCGCAGACCGGCCAGACCGTGTTCGTCGAACCCGCCGAGACGCTCGAAATCAGCAACCGGATTCAGGAACTCGAAATCGCCGAGCGGCGCGAGATCGAGCGCATCCTGAAGGCGCTCTCCGATGGTGTGCGGCAGGAGCTTGAAAACGTGCGCCACAACGAGGGGATCATGGCCGCCTTCGACTCGCTCTACGCTCGTGCGCGACTTGCCGTCGAGACCGCCTCCACCTTGCCGCAGATTTCGGCGGGGCGGCGGCTGAAGATCGTCAAGGGCTACCATCCGTGGCTCTTCATTTCGCATGGTTTCTCGAAGGAGAAGGTCTTTCCGCTCGATCTGGAGCTTGGCGAGGGGGAGCACGCGCTGGTGATTTCGGGGCCGAACGCGGGCGGCAAGTCGGTGGCGATGAAGACAGCGGGGTTGCTCGTCTGCATGTTGCGCCACGGCTATCTCGCGCCGTGCAGCGAAAGTTCGGTCTTTCCTCTCTTCAACGGCATCTTCATCGAAATCGGCGACGAGCAGTCGATCGAAAACGATCTCTCCACCTTCAGCTCGCACCTCTCGGCGATCCGCGACATTCTCGACCATGCCGCACCCGACAGCCTCGTGCTCATCGACGAGCTGTGCTCCGGCACCGACGTCGAGGAGGGGAGCGCCATCGCCCGCGCGGTGATCGAGGAGCTGCTCTCGCGCGGCGTCAAGACCATCGTGACGACGCACCTCGGCGAGTTGAAGCTCTACGCCCACCGGCGCGACGGCGTCGTCAACGGCGCGATGGAGTTCGACCAGCACGGCCTTGCGCCCACCTTCCGCTTCCTCAAAGGCGTTCCGGGCAACAGCTTTGCCTTCTCGATGATGCGGCGCATGGGCTTTTCGGAGGAGATTGTCACCCGCGCCACGGGTTTCCTCAAGGGCGGCCACGCGGGGCTGGAGGAGATGATCGAGGATTTCCGGCAGGGCGTGGAGAAGAACCGTCAGCTCGTCGAGGGACTCGAAAAGGAGCGCCGCGAGCTCGATGCGATGCGCGACGCTGCCGCCACCGAAAAGGCGGAGCTGCGCAAGAAGACGCAGGAGCTGAAAAGCCGCGGCCTGCGCGACCTCGACCGCCAGCTCGAACAGGCCCGCAAGGAGATTCGCGACCTGGTGCGCGAGGTGAAGGAGCATCCCGGCGACGAGGCGGCGCTGCACAAGGCGCGGACGCGGCTCGCCGGAATGAAGCAGGAGGCCGGGGCGAAGGAGGAGGCGCTGGAGAAGCAGTTGCTTCCGGCGGCGGACATGAGCATCCGGCCCGGCGACACGGTCAGGATCGGCGACACCAACACCACCGGCGAGGTGGAGTCGATCCAGGGCGACTCTGCCGTGGTGCAGTGCGGCAACTTTCGGCTGACCACCGCCCTGCGCGGTCTCGAAAAAATTTCACGCGCCGGAGCGAAGAAGCTGCAAAAGGAGGCGACGAAGGGCGCGGCGGCGGGCAAGAGCTGGTCGGTGCAGTCGGCGCCGCTCGAATCGACGCGCCTCGACCTGCGCGGTCTGACCGGCGACGAGGCCATCGCCGAGATCGGGCGATTCATCGACGCACTGGCCGTGCACCGGATGCCGTCGGGCACGATCGTTCACGGCAAAGGCTCCGGGGCGCTCCGGTTGCGCACGGCTGAATTCCTCAAGCAGCACCCGCGCGTCAAGAGTTTCCGCCTCGGCGACTGGCAGGAGGGCGGTGCGGGCGTGACGGTGGTTGAGCTGCGGTGAGGCGGCACTTGCAAAAGTTGCGTCCGCGCATGGCCGCAGGCGTTGAAAATAAGCGAGGGATGAAGTATCTTTCGCCCTTGCGAACGTCCGGGCAAGAATTTGTCATTCTGAATGGAGCGTAGCGAAATGAAGAATCCAGCTTTATTCTGAAAATTCCGGATTCTTCGCCCGACTTCGCCGGACTCGGAATGACAATCAGGGCTAATCGGAATCGATAGCGCTCAGCGCCGGAATAATATCAGCCTTCATCATCGACATGACCTTCTCCAACCAGCTCACCATACTGAGAATCATTCTCGTGCCGGTTTTTGTGCTGCTGCTCATGCAGTCCGGCGCGTGGTACAAGCTGGCGGGGGTCATCGTGTTCGTCGTCGCCTCACTGACCGACATCTACGACGGCTACCACGCGCGAAAGTACGGGCAGATCACCCGGCTCGGCGCCTTTCTCGACCCGCTAGCCGACAAGCTGCTCATCACCACGGCGTTTCTTTTTTATGTGTGGGAAGGCTATCTGGCGCTCTGGATGGTGCTGCTGGTGGCCGCGCGCGACATCATGGTCACGGGGCTGCGCGTCTATGCGGAGCACATCGACCATCCGGTGGTTACCAGCCAGGAGGCCAAGTACAAAACCCTCGCCCAGAACCTGTTCGCCTATTTCATCATGCTCTTCATCCTTTTGAAGGAGCAGAGCTTTTTCGGCCCGAAGGCGGCTGCGCTCATGGATGAAATCCTCTATTCGCCCTGGCTCGATTACGTGATGCTCGCTATCACGCTCTTCACGGTCTGGACGGGCGTTTCCTACCTCGTCAGCAACCGGAGCCTCATTTTCCGCAACCCGGCGGGAGGGCGCTGAAGCCATGCAGAAATGGCTTGCAAGAATTTTCGGAAGCGCTTTCGGCATCGGCTATGTGCCGCTTGCGTCGGGCACCTTCGCCAGCGGAGCCGCCGCG
>CAYZCF010000188.1:0-2790 GCA_964476855.1 uncultured Chlorobiaceae bacterium
GCTCCTAATGTACCACTCCACACCTCAACTTCCAAATCAATTCTTCGAAAATCTTTAAAAAATGATGAGAAAAGGAACATTCTCGGACGAACAATAATGATGTGAACCGTTCGATCTGACTTATTAATGCCCGGAGAGCTTTTAACCTCTTCAAGGTCAGGAAAATTCCCGTAGAGGAGACGAGGATTAACATTGAGCAGAAAAAAATGGCGTGAGCGAACATGTCCCCTCACGCCATACCGCCCGAAAATAATCTTGTAAAAGCACCGTTGCGAACCTCAGCTTGCGCCCTCCATCTCTGTGGGGCTGAGCCTTGGCATTTCGACTTCAAGCGAAAGTTGCCGCTTGCCTTGGGCGAACTCCTTGGCTGCGTGAACGAAACCGTCGAAAAGAGGATGCACCTTCTGAACCCGTGATTTCAGCTCCGGATGGAACTGCACGGCAACGAACCAGCGGTGATTCTTCAGCTCGACAATCTCCACCAGATCACCGTTCGGCGAGGTGCCCGAAAACACCATACCCTTCTCCTCGAAGAGCTTGCGGAACTGGTTGTTGAATTCGTAGCGGTGGCGGTGACGCTCGTTGATGAGAAATTTGCCATAGACCTCGTGAGCTTTCGACCCCTCCTTGAGAATGCAGGGGTAACTGCCGAGGCGCATGGTGCCGCCCTTCTCCTTGACCTTTTTCTGGTGCTCCATGAGGTCAATGACCGGAAAACGCGCCCGTTTGTTGAACTCGGTCGAGTTGGCGTCGGGCAAGTCGCAAACGTTGCGGGCAAATTCGATAGTCGCGCACTGCATGCCAAGGCAGATACCGAAGAACGGGATGTTGTTCTCGCGTGCATACTGAACGAACCGCACCTTGCCCTCGATACCGCGATCGCCGAAACCGGGCGCGACAAGCAGGCCGCTGATGCCCTCGAAAGCGCTTGATATATTGAACTTCGGATCTTCAGCGTCTTCGGCCCTGAGCATCTTGACCGACACCCTGACGTCATTGCTGGCTCCGGCGTGAACGAACGATTCAATAATCGACTTGTAGGCGTCGGGATACTCGGTGTACTTGCCGCAGATGCCGATAGTGATTTCGCCATCTTTCGGATGCTTCACCTTTTCACAGAAGTTCTTCCAGTACTCCATATTGGGTTCACGGAAATTCTTCAGGCCAAGCTTTTTCATGACGCGCAGATCGAGCTGCTCCTTGAGTAGCATGAGGGGCACCTCGTAGATCGTGTCACAGTCGTTCAGCCCGATGACATCCTGTTGGTGCACGTTGCAGAAGTGACCGACCTTGTTCTTGATCTCCTTCGACAGAGGCTTCTCGCTCCGGCAGACCAGAATGTCTGGCTGGATGCCGGTTTCGAGCAGCATCTTGACGCTGTGCTGCGTCGGCTTGGTTTTCAGTTCGCTGGCCGCCTTGATGTACGGAACAAAGGTGAGGTGAATGTTGAGCAGATTGTGTTCGCCAAGTTCGAGCTTGAGCTGGCGCATCGCTTCGAGGAAAGGGAGCGACTCGATATCGCCGATGGTGCCGCCAATTTCGGTGATAAGCACGTCGAGGCTGCCGTTCTTGGCCAGGTCGCCCATCTTCTCCTTGATCTCGTCGATCACGTGAGGAACGACCTGCACCGTGCCGCCGAGATACTCGCCGCGCCGCTCCTTGTCGATCACCGACTTGTAGACGCGCCCCATCGTCAGGTTGGAGGCCTGCGAGGTCGGCTCGTCGAGGAAGCGCTCGTAGTGACCGAGATCGAGGTCGGTCTCCGCGCCGTCGTCGGTCACGTAGACCTCGCCGTGCTGGTAGGGGGACATCGTGCCGGGATCGACGTTGATATAGGGATCGTACTTCTGGATCGCCACGCGCAATCCGCGGGACTTGAGCAGAAAGCCAAGCGAGGCGGAGAGGATGCCCTTGCCAAGGGATGAGATTACGCCACCGGTGACGAAAATATGCTTTACATTCTTCGGGCGAGCCATACGTTCAGATGATAATTAATTGATAACAGTCCGATTCTTTTCGAATACTCCCTCTTCTTTCACGATCAGAACAGATCGAGCTGCGCATCGTCGCCATCGCCGAGCGGCTCGGTCGCCGAATCGTCGTCGCTCTTGGGCACCCTCGCGGTGGCGGAAATCCTGTCGCCCGCGTCGAGCCTGATGAGCCTGACCCCGGAGGTGTTCCGGCCCAGCACGCGGATGTCGGAGACATGCTGGCGGATGACAATGCCGTTGGTCGTGATGATGATCAGGTCGTCCTCGTCATTCACGTCGAGCAGGCCGACCAGATTGCCGATCTTCTCGTGCGCCTTGATGGTGATGACGCCTCTCGCGCCGCGCCGCGTCATGCGGTAATCCTCGACCTTGCTGCGCTTGCCGTAGCCGTTATCCGTCACGGCCAGCAGGGAGGTGTCGTTGCGCTTGGTGGTGACCATCGAGATGCAGCGTTCGTCCTCGTCGAGCGTGATGCCGCGTACGCCAACCGTGTCGCGCCCCTGCGAACGAACCTCGGACTCGGGGAAGCGAACGGCGTAGCCGGAGCTTTTGGCGAGGATGATCTGGTGATCGCCGTCAGTGAGACGCGCGTCGATCAGTTCGTCGCCCTCCTCGATGCGGATGGCGTTGATGCCCGTCCGGCGCGGATTGGAGTACTGCGCCAGATCGGTCTTCTTGACGATGCCGTTGGCCGTGGCCATGATGATGAAGTGCGGATCGTCGAAGTTCCTGATATTGATATAGGTTCTGATCTTCTCGCCGGGCGGCAGCTCCATGATGTTGGCCAGCGAACGGCCGC
>CAYZCF010000189.1:0-2714 GCA_964476855.1 uncultured Chlorobiaceae bacterium
GTTATCGCTTCTTTGTAAGATAACTGTTCGCCAAGATACTTATGAATACAGGTTATGCTTCACCTCCGTCCCCACAATCAACTGACGGACGAACAGTCATCTACAAGATTGCAGCCATTACGGAAGCATAAAAAAGCCGCGAAGAAGTTGGCTCCTTCGCGGCTTTGGGCTCGATCTGTATCCTCTATCCTTGCAGCCTACACCCTTCTGAGCTTTTTTCGGGCGGCGGCTTCGCCTTCGTACACGCGCTTGACACCGTCGCCAAGCGATTTTTCGATGTCACGGATATTGGAAACCAGCCTCGACATACCGGAAATCTCCACCGACGCGGCCTGGTCGGAGCCCCACATGGCGCGGTCGAGCGTCACATGGCGTTCCACGAAGGTCGCACCGAGGGCAACCGCCGCCCAGGTGGTAGCCAGCCCGACCTCGTGACCGGAGTAGCCGACGGGATTGTCAGGATAGCGCTGCTGAAGCGTGTGGATCATCCGGAGATTCAGCTCCTCGACCGGGCAGGGATAGGTGGAGTTGGTGTGCGCGATCAGCAAATTCTCGCGGCCCAGCTCGGCGACAGCAGCATCGACCTCTTCCATGGTTGACATGCCAGTCGAAATGATGAGCGGGCGTCCCGTCGCCTTGGTTTTTTTCAGCAGAGTGACATCGGTCAGCGAAGCCGACGCCGCCTTGTAGCACGGTGGATTGAATTGCTCCATAAAATCGACCGCCTCCTCGTCCCAGCACGACGCGAACCACGCGATCCCCTTTTCGCGGCAGTAGGCGTCGATCTCGGCATAGTCGTCGAAACCGAACTCCACCTTGTAACGGTAATCCATGTACGTCATACGCCCCCACGGAGTATCGCGTTCGATGAGTCGCTGATCCATCGGCACGCACAGCTCGGGCGTGCGCTTTTGGAACTTGACCGCATCGCAACCAGCCTGCGCCGCGCCCTCGATCAGCTTTTTGGCCACTTCGAGCGATCCGTTATGGTTTATGCCGATCTCCGCGATCACATACACACGATGGCCGTCGCCGACCATGGAATTTCCGATTTTCACTTCAGCCATAGATTCTATTCAATCAGATAATGAAAAAGCACGCGCCGCATGACGGCGGTTGATTCTGTTAATACGGGAAAAAGAGTGTGAAGATTTTTACGAAGCTCTCAGAGCAATGAGCAATTCGGCGTACTCCCGAAAAGCTCCCCGGCCACCATTCGCGGCGCACCGGTAGTGAACGCAGGGTTCGACCAGATGCATCGCGTCGCCAGGGCAGGCCACCAGACCGGAAGGCGCAATGGCATTCATGATGCCGATGTCGTTCACGTCGTCGCCGATGTAGGCGATCTCGGCCACGGTGAGACCGGTATCCGAAAGCACATCCGCCAGCCGCGACTGCTTGTTCTTGACGCCGAGATACAGGCGTTCGATATGGAGCTTTTGCGCTCTTTTGACAATGCTTGGCGAAACCTCGCCGGTCATGATGCCGGTTTCGATGCCGTGAGCCTGAAGCCGCTCGACCCCCATGCCGTCACGAATGGAGTAGCGCTTGAACTCTTCGCCCCGTTCCGAGTAGTAGACGCCGTTGTCGGTGAACACCCCGTCGTTATCCGACAGAACAAGCCGGATGCGCGACGCTCTCGATTTCAATTCCTGTGGGGAAAGCGCAATCATGAAGTCGTGAAATTTTCAAAAAAACGGTTAAGCGTGAAAACACCGGCCAATATATCACTTTTCTGAAATATCCTCGACGCAACCCTTGCCGGGAAAGAATTCAACAACCTTCCACAAGTTATCCACATTTCACCCACAAACAGGCAAAGCGTGATCAATAGCGGTTTTACGGACTTCTCACCGCAACAGCGCAACGAGGCGCCCTTGACGAAAGAAACCTGTATCGCTATAATTAATAACAAGTTATAGAGAAACAAAGAGCTGATTTTTCAGGAACAAAAAAAAATACCTCTTTGGCTGGCGCATCGTTTTGAAGTGGTATATACCTGCTTTTCAACATCATATACCTTACCGGGCGTACTGTTTTTGACGCACCGGCAAGATAGATCAAAAAGGGCGGCATGGCTGTTGTTCCATGCCGCCCCGTCAAATTCTCCGAGTCAAAAAAGCGCTGAATACCGGGATCAGGCGTAGGTTTCGTTGTAGCGAATGATCGAGTCGAGAAGAATCTGTTTGGCTGTGGCCGCATCCATGAAATCCTCGACGAGCACGGTTTTCTGCTCTAATGCCTTGTACTCTTCGAAGAAGTGCTGAAGTTCCATCTTGAAGTGCTTGCCGAGATCGTGGATGTCCTGGATGCCGCTGACGCTCATGTCGTCCTCAGCCACGGCAATGATCTTGTCGTCGCCCTCGCCGTGATCGATCATGCGCATGACACCAATCACCCTGGCCTGCACGACGCACATCGGCACGATGGAGCACTGCGAAATGACGACGATGTCGAGCGGATCATGGTCTTCGCCAAGGGTTTTGGGGATGAAGCCGTAGTTCTCGGGATAAAGAAGGGAGGAGAAAAGCACCCGATCGAGCTTGAGCATTCCGGTTTTCTTGTCCAGCTCGTACTTGGTTTTGCTGTCTTTGGAAATCTCGATGATCGCATTCACGACATTCGGGCAGTCATCGCCAATCTCGACGTGGTGCCAGGGGTTGAAATTCATTGTTGCCTGTTTTTTGTAATCAGTATGGTGTAATTGAAAAGGT
>CAYZCF010000190.1:0-2653 GCA_964476855.1 uncultured Chlorobiaceae bacterium
TTGTTCATTTGAACCATGGTAAATCGGGGTATTTCCTGTTGAGCGTGCGATCGAGTCCGAGCCAGTGGCCGGTCGGCAGAACGATGAGGAGTATCGAAATCGTGACCAGCGGCGGGATGGTTTCGTTGTAGTATCCGCCAGCCGCGAAATTCAGCAGCATGAAGAGTCCGAACGCCGCATTGATGCGCGTGGTGACACCGAGAAGCAGCGCGACGCCGATGACGAGCTCGCCGATGGTGACGATCCAGGCGATGGGCATCACGAGCGGCAGGGCGAAATGTTGCAGGTACGCCGCTTGCCATGCGGCTGCGGTTGCCTCGATGGAGCCGGGCGATGCGGCCGTGGCGAGCAGTTCGTGCAGTCTTTGCGTGAAATGTTGAGTCAGAATGTCGCTCCACATCCAGCCGCGCATGATTTTATGGACGAAGCCGTAGATGAAAAGCGAGGTGTAGAGGTATCTCAGCGCAAGCACGCCAATGACGCCAAATGCCTTGAGCTTGTGCTTGTTCAGATAACTGCGATTCCACTGAAAGTCGGTCATGGCCTGAAAAAAATTGGTTCGACGTTGTGTTTCAGGGCGTTTCGATTGTTTGGGCGTAAGCCGTCGATCGTATCGAATTTACGATAAAAAAACTCTTCACAGAAGATGCTGCGGATCGACATCGACGGTGATGACGAGATTTTCTCCCCGAAATGCGCTGAGCGTGTCGTGCTGCACCTGCCGGAGCATAGCTGAGGGAAGCTTGATGCCGGAGAGCTTCAGGATGAGCTGATAGCGGTAGCGCCCTTTTATTCTGTTGATCCCCGCCGGGGCAGGGCCGAGGATCGCGCCGAACTCTTCCGGCACCATTGGGCGCAGATGCTCCCGCAGTGCCAGAGCCCCTTTTTCCGCCACCGATTCCGAGGGTGACGAGCACTCGAACTTGACGAGGCGGGTGAACGGCGGATAGCCAAGTTCGAGGCGCGTCGTCATCTCCGCTTCGAAAAATTTTCGGTAGTCGGCGCGAATGACGTGCTGGAATAGCTCGTTGTCGCGATTGTAAAGCTGAAGCAGCACCTCGCCTGGCATCGACGAGCGTCCGGCCCGTCCGGCGACCTGCATCAGGAGCGAGTAGATGCGCTCCGAGGCGCGGAAGTCGGGGAGGTTCAGGCCGATGTCGGCCATCAGCACGCCGACGAGCGTCACCTCCGGAAAGTCGAGTCCCTTGGCGACCATCTGCGTGCCGAGCAGGATGCGCGCGCTCTTTTCGCGAAAGGCGGTGAGCAGCGAGGCGTGTGCGTCTTTTGTCGAGGTGGTGTCGATGTCCATGCGGAGAATCCTCTCGCCGGGGAAGAGCTTGTTCAGCTCCTCTTCGATACGCTCGGTGCCGCTGCTCTTGTAGAAGATGTTTTCCGATTTGCAGGCGGGGCACCTCTGGCGGAACGGCTCGATGTGGCCGCAGTAGTGGCAACGCAGGCTCTGGTCGCTTGTGTGATAGACCAGCGGGATGTTGCAGAAGCGGCATTGCGGCGTGTGGCCGCAGTCGAAGCAGAGAATGCTGCCCGCGAAGCCACGGCGGTTTTGCAGCAGGATCACCTGCTCGTCGCGCCGTAGTCTATCGCGGATGGAGTCGTAGAGCGCCCCCGAAATCGACGGTGTGACGCGCTGGCTGCCGGGCATCCAGACGAGCTTGATCGAGGGCATCCGGGCGTTGTCAACGCGCTCCGGCAGTTCGAGCAGCGCGTACTTGCTCTCCAGTGCGTTCCGGTAGGACTCGAACGATGGTGTGGCCGAGCCGAGCACGCAGAGCGCGTTCTCGAACTTTGCCCGCATCACCGCCGTGTCGCGGGCGTGGTAGCGTGGCGTGCGGTCCTGCTTGTAGGCGGCGTCGTGCTCCTCGTCCACGATGATCGCCCCGACGTTCTCCAGCGGCGCGAAGATGGTCGAGCGAGCGCCGAGGGCGATGCGGGCCTTGCCCTGCCGCAGTCGTTGCCAGGCGTCGTACTTTTCCCGGTCGCTCATGGCGCTGTGCATGATCTGGATGTCGTCCCCGAAATAGTGCCGGAAGCGCGCTGCGGTCTGCGGCGTGAGGGAGATTTCCGGCACCAGCACGATGGCGGTCTTGCCCTCGGCGAGCACACGGCGGAGCAGCTCGATGTAGACGAGCGTCTTGCCGCTGCCAGTCACGCCGTGGAGCAAAAAGGTCTGGAATTTCTGCTTGCGTAGCGCCTCGCCAAGTGCGTCGAGAGCGATCTGCTGGTGCTTGCCGAGCGAGGCGATCTCCTTCTGCGGCTCGTCGAAGCGCAGACTTTCGCGGGTGGGCGCGGGGACTTCGCATTTTTCGGCGAGGCCCAGCGCGACAAGGCCGTTGAACATCGCTCTCGATATGCCGCCTTCACCGGCCCGGAACAGTCGCTGCGGAGCGGAGGCGAGCAGCTCGTAGGCCACCCGTTTCTTCGACGTGCGGGCAAGGAGCTTTTCCGGCTCCTCCGGAATCGCCGACGCCAGCCGCCATGCCGCGACAGTGCGGGGTTTCGTCTCCATGAAGCTCTTGCGCACCGTGACCAGTCCCGCGCGTTCAAGCTCGCCGAGAGCGCTGTACAGCTCCCTTCGGCCAAGACGCTTGCGGAGCTGCCGCACGGTGAGCCGCTTCGCCGTAGCCAGCTCCTTCAA
>CAYZCF010000191.1:0-2651 GCA_964476855.1 uncultured Chlorobiaceae bacterium
GGATACTCGCCAGCCGCCTGTCGGCCGCGCTACCTTCCCTGTCACCAATTCTTTCTTTAGCCAGCGCCCGCTGCATGAGCGCCGCTTTCATGATGGATTTGCGGGGCCGCGCCTCGATCACGGCGCTGAAATCTTCGATTGCCCCTTCGTAGTCACCGGTCTCGCAGCGGATCAGCCCCCGGTTGCCCCAGGCGACGATCCGCTCGCGGAATCGCAGGCCGAGCTTGATCGCCATGCTGAAATCGGCCAGCGCTCCTTCCCGATCGCCCGATGCACTCCGCACAGCCGCCCGGCTCGCCCAAGCCTGGGCGTTGACCGGATCGGCTTCGATCAGGCGACTGATCTCCTCCTCCGACCCGCGCCAGGCTCCAAGTGCGTCCTTCAGCATCTCACACCCACTCCTCGCTCAGCGTGTCGCCCTGCACGCCGATGACAATCTTTTTGACCGGAACCTTGCGTGACGCTCTCCGCAACGCCTCCTCGATGACCGAAAGCAGGCCTCCGCAGCACGGCACCTCCATGATCGCCACGGTGATAGTGTTGATGCGCGCATGGTCGATCATGGCGACAAGCTTTTCCACGTACGCATCGAGACCGCTGTCAAGCTTCGGGCAGGCAACGGCAAGTGTTTTGCCGCGCAGAAGCCTGTTGTGAAAATCGCCTGCCGCGAATGCCACGCAATCGGCGGCGAGCAGCAGGTCGGAACCCTCGAAGTAAGGGGCGATCGGCGAAACCAGATGCAACTGCACCGGCCACTGGCGAAGCTCGCTCGGCGCATTAACTGCGCCCCCAGCCGGTGATACCGGCGATGGCTGCGCGCTTCCGTTCGGTGAACGGAAATCCATCATTTTACTGCCGGGGCACCCTCCCCCGTGATGCGCGTGAGCCGGATGCGCCGCCTGTGGAGCCGGATCGGCGGAGTGTTCGAGCGGGTTCGGTATCCCCTGCTCCTCCAGATATGCAACCGCCTCGCGCAGGTAATCGCTGGCGCCGTGATCGCGCAGGTGACGCAGGTGCGCCGCGATGACGTTCGGCCCGGCCTTCACGATGCTCTCGGCCATCACGCGCCGCTCGTCGTACGGCTCCGCCTCGCGCGTCTCAATCCGCATCGCACCGGTCGGGCAGTGGCCGATGCACGCGCCGAGGCCGTCGCAGAAGAGATCGCTCACCAGCCGCGCCTTGCCGTCGATAAGCTGCAAGGCTCCTTCAGGGCATCCGGGAATGCAGTCGCCGCAACCGGTGCATTTTCTTTCATCTATGGTTATGATCTGCCGTTTCATCATGTTTCCTGTTTTTTTTATTCAGGAGGGTTTCAACCCTCCGGACATTTTGACCTCATGTATTCATATTGCCCCGGCTTTCAAGCCGGGGAACTCGTGATACTCACTCCACTCACTCACCCCTTCATCGCCTCCACCGCTTTGAGGTCATCTATCAGCTTGCCGATGGTCACTTTTGAAAACTCTTCGCTCACCATCCGCTCGATGCGCATGATCTCGTGGCGCAGCACGCAGTTGGCGCGGTTCGAGCAGAGCTGCTTGCGGAACATGCACTCCGAAATCTGCACCTTGCCCTGGAAGATTTCGATCACCTCCGCCACGCCGATTTCGGCGGGATTTTTGCCCAGCCGGACGCCGCCGCCCGCCCCTTCTTTAGACTCCACCAGCCCACTGCGGATCAGCTCCTGCAAAATGCGCCGCAGGAACTGGTACGGAATCGCCTGCTCCCCGGAGATCGCCTTGGCCGACACCCAGCCATCCGGTTTCATCCCGAGAGAGATCAGCGCCCGGACGGCGTAGTCGGTCTCTTTGTTCAGTACTTTCATAATGGTCGTTTTTCTGATACCAATTTAGTATCAGTTAATAAAAATCCAAAATCATCCGGGAAAATTCCCCGTTTCAGAAAAAAATCAAGATTAGCGGAAACCACCGCCAACGCATTGCGGTATAAACTACAAGGCAACGATCCGCCAACGGAGGAATGCCCGGACGGGGTGACATTTTTTTCATCAGACGAACACGCTCAACGCCATGCTGCAACTGAAAACTGCCGGATACAAGGCGCTCGACCAGCTCCGCTCGCAGGGCGAGTTCCCGCCGAAGTGGACAAAAATCGATGAACTCGAAGGCGTGACTGACCGCTTCATGGAGCGTTTCCGCCGCGAACGCTTAGAGGTCTCGAACGCGCTCGGGCCGGGCTATCTCATTCCGGAGCTGATCGAGCAGGCGACGAGAACCGCTGAGACCGAGCACATGGATAATTCGGCGGATGGGCGGGAGCGGCTCGAAGCGGTGCAGGCGCTCGACCGGATGAACCGGATGACCTTCGCCTACGAACATCAGTGCGACCTCGTCATGCCGCTTGTCGCCGAACTTGCGACGAACGGCAAGCCGGTCGGCATCCTCGAACTCGCGGCGGGATCGGGCGGCCTGGCCTTCGCGCTCGCCGAACGGGCGCGGCAGACGGGCATCGAGGTGAGCGTCACCGCCTCGGTGGCGATCCAGAGCACGCCCGAGTGGTCCTCGAACAGGGCGTGCACGTCGTCGTGTCCCAGGCTCCCGGGCTTGCCCGGGTCGTGGGCCAGGTGCGAGAGCTCCCCGGTGGCCAGGTCGAGCCGGCCGGTCCCTTCATGGCCGCGGAAGAAGATGGCG
>CAYZCF010000192.1:0-2491 GCA_964476855.1 uncultured Chlorobiaceae bacterium
ACGTCATCTACCTGCCGCCGATCCATCCCATCGGTCTCGCCAAGCGCAAGGGAAAGAACAATGCGCTCGTCGCCGGGCCGGAGGATCCGGGAAGCTGCTGGGCGATTGGCAGCGCCGACGGAGGGCACACCTCGGTGCATCCTGAACTCGGCACGATGGAGGAGTTCGAGGCCTTCGTCCGGGAGGCCGAGAAGCACGGCATTTCTGTGGCGCTCGACATCGCGTTCCAGTGCTCGCCCGACCATCCGTGGGTCGAGGAGCATCCGCAGTGGTTTCGCTGGCGGCCCGACGGCACGGTGCAGTTCGCCGAGAATCCGCCCAAGCGCTACGAGGACATTCTGCCCATCGACTTCGAGTCAGCGGACTGGCAGAATCTCTGGATCGCGCTGCGCGACGTTTTTCTCTTCTGGATCGGCAAGGGGGTGACGGTGTTCCGCGTGGACAATCCGCACACCAAGGGGTTCGCCTTCTGGGAGTGGGCCATCGGTTCGATCCGTGAGCAGCATCCCGAAGCGATGTTCCTCGCCGAGGCCTTCACCCGCCCGAAGCTGATGGCGCGTCTCGCCAAGGGAGGTTACACCCACTCCTACACCTACTTCACCTGGCGTAACACGAAGCACGATCTTCAGGAGTATCTCACCGAGCTGACCACGACGGAGCTTAAGGAGTACATGCGCCCGAACTTCTGGCCCAACACGCCGGATATCCTGCACGAGGAGCTGCAAGGGGGCAGTCGCGAGAAGTTTATCATCCGCTTCGTGCTTGCCGCCACGCTCTCGTCGAACTACGGCATGTACGGCCCGGCCTACGAGCTGTGCGAAAATGCGCCCTATCCCGGAAAGGAGGAGTACATCGACTCGGAGAAGTATGAGATCAAGCAGTGGGATATCGACCGTCCCGGCAATATCCGCTCGGAGATCGCGATGGTCAACCGCATCCGCCACAACAATCCGGCGCTCCAGCAAACTAACGACATTACGTTCGTGAAGATCGACGTGTCGCAGGGTCAGGAGCACGACCAGCTCATCGGCTACGTCAAGTGCTCGCCAGATGGCGCGAACATCATTCTCACCGTGGTCACGCTCGATGACCGGAACACGCGTGGTGGCTGGCTGCGCTTCCCGCTCGAAAAGTTCGGGTTGCCGCACACCGAGCGCTTCACGGTCGAAGACCTGCTCTCCGGGCGCACCTTCGAGTGGAACGGCGAGTGGAACTACATCGAGCTGGATCCGCACCGGATGCCCGCGCATATTTTCAGGGTCAATCTGCCATCATAATCTACACTCATTTTTCAAGCACCAATGCCAACACGTAAAGCTGTAAAAAGCTATCAGCCGGAGCCTCTCTGGTACAAGGACGCCATCATTTACGAACTGCATGTCAAGACCTTCTGCGACAGCAACAACGACGGCATCGGCGATTTTCGCGGTCTCACCAGCCGCCTCGGCTATCTCGAAAGCCTCGGGGTGACGGCGATCTGGATTCTGCCATTCTATCCTTCGCCGCTGCGTGACGACGGCTACGACATCGCCGATTACACGTCGGTCAACCCCGATTACGGCACCATCGAGGATTTCCGTGATTTCCTCGAAGAGGCGCACCGGCGCGGCATCAAGGTGATCACCGAGCTGGTGGTGAACCATACCTCCGACCAGCACGAGTGGTTCAAAAAGGCCCGCAAGGCGCCGAAGGGGTCGCCGGAGCGCGATTTTTACGTCTGGAACGATGACGACAAAAAATATGGCGAGACCCGCATCATCTTCCAGGATTTCGAGGCATCGAACTGGAGCTGGGATCCGGTGGCCGGGCAGTACTACTGGCACCGCTTCTTCCACCACCAGCCCGACCTGAATTTCGAGAATCCCGCCGTGCACCAGGCGCTCTTCGACGTGCTCGACTTCTGGCTCGGCATGGGCGTCGATGGTCTCCGTCTCGATGCTGTGCCCTATCTCTACGAAGCAGAGGACACCAACTGCGAAAACCTGCCGCCGACCTTCGAGTTCCTGCGCAAGCTGCGCTCCTACGTGGACGAGAAGTACCCCAACCGGATGCTGCTCGCCGAGGCGAACCAGTGGCCGGAGGACTCCGCCGCTTACCTCGGCAAGGGGGACATGTGCCACATGAACTTCCACTTTCCGCTCATGCCGCGCATGTACATGGCGCTGGCGACCGAAGATCGCTTCCCGATCATCGACATTCTCGACCAGACGCCGGAGATTCCCGAGAGCTGCCAGTGGGCCTCGTTCCTGCGCAACCACGACGAGCTGACGCTTGAAATGGTGACCGACGAGGAGCGCGACTACATGCGCCGCATCTATGCCCACGACCAGCGGGCGCGCATCAATCTCGGCATCCGCCGCCGCCTGGCGCCGCTGATGACCAACGACCGCCGCCGCATCGAGCTGATGAACATCATGCTGCTTTCGCTGCCCGGCACGCCGGTGCTCTACTACGGCGACGAGATCGGCATGGGCGACAACTACTACCTGGG
>CAYZCF010000193.1:0-2484 GCA_964476855.1 uncultured Chlorobiaceae bacterium
AACGTCGCGGCGGGATCGGCTCGCGGGGTTTCGGCGTGAAAGGCGGCGATCACGGCGGCGGCCTCGTCGATCTGGCTCGCGGTCAGCTCGTTGTTGCGGAGCAGCCGGTCAAGCTCGAAGTTCCGGTCGAACTGCGCCATGCGGATGACGTAATCCACCGCCTCGCCCTCGCCGCCGATCCGCAGTTTGCCCTCCGACTCCGTGACCGGCAACACGTCGAGGTACAGCTCCGGGCAGAGCCGCCGGTTCAGGCGCAGCTCCTCGTGGCAGAAGTGCTTGCGCCGTTCGAGCGTCGAAAAATCGAGAAAGCCGAGGTTCACCGGCTTCTTGAGCTTGTAGGCAAACTCACCGGTCAGGAATATCCACGAAATATGGGTTTCGACCACGGTGATTTCCGCCGAAACCGGATGAGGATAGGCTTCGGAGTGGCGAAGAGCTTCGGCTGGCTGGATCATGCGTTTCACGATTTTGTCGGTTTCATCCACAAGCTAAGGCAAAAAATCCGGTATAACCAGAAAGGGCTGCAATGGCGTCGTTACTTTGGCGACGAGGCAAGAATCGTCATCGCGAGTCCCTGCTTGCCGGGGCGTGGCGATCCATCAGATGGAATCTGCCAAGACAGCAAGAGATTGGGCTGAAGCCCGGTTTTTTTGCTGACCGCCTGACCCCGGCTTGAAAGCCGGGGCAATGTGAATGTAAGAAAGTTGAATGTCCGACGGGCTAAAGCCCGCCTGAGTGCAATTGGATTTTTAAGTGCATGCGCGAGCCGGGTATGCTTCTCAGCAATTGCCCCGGACTTCAGTCCGGGGTATATGCGGTTTTAAAAAATCCGGGCTTCAGCCCAATTTCTTTTTCAATTTTCCCTGAACAGATATACACTGTTCAAAGCCCATATGCGGCAGCGTGTCCCGACAAGCCGGGATGGTTCGCAAATGCAATCCGCGCCGGACAATTTGTCAGTTGGCTTGACACTTCGGTGTCCCTTTTGTCTCGAAACAGATGCGGTTCATGGTTTCTCAAAAAAAGTTGTAAATTCCATGTTTTACTGCCAGCCCTCGATTATCGCTTGAATTATCAGCAAATAAGGGCGTAATCGATGATAGAGTTTTCCAGGTTTCTTTGTCTGTTGGCCCGCGTCTCAAGATGACGGGCAGCTTCACCGGAACGGCACCCCGTTTCTCGGGGATCGTCCGGCGAGCCGACAACGACAAGGCTGTCGCAGCATGAGCGTTCACTATCTTTGTTCACCACAAGCTTGCCGATTATGAAACAGTTCAGGGATTCAATGATAGCCTTGATCACGGAGACCTCCGCGAATCTGCCGAGCGACGTGCGCAAGGCGATTGCCGAGGCCGCCGCAAAGGAGGCCCCCGATTCCCGGGCCGGTCTGGCTATGTCCGCCATCACGCTCAATATCGACATGGCGGTCGATAACGTTGCCCCTGTCTGCCAGGATACCGGCATGCCCACCTTCTTTGTCCACGCGCCGAAAGGGGCTGATCTGCTCGCGATGAAGCGCGACATCGAGGCAGCCATCGCCGAGGCGACCCGCACCGGCAAGCTTCGCCCCAACGCGGTCGATTCGCTGACCGGCAAGAACTCCGGCAACAACCTCGGCGAGCACGTGCCGGTGATTCACTTCGAGCCGTGGGAGCGCGACGAGATCGAGGTGAAGCTCATCCTCAAGGGTGGCGGCTGCGAGAACAAGAACATCCAGTACTCGCTTCCGGCTGAAATTCCCGGACTGGGCCGCGCGGCCCGCGACCTCGACGGGGTGCGCAAGTGCATCCTCCATGCCGTGTACCAGGCGCAGGGGCAGGGGTGCAGCCCTGGCTTCATCGGTGTCGGCATCGGCGGCGACCGCACCAGCGGCTTCGAACTCGCCAAGAAGCAGTTGCTTCGCTCTGTCGATGACACCAACGCCGACGCGGTGCTGGCCGACCTCGAAGCGGAGATTCTCGACAAGGCTGACACGCTGAACATCGGGCCGATGGGATTCGCCGGAAAGGTCACGCTGCTCGGCTGCAAGATCGGCAAATCGCATCGCGTCCCGGCGAGCTTCTTCGTTTCGGTGGCCTACAACTGCTGGGCCTACCGCCGTCTCGGCGTGATCGTCGATCCGCAAGAAGGTGCGATCACCGAGTGGCAGTACCGCTATCCGGGCGAGATCAAGCGCATGGCCCATGGCGCAGGGATCCCGCTCACGGGCCGCGAGGTGGTGCTCAGGGCGCCGATCAGCGAAGAGACCATCCGTTCGCTCAAGGTGGGCGACATTGTGATTGTCGATGGCGAAATTCACACCGGGCGCGACGCCTTCCACCACTACATCATGCACCACGACCTGCCGGAGGGTCTCGACATCCGCGGCGGCATCATCTACCACTGCGGCCCGGTGATGCTCAGGGACGAGTCGGGCGAGTACCGCGTCGTCGCCGCCGGCCCGACCACCTCGATCCGCGAGGAGCCGTACCAGGCGGACGTGAT
>CAYZCF010000194.1:0-2470 GCA_964476855.1 uncultured Chlorobiaceae bacterium
ATGCCTCCGCATCTCCGGGGGCGTTCGTCCTCTCCGTGCCGGTCGGTGGAGCGTACCTCGGCATCACCGCCGCCGGAGTCGCGATGGCGGCGCATCTCTGTTTCAGGGCGCTCGCGTCGGTCTCATGCCTTTACTTCATCGCCTTCACGACGCCGGTCGCCGATCTCGGTCGCTCAATGGCTTCTGTCGGTCTCCCGCCGTTGCTTGTCGAGATGACGCTGCTCGTCTATCGCTTTGTCTTCCTGCTCTTCGGGACAGCTTCGGAGATGGCCACCGCGCAGCGCTCGCGGCTTGGCTATACCGGAGCCGCCTCGTCCTATCGTGCGCTCTCCGCGCTCGCCTCGAATCTCTTCGTGTTTTCGGCAAGGCGCGCCGAGGAGCTGTACGTGGCGATGGAGTGCCGGGGCTACGACGGCTCGATCCGCGTGCTGACTTCGTCGAGCGGGGCGCGGCAGCCATCGCTTGCGGGCCTCGCGCTGCTGGAGGTGGCGTTGCTTTCCGCCGCCATCGCAACGCACTTCGGGAGGCTCTTCTGATGGCGTCGCCGAACATGCTTCGTACGGAGGCGCTCCGGTGCGTTTGGCCGGATGGCACGGTGGCGCTCGACGGCCTCGATCTTTCGATCCGCGCGGCGCAGGTGACGGCGCTGCTCGGCGGCAACGGCGCGGGCAAGTCTTCGCTCCTGCTCAGCTTCAACGGCATCCTGAAGCCGCGCTCGGGCCGGGTGCTTCTGGGCGATCAGCCGCTCGACTACTCCGCCAATGGCTTGAAATCGCTGCGGCAGGAGGTCGGCATCCTCTTCCAGAACCCCGACGCGCAGCTTTTCGCGTCGAGCGTTTACGAAGACATCTCCTTCGGCCTCTGTAATCTCGGCCTGCCGGAGCCGGAGGCACGGCGGCGGATCGAGGCGGCGATGGAGCTTGTCGGCATCACGGCGCTGGCTCGCAAGCCGGTGCACCACCTCAGCTTCGGGCAAAAGAAGCGGGTGGCGCTGGCCGGGGTGCTGGCGATGGAGCCGTCGGTGCTCCTGCTCGACGAGCCGACGGCAGGCCTCGATCCGAAGGGTGCGGACGAGATCATGCGCTTCATCCGCGAGCTGCAACGCTCCTCCGCCATGACGGTGGTGGTCGCCACGCACGACATCGAGATGGTGCCGCTCTTCTGCGACCGCGCCTGCGTGTTGGATCGGGGCCGGGTGCTCTTCGAGGGCGAGGTCGCCTCGATGTTCGAGCATCGCGATCTCGTGCGGCAGGCCGGGCTTCGCCTGCCGCGCATCGCGCATCTGATCGAGATTCTCGTCACAAAAGACGGTTTCGACTTGACCGGTACGGCCATGACGATCAGCGCGGCCAGAAAGATTCTGAAGTCGATGAAGGAAGAACGGGAGCTCAATGGAACATAGTGGCAAGGTCTGGCTGGTCGGAGCCGGGCCGGGCGATCCGGAGCTGCTGACCGTGCGGGCGCAGCGGCTGCTGCAATCGGCTGACGTGGTGCTGCACGACGCGCTCGTCAGTCCGGAAATCCTCGCCCTGCTGTCGCCCGGCGCGGAGAAGATCGCCGTCGGCAAGCGCAACGGCGACGGCAAGGATCAGACCGACCGGCAGACGCAGATCAACGGCCTGCTTGTCCGGTACGCTTGCGAGGGCAAATGCGTCGTCCGGCTGAAGGCGGGCGACCCCTTCATGTTCGGGCGCGGCATCGAGGAGGTGCGCGCGCTCGAGGCCGCCGGAGCGCCGTGCGAGGTGGTGCCGGGCATCACGGCGGGCATCGCCGCTGCAGAGCTTTGCCGGATACCGCTGACCGAGCGCTACCGGAACACCTCGGCGCTCTTCTGCACCGGCCAGACGGCGGACTACTCGCTGTCACACTTCTCGGCGGTGATCGAGCTGATGAAGGCGGGCACACCGCTGGTGATGTACATGGGCTTCGAGCATCTCGACAGGATCGTCGGGCGCTTCATCGAGTCCGGCCTGTCGCCGGAGCTACCGGCGTGCGCGGTCTCGCGCGTCTCGCGGAGCGATCAGGCGCTGGTCGCGGCCACGCTCGGCACGATTGTCGAGCAGCTCCGTGTGCGCGAACTGCCCCTGCCGGTGGTGTTCATCATCGGCGAACACGCCATCCCGGAAAAGGGCGGTGAACAATATCCGTCCGGTCGAAATCACAATGAACAGTCATGAGTAAACACAAAAAGCGTTCGCAGATCAACAAGAAGGCGATTCTGCTTGCCCATTTTGGCACCACTTACCCTTCGGCGCTCAAGTCGCTGGAGAACATCCGGCGGCAGGTGCGGGCGCAGATTCCCGGCATCGAAGTGCGGCACTGCTTCACCTCGAACATGGTGCGCAACATCTGGTCGGCGCGTCGTCGCGATCCCCGGAAGTGGCTCGACGAGGGGGTGGCGGACGAGTTCCTGAACGTGCAGGGGTTCCTCGGCGCGATCGGCAACTTGCAGGACGGCAACTACCGGACG
>CAYZCF010000195.1:0-2444 GCA_964476855.1 uncultured Chlorobiaceae bacterium
TCGTGCGGCGCGGATGCGAGTGTCAAAGGATCGGCGACGGTGATGATCGGCGGCATGCCCGCCGCCAGAGTCGGCGACATGACCGCAGGCGGAGGCGCAATCATGCCCCCCGGCGCGCCAACCGTGATGATCGGAGGGTAACATTGTGAACGAAAATGTAGGGGCAGGCCTCGCGCCTGTCCAGCCCGGAAATTCGCAAATAGGTGGTATAAGACCTATAACTCTTACTTGACATGCAATATCCGTTTCTCGGCAGGGGCTGGTCGTTTCCGCCCACGTTCGACCGGAATGTTCCCGGAGTCGAAATGCTCGAAGAGGAGAAGGACATCGCCTCCAGCCTCGAAATATTGCTCGGCACCCTGCAAGGCGAGCGGGTCATGCTGCCCCGGTACGGATGCAATCTCGATGAGCTCCTTTTTGAAAATCTGGATACAAGAATGAAAACGCTGATGGCCGACAAGGTGGAATCGGCGATCCTGTACCACGAACCGCGCGTCGAACTCGAAAAGGTTTTTCTCGATGACAGCGCCAAACTCGAAGGAGTCGTGCTTATCAGCATAAACTATCGGGTCAAGACCACCAATTCGAGGTTCAATCTGGTCTTCCCGTACTACATGCAGGAAGGCACCGACATCAATCTTTCGGCTACCCTCAACCTGTTACCCGATAATAGCTGATCCATGCCTACAGAGACAAGCTGCCAGCAAAAAGGCGAGTACAGATTTTTCAGGGAGGGCACAAGCCAGGCTCAACGCTTTCCGGATGCCCTGAATCCCGCCAGCGCCCCGATTGACGAGCGGAGGATCGAGCATGGCATGGTTTTCGCGACGACCTATTCGGCCAGTCTCCGCTACTACGATTCGAGCAATGCAGAGGTGGGCGACTGGCGGCGCTTTTTCAGCGATGACCCATCGGTCATGCTGGCGGAAGCCGCCGTTCAGGACATCGACGATTACCGGCTCAGGGTGAAGTCATATTTCGACGTGCTGAAAAACAGACAATCGGACCCAACCGATCTGACGGCAAACCTCGGATACCTCTTCAGCGTCGCCGGAACGCTTGCGTGGCAGCTCGACCGCCTCAAAGAGCGCCTCCCCGCCGACATGCCTCTCAAGGGTATGCTCCGGAACCTGATTCTGCGCGAGCTCGCACCGGCGTTCCAGAGACTGATCGCCTATTTCAAGGCCGACAGAAACATCGCCGATGAGAGTCTACCGGTAATCGCAAACACAGCCCCGTCCGAACTGAAAATTTTCGAGAGCGAATGCGAGACTTTCGACGCCGTTTATCAGAACAGCTTTTCAGCAGACTGGATCACGGATGCATCGACAACAAACTGGATCGACTATCTGACGACAATCCAAGCCGACTCGACGGTTTTTGGCATTCAAAAAGGCGTAGTCGAACGGGCTAACCATATCGCCACGCACAACCTTTTCAGCTCGGCATTCGACCAGCTCCTGAAAACCTACGCCCGCACCTCGACGGCGGCAACGACGGCGCTCGCCGAAAACCTCGCCAGGAGGAGTGACCATCAGCCGCACTACGCCCTGTTCCTGTCGTTTCTCCAGCTCATGGGCCATGCCCGCGACCACATGAACACCCTGACAGGAAAGCATCTCGATTTTTACTACAGGGAGGTGCTCCGACTCAAGGAAAAGCCCGCCGAGCCAAACCATGCGCACCTGCTCGTCCAGCTGACCAGAAACTGCCAGAGCGCTCTGCTGAAGCAGGGAACGGCATTCGGCGGCGGCAAGGACAGTCTCGGAAAAGAGGTAGCATATACGCTGGATCAGGATTTTGCAGCCAACGTGGCGGCGGTCAAGGCGCTCAGGTCCGTCTACCAGTCGGCTTCGATGTTGTACGCATACCCCGTGACCAACTCGGATGATGGCCAGGGAGCGGAATTGACCACGGTTGACAAACAGTGGCATCCGTTTGTCGGCAAAACCGACCCGGGCAATCTGGCGACACTGGGCTTCGCCATTTCATCGCACTACCTCCTGCTCGGCGAAAGCCTTCGCAAAATCAGCCTGAAGCTCACCTTTACAAAAAAGGTGATTTCACAGGACGAGCTCTGCAACGCTTTCGATTTTCTGCTGACTGGCCAAAAGGAGTGGATCAGCGCAACCCTGGATAGAAGCGCGCTGCCAAAAGCATACAGGAATGTGCTCTCCTCGGCCAAAGACAGCACCATCGAAATACCGCTGATGCTTGAAGGAAACCTGTCGCCGGTTGTCGCGCTCAGCAGAAAAAAACATGGCGAGGCGCTTCCCGAAGGGCTGCCCGCGCTCAAAATGGTTTTGAAGCAGAATAGCGTGTTAGCCCCGGCAACCCTCGATGCGCTCCGTTCACTGGTGATCGTTCCTGAAGCGTGCTCTCTCGAAATCTGTGTTGGGTACGACAGCTTCAGCTCAGTCCGCCCGAACGAGAACGGTCTGAAA
>CAYZCF010000196.1:0-2386 GCA_964476855.1 uncultured Chlorobiaceae bacterium
TGGAACGAATCCTCGATTTCAAAAAATCTGTCCAGTAAGATGCTTTAGAATACACGTACGCATAGCCGAGCTGGTGAATTTTGTCTCCGCCGATGATGGCGATCAAAGCGGTTGCGCCGCCGGGCGGATGCAGCGTGCGGGTGAAGTGCATCGCGACGATGGCGAGCGATACTGCCGTTGCGCTGGCGAGGAGTGAATCTTTGACGAGCATGAAAATCGTCACCCCGACTATCGCAGAGATAACATGACCGCCAACGATGTTGCGCGGTTGCGAGAAGTCGGCCATTGGCGCGCCGTACACCAGCACGGCAGACGCGCCGAAGGAGCCGATCAGAAATACGTTGTTCACGCCTGCAAGCCCGGTATATTTTCCAATCAAGGCAACAAGATAGATGCCGACGAAAGCGCCGATCCACGACCAGACAATCTTGCTCACCGGCTTTCGCGGCGGGCAAACGCCGGATGGTTTCATCCGGTTAAAATATTGCTTCATCGTTCTTTTCTGATTTGATTACATCCCAAATCTCCGTCATTGCGAGCATGGCGAAGCAATCCATACGGATATTCAGTGAAATGGATTGCCACGTCGCTTCGCTCCTCGCAATGACAACTGGAAACATTGTTCAATACAGAAAAAAAGAGGCTGCATTCGCGCAGCCCCTTCTCGTCTTGTTTCATCTGTCAGACTTGCGTTCTCACAAGCCTCATCAGCAATCGCTCAATTCCCCAGCATCATCGCTTCCACGTCAGCTTCGACCGTGCCGATGCCTTTGAGGTCGAATTTCTCGACGATCGCGGTGGCGATGTTCGGCGTCAGGAACTCGGGGAGTGTTGGGCCGAGGCGGATGCCTTTGACTCCGAGGTAGAGCAGCGCCAGCAGCACCGTGACCGCTTTCTGCTCGTACCAGGCGATGTCGTAGGAGATCGGCAGGTCGTTGATGTTGTCCAGTCCGAACACCTCCTGGAGTTTCATGGCGATGACCGCCAGCGAGTAGCTGTCGTTGCACTGGCCGGCGTCAAGCACTCGCGGAATGCCTCCGATGTCGCCAAGCGCCAGCTTGTTGTAGCGGTACTTCGCGCATCCTGCGGTGAGAATCACCGTGTCCTGCGGCAGCGCTTCAGCAACGTCGGTGTAGTACTTGCGCGTGGCGTGGCGTCCGTCGCATCCGGCCATTACCACGAAGCGCTTGATCGCGCCACTCTTGACCGCATCGACCACCTTGTCGGCAAGGGCGATCACCTGGGTGTGGGCGAAGCCGCCGACAATCTCGCCGTTCTCGATCTCCGTCGGAGCCTTGCAGGTTTTGGCCAGCTCGATGATTTCGGAAAAGTCCTTCTGGCCGCCTTCGACGCGCGCCGGAATGTGCTTGAGGCCGGGCCAGCCCGCCATGCCGGTGGTGAACATCCTGTTGCGGTAGGACTCGCGAACCGGCACGATGCAGTTGGTGGTCATGAGAATCGGGCCGTTGAAGCTCTCGAACTCGCGATCCTGCGACCACCAGGAGTTGCCGTAGTTGCCGACGAAGTGGCTGTATTTCTTGAAGGCCGGGTAGTAGTGCGCGGGAAGCATTTCACAGTGGGTGTACACATCCACGCCGGTGCCTTCGGTCTGCTTGAGCAGGTCTTCCATGTCGCGCAGATCGTGGCCTGAGATGAGAATGCCGGGACGGCGGCCGACGCCGGTCTTGACCGTGGTGATCTCCGGGTTGCCGTAGGTTTCGGTGTTCGCCTTGTCGAGCAGGGCCATCGCCTTGACGGCGGTCGCACCGGTCTCCATGACGAGGCCGAGCAGCTCGTCGGCGGAGAGATCTTTTGTCAGCGCAGACAATCCTTTGACATAGAAGGCGTAGATGTCGTCATCGCTGTAACCAAGCACGGCGGCATGGTCGGTGTAGGCGGCCAGCCCCTTGATGCCGTAGAGAATGAGGCTCTTGAGCGAGCGCAGATCG
Organism: uncultured Chlorobiaceae bacterium; assembly: GCA_964476855.1. GTDB lineage: Bacteria > Bacteroidota > Chlorobiia > Chlorobiales > Chlorobiaceae > Chlorobaculum. The sequence goes on from CAYZCF010000196.1 coordinate 1,950, forward strand.
GCATCCTCGCTCAGGCTGTCGATGCTGCACACCATCGCCTTGCCAAGGAACTCCTCGCGGGTGCTGCCGCTCCAGGTCGCGGCGTCGTGCGCCGGAGTCTTGCCGGTCATCGCCTTGATCTCGTCGCGCATGGCGAGCGCCTTGTTGATCTGCGCCACGATGGCCTCATCATCGAAGTTGGTGTTGGTGACGGTCACGAACAAGCACTCGCTGATCATCTGCCCGTATTTCCTGTCGATCTTTCCTCCGAACGCCTCGGCGCAAAGGGCGATGCCTTCGGTGGCGTAAACGAGCGTGTCCTGAAGCGCGGCGGTCACATCATCCTTGCCGCACACGCCACGGACGTTACATCCTGTTCCCTTGATGCTCTCCTGACACTGGTCACAATGCATAGACATAATAATCTCCTTACTTTTCTATTGTTTGTTGGTTCAGGT
>CAYZCF010000197.1:0-2360 GCA_964476855.1 uncultured Chlorobiaceae bacterium
ATTTCGCTGGATCAGTACAACAACATGACGGGCCGACGCCAAGGCGGACAGGCCTGAAACCCGTTGCAGTCACCCGGCAAACCACCGGGTGACATGATTTTATCATCATCGAACGACTTTCGTTACCAATGACTCACAGCTATAAAAGAACTCTCGTTACCACCGCTCTTCCATACGCCAACGGCCCGGTGCACCTCGGCCATCTTGCCGGGGTCTATCTGCCCGCCGATATTTACGTCAGGTTCAAACGCCTCTGTGGCCATGATGTGATTCACATCGGCGGCTCGGACGAGCACGGCGTGCCGATCACCATCACCGCCGACAAGGAGGGGATTTCGCCGCAGGATGTGGTGGATCGCTATCATAAAATGAACGCCGACGCTTTCGCCAAATGCGGCATCTCGTTCGATTACTACGGGCGCACCAGCGGGCCGGTGCATCACCAGACCGCGAGGGAGTTCTTCGCGGAGATCGAGAAGAAGGGGATTTTCATCCGCAAAACCGAGAAGCAGTTTTTCGATCCGCTCGCTGGTCGCTTCCTCTCCGACCGTTATGTCACCGGTACCTGCCCGGTCTGCAAAACCCCCGGCGCGAACGGCGACCAGTGCGAGCAGTGCGGCACGCATCTCAGCCCGACCGAGCTGATCGACCCGAAGAGCAAACTCTCCGACGCCACGCCGGAGTTGCGCGAAACCCTGCACTGGTACTTCCCGCTGGGGCGCTTCCAGAAGCAGCTCGAAGATTTCGTCGAACGCCATAGCGGCGACTGGCGCCCGAACGTCGTCAACTACTCGCGCACCTGGCTCAACCAGGGACTCGCCGACCGCGCCATCACCCGCGACCTCGCCTGGGGCATCTCGCTGCCACTCGACTCCGAAGAGGCGAAGGGCAAGGTGCTTTACGTCTGGTTCGACGCCGTGCTGGGCTACATCTCCTTCACGAAGGAGTGGGCGGAGAAGCAGGGCGATTCCGAACTCTGGCGACGCTACTGGCAAGATCCCGACACTCGCATCATCAACTTCATCGGCAAGGACAACGTCGTGTTTCACACGCTGATGTTCCCGGCGATCCTGATGGCCTGGAACGAAGGGCGCAGCGATGGGCGCTACGAGTTGGCCGACAACGTGCCCGCGTCGGAGTTCATGAACTTCGAGGGACGCAAGTTCTCAAAGTCGCGCAACTACGCGGTCTATCTCGGCGAGTTCCTCGAACGTTTCCCGGCGGACACGCTGCGCTACAGCATCGCGATGAACTACCCGGAGAACAAGGACAGCGATTTCAGCTGGAGCGATTTCCAGAACCGCACCAACGGCGAGCTGGCCGACACGCTCGGCAACTTCATCAAGCGCTCGATTGATTTTACGAATGCGCGATTTGGCGGCGAGGTTCCGGCGGAGATCGATCTCGACGCGTGGGACGGCCTCGGCATCGACTGGCTGGCGAGCTTCGGCAAGTTCGAAGCGGCCTACGACGGATTCCACTTCCGCGAAGCCGCCTCGCAGGCGATGGAGATCGCCCGCTTCGCCAACCGCTTTCTCACCGAGAGCGAGCCGTGGAAGGTCATCAAGGTTGACGCCGAAGCGGCGGGCCGCACGATGGCTGTGTCGCTGAACCTCTGCTACACGCTCGCCCTGCTCTTCTGGCCGATCGTGCCCGAAACCGCGAACCGCATCTGGAAGATGCTCGGCTTCGAGGGAACGATCGATGACCTCGTCGAACCCGGCAAGGCGGTCTGGCGCAAGGCGCTCGAACCCGGCCTGAAGAAAGGTCACAAACTGCTCGGATCGTCCGAAATCCTCTTCTCGAAGATCGAAGAGAAAGACATCGAGCCGGAGATGAAGAAGATCGAGGCGTTGCTGGCCGAAGCGGAACGCCGCGAGGCCGCCGAAAAGCCCGCGCCGATGATCTTCAAGCCGGAGATCACCTTCGACGACTTCCAGAAGGTCGATCTGCGCGTGGCCACCGTGATTGCCTGCGAGCCGGTCAAGAAGGCCAACAAGCTGCTCAAGCTGCAACTGCAGGTCGGCTCGGAACAGCGCCAGGTGCTTTCGGGCATCGCGCAGCACTTCACGCCCGAACAGATGGTTGGCAAGAACGTCGTGCTGGTGGCGAACCTCGCCGACCGCACGATGCGCGGCGAGCTGTCGCAGGGCATGATTCTCGCAGTCGAAAGCGCAGATGGCCGGCTCTTCCTGCTCGAACCGCAGGGCGAAAAAATAAATGGGAACTCTGTCAGTTGATTGTTTGTTATTTACGGTAAAAGTTGTACATTATAAAACTTTACATCGTGGGGTGGAGCAATTGGTAGCTCGTCGGGCTCATAACCCGAAGGTTGCAGGTTCAAGTCCTGTCCCCACCAC
>CAYZCF010000198.1:0-2282 GCA_964476855.1 uncultured Chlorobiaceae bacterium
GCTGACGGCGGTATCGACGCAATCGACGCCCGCCTCGACCGCCTTCATGAGGCTCACGAGGGTGACGCCGGTGGTGGCGTGTACGTGCAGGTGAACGCGCAGTTCAGCGCCGCACGCCTCCTTGATGCCGCGTACCAGCTCGTAGGCCGCCTGCGGCTTGATGAGCGCCGCCATGTCCTTGATGCAGATCGAGTCAACCCCCATCTCCTGCAATCGCCGCGCCTGATCGACGAAGAGCGCCGTGGTGTGAATCGGGCTGACCGTGTATGAAATCGTGCCCTGCGCGTGACCGCCCGCGTTTTTGACCGCCCGCACGGAGGTTTCGATGTTGCGCAGGTCGTTGAGCGCGTCGAAGATGCGGAACACGCCGATGCCGTTCTCGGCGGATTTCTGGCAGAAGCGCTCGACCACCTCGTCCTGGTAGTGGCGGTAGCCAAGCAGGTTCTGGCCGCGCAGAAGCATCTGCAGCGGGGTTTTCGGCATGAGTTTCTTGAAGGTGCGCAGCCGCTCCCAGGGGTCTTCGTTCAGGTAGCGGATGCAGGCGTCGTAGGTCGCCCCGCCCCAGCACTCGATTGACCAGTAGCCCGCCTCGTCGAGGTCGGCGCAGGCTCCGGTCATGTCGTCGATGCCGAGCCGCGTCGCGATGAGGCTCTGATGGGCGTCGCGCAGCGCAAGCTCGGTAATATCAATGATTCTTGGTTCCATGAATGGTTGTGAGGTGAATTAGGAGTTCCGGATGGGATGGCTCCGGCGAACCGAAAATGGTTCCCGACCGGAAGTCGAGGGATGTAAAGCGGGATCGAAAAGGCATTGTGTTCATCTATTGTTATGCCGGAACTTCTGGCGGCATGGCGTACCGCAGTGGTAAAATTCCGCCAAAACATCAACTTTTTACGGCGAGCGAATATAGAGAAAATATGCTGATTCTATGTGACATAATTGTGAATCAATAAAAAAGCCACTTTTCAGGCTGGATGCAACCCGATCCGCAGCGTCAGGCAGACGAACGGTGACGGGAGAGGCGTTGCCATTTTCTGCCTGCCCGCCAGAAATACGGAAGGCCGGGACTTGATAAATACCGTGATTCTTCGTACATAGAAACCGTAAGCCCCGCCGTCGAGCTTATGCAGTACCCCTCCCGAGACGGATTGTCGAATGAGCTGAACAGACCCGATGTAAGACGAGTGACGGAATCGATGGTATGTGCTTTGATCCTGTGGTTTCTACTGAGCTGGTGTGAAGCGTATTTTGAGCGATGCCGTGTGTGTTGCCGGTTTAGACTGATCGGTATAAGTCAGCAGGATTAAATGATTGTTAATGAGGTTAACTTAATTATAAATAATAAGTTAGATGGTCTGTGATTATGATTTATGCTTTGTCTTATACAGAAAGTAGCTTTCTGCCTTTTCTGGATTAGGCAGATCAGTCTAAACATTGTTAGCTGTATTCAGGAGATCTCGATTGGAGCACTTCATTACTAAATATCTTGGCCGACTAATGCTGGTAGTCGTAGTCGGCGCAATTACAGCACTCATTCTCGTAGTCACTGCTTATGTGTGCACATTCTCGGGAGGCCCGATCGCAAAGCAAGATGTTTGGGGACAGTTTGGGGACTTCATGGGTGGGACTTTGAACCCCATCCTGAGCTTCTTGGCGCTGCTCGCCCTTCTACTTACTATCGTCCTGCAAAGCTATGAACTGCGTCTAACCCGGCAAGAGATGGAGTTGTCCCGCGTCGCTCAACAAAAGACGGAAGTTGCGCTAGCCGATCAAGCAAACACCTTGCGCGAGCAACTGGCAGAGGCCAGACGTTCAGCAAACACAGAAGCCTTCCTACGCGCTGTTGACAGGCTACAAGAGGAGAACGTTCGAAGGGCACGTGAAGTTATCTTTCGTCTTTCCATCGACGATAGGAAACCGTTTGAAGAGTGGACCGACCAAGAGAAGAAGACTGCTGAAGTCGCATGCCAAAGTTTCGATGTTGTGGGCATGATGATCAGGGGTGGCATGGTGACTCCTGATCTGATTCTTCGCAGTTGGCACACGACAATCAAAAAATCATGGCGTGGAACGCTTCCACTCGTCGGCGCGCGCCGCGAAAAGGATGGTGAGAATTTTTGGGGCGACTACGAGTGGCTCTACAGCGAATCGTTGAAATACAGCTAACCCTTCGTTCCAGCGGACTGCCTTCGGCAGCCGCTGAACTCAAACGTTAGGTTTTAATAACATGGACATTACCCAAATACTCTAAGCAGCGGAAAAAGGACGCCATGAATTCTGTG
>CAYZCF010000199.1:0-1550 GCA_964476855.1 uncultured Chlorobiaceae bacterium
TTTTAAATCAATGGCTTCTCATCTACGACATCCCACACAGAAGGTTACTTTGCTCCTTTTTTGCGTTCAGAACATTGTGAGCTGATTGCTCTTGGGGGACTGCAACCCGTTGCGAAATTGGCGGTAACGGTTGATGAGCGCGTTAGTCGAGGCATCGTGGCCTTCGACAGGCGCCTCCGATTCGAACTCCGGCAGAATCGCCTTGGCGAGCTGCTTGCCGAGCTCCACGCCCCATTGATCGAACGAGTTGATATTCCACACCACCCCCTGTACGAACACCTTGTGCTCGTAGAGAGCAATGAGGCTGCCAAGATTGAACGGATCAAGCTCGTCGAGCACAATGGTGTTGGTCGGCCGGTTTCCGGGAAAAATCTTGTGTGGCACGAGCATCTTCAGGTCGAGACCCGACCAGCCCGCGGCTTCGAGTTCGGCGCGCGCTTCAGCCTCGCTCTTGCCCCGCATCAGCGCTTCTGACTGGGCGAAGCAATTGGCCAGAAGCATGTCGTGGTGGTCGTCCATCTGGTTCTGGCTCTTGAGCGATACGATGAAATCGACAGGAATGATCTCCGTACCCTGATGCAAGAGTTGGAAAAAAGCGTGCTGCGCATTGGTACCCGGCTCGCCCCAGATCACCGGCCCGGTGGCATAACCGGTTTCGTGGCCTGCGCGGTCTACCCGCTTGCCGTTGCTCTCCATGTCGAGCTGCTGCAGATAGGCCGGAAAGCGGTGCAGGTACTGGTCGTAGGGAATAATCGCCTGCGAATGCGATCTGAAAAAGTTGTTGTACCAGATGCCGAGCATGGCAAGAATCACCGGCATGTTCACTTCGAGCGGAGCGTTCCGGAAATGCTCGTCCATCGCGCGAGCTCCGGCGAGCAGCTCGCTGAAGCGCTCGAAACCAAGATAAAGCGCGATGGAAAGGCCAATAGCGGACCAGAGCGAATAGCGCCCGCCAACCCAGTCCCAGAAGCGAAACATGTTTGCCGGATCGATACCGAACTCCTCGACCTTCTCGCGGTTGGTCGAAACTGCTACGAAGTGCCTGGCAACGTGAGCGAGACTCCCTGCTTTGGCCAAAAACCACGTTCTGGCGCTCATGGCGTTGGCCAGAGTCTCCTGCGTGGTGAAAGTCTTGGATGCAATGATGAAAAGGGTCGCTACAGGATTAAGTCCCTTGAGCGTTTCGGCGAGATGGGAACCATCGACATTCGAGACGAAATGAACCCGCAGCTTGCCATGAGCGAAGGGTTTCAGGGCTTCGGTGACCATGTAGGGGCCGAGGTCCGAACCACCGATCCCGATGTTGACCACATCGGTGATCCGCTTGCCAGTGTAACCGACCCACTCCCCTGAAATGACTTTGCCGCAAAACGCCTTCATCTGTTCCAGCACGTCCGCGACTTCGGAGGCAACATTTTCACCATCAACGATCATTTCGTATCCGGACAGACGGCGAAGAGCGGTGTGCAATACTGCGCGGTGTTCGGTGAAGTTGATCCGCTCCCCTTCGAACATTTGCTGCCGCTTCTTTTCGATATCCGAACGGCGAA
>CAYZCF010000199.1:1560-2246 GCA_964476855.1 uncultured Chlorobiaceae bacterium
GGAGTGATCCTGTTCTTGGAGTAATCGAGGTGAATGGAGTCAACTGAAAGGGAAAAGCGTTCGTGGCGGTTCGGATCGGCTCCAAACAGATCGATCATCGCCTGATGTCTGGTATCCTGATAGTGTGACTCGAGGGCGCTCCATTCGGCACTGTGGGAGAGGTACATAGTCAGCAGATCGTTAAAAGGTTGAACAATCGATCGTTATTGATTAATAAGGAATATAACGCAATACCACAACACAACCGCCATCCACCCTTTTGATCCTGAAGCTGTCGGCAAACTGATTCACAAGAAAAAGACCACGTCCTCCCGGAGCGATTCCCGCTCGCGCAGAGCAGATTGCGGCAATGGTTCGCTCCGGCTCGAATCCTTCACCGCAATCTTTGATTCGTACCTCCAGAAACGGCTTTTCCAAAACCTCGCCGGTATCAAGCGTCATGGTGACCGGAAGTGCCGCGTCGTCACGGTTTCCATGCCTGACGGCATTGACAAAAACCTCGTGAACAGACAACTCGACTTTCTCAATGAATGCCTTGCTGTATCCCTCGATGCGTGCAACAGCACCGAGACAATGACGAAGCCGGGGAATCTCTTCGAGCTTCGAGAACAGAGAAAGCCGGTAATAGCTCATATGTATTCATAAGTATCTTGGCGAACAGTTATCTTACAAAGAAGCGATAACAC
>CAYZCF010000200.1:0-2090 GCA_964476855.1 uncultured Chlorobiaceae bacterium
AGGCCGAAAGCGTCCCACCCCATCGGGTGCAGCACGTTGAAGCCCCGGCAGCGCTTGTAGCGGGCGACGATGTCGGTGGCCGTGTACCCTTCGAGGTGGCCGACGTGCAGTCCCGAACCGCTCGGGTAGGGGAACATGTCGAGCACGTAATATTTGGGTTTCTCCTGATCCTGTCCCGAAGCGAAGGTGTTCTCGTTTGCCCACCGGGCCTGCCACTTCCGCTCTAACGCCGAAAAATCGTATTTCATGATGTGCTTGTCCGTGTTCTAAAATGGTGCCGGGAAGATAATTCCGCGCCGGTAATGAAAAAAGGCAGTGCAGGGTTATTTCCCCCGCACTGCCTTCGTTTCGGCTTCGCTGCGCTCAGTTCTGTTCCGGCTTTGCCGCGCCGTTGGTGTCGGACGCCTCCTCGTCGAGCAGCGCCTTCATCGAGAGGGCGAACTTGGTCTTGCCGGTGCGCGGATCCTTGCGCACGTCGATGAGCTTCACCTTGATCCGGTCACCCACCTTGAGCACGTCACTCACCTTGGCGATGCGCTGCTTCGAAATCTCCGAGATGTGCACCAGGCCGTCGGTCTTCGGCAGGAACTCGACGAAAGCGCCAAGCTCGTCGCGGATGTCGCGCACCTTGCCCATGTAAACCGTGCCGACTTCGGGTTTGGAGACGAGGGTCTTGATGGTCTCGATCGCCGCCTTGGTGCCTTCGGGGCTGGAGCAGGCGATCGTCACCGTGCCGTCGTCGTCGATGTTGATTTCAGCGCCGGTCTCCTCGGTGATGCTGCGGATCGTCTCGCCGCCCTTGCCGATCACCATGCCGATGGCGTCCACCGGAATCTGGATGGAGGTGAGGCGCGGCGCGTACCGGCCGATGTCTTCGCGCGATTCGGGAATCGCCTCGGCCATGACGTCGAGGATGTGCAGACGTCCGCGGCGCGCCTGTTCGAGCGCGGTTTCGAGGATGTGGTAGTCGAGGCCGTCGATCTTGATGTCCATCTGGCAGGCGGTGATGCCGTCACGGGTACCGGCAACCTTGAAGTCCATGTCGCCGAGATGATCCTCGTTGCCGAGAATGTCCGATAGCACGGCGTAGTTCGCGCCCTCCTTGATGAGACCCATCGCGATGCCGGAGACCGGCTTCCTCAGCGGAATGCCGCCGTCCATCGCGGCCAGCGTGCCGCCGCAGACCGAGGCCATCGACGACGAACCGTTCGATTCGAGGATGTCCGAGACGAGGCGCACGGTGTAGGGGAACTCCTGCTCGGCGGGCATCACCATCCTGATGGCGCGTTCGGCGAGGTTGCCGTGGCCGATTTCGCGACGTCCGGTGCCGCCGACCCTGCCAGTCTCGCCGACCGAGAAGGGTGGGAAGTTGTAGTGCAGCATGAAGCGTTTGTCCTTGTCGTCGGTGAGCGTATCAACCGACTGGGCGTCCTTCTTGGTGCCGAGGGTGAGCGTGACGAGCGCCTGCGTTTCGCCGCGGGTGAAGAGCGCCGAACCGTGCGCCCTCGGGATGAGGCCCAGCTCGATGCTGATCGGGCGAACCTGCTCCAGCGTGCGTCCGTCGAGGCGTTTGCTGTCATCGAGAATCATGTGGCGCATCACCTTCTTTTCGACCGAGTGGATGCACTCTTCGATCATGTGTTCGTTCAGGCAGAAGGCGCTGGAGGGATCGGCTTCGATCTGATCGGGGCCGACGCGGTCGGTGAAGTGCGTGAGGGTTTTCCTGAGGGTCTGAGTGTAGATCGCCTTGGTCTTTTCGGCGCGCTCCTCCTTGGCGAGCGGGGTGTAGGCCAGCGCCTTCAGCTCGGCGGCGCAGTGCTCCTCGACGAACTTGACCAGCTCTTCCGGCGCGACGGTCGGAGAGAACGGGCGTTTGGCCTTGGCGACTTCCGCGGCGAGTTCGCGCTGGAGGCGGCAGATTTTCTTGATGGCTTCGTGGCCGAAGCGGATGGCGTCGAGCATCTCGACTTCCGAAATCTCCTTCATCTCGCCTTCCAGCATGCAGATGGTATCCTCGGTGCCGCCGATGCAGATGTCCATGTCGCTCTGCGACAGCTCGTTGATGTCTGGGTTGACGAGGAAGAAACCGT
>CAYZCF010000201.1:0-578 GCA_964476855.1 uncultured Chlorobiaceae bacterium
CTGATTCCAGGCCTGATAGCCCCATTCCTGAAGAAAATAGGGATACCCTTTGGTCAGCCGGTAAATTTCACCGAGTGCATCCCGATCGAATTCAACTCCTTCGGCGTTGACCGGATCCTGAAGCGCTTTGACAGCATCCTCTTCTTCTAACGGCCCAATATCCGGAAAACTGAACAACCTTTCAGCATAAGACTTTGCGTTACCGGCAAGCCCTGGTAAAATTGGCAAACCAGCTCCCACGAGCACCAGTGGTAATTGACGCTGCTGCATTTTATGCATGGCCATTATCAGCGCGTTGAGTTCGGCGCTTGAGAAATACTGGATTTCATCAATAAAGATCGCCACGGCACACTGACGCTCTTCGGCCGCCTCACCGACAACGACAAACAGGCTGGAAAGATCGACCTCCAGATCTCCGCTGTCTGCCGTTCCCTTTTCCGGTTCGATATCGAGTCCGAGTTCAATATCCCCGACGGAAACTTTAACAGCGCCGACAAAGCTCTTCAATGCTGCTAACGCCCGGCGAACCTTGTTTCCTGCGCCTGCCATTATGTCAAGCTCATAGATTAGTGAGCGTA
>CAYZCF010000201.1:588-2019 GCA_964476855.1 uncultured Chlorobiaceae bacterium
TCTATACCCGGCGTGACTTGCACGCCGCTCCATTTCATTGAGGAGTACGGTCTTGCCTACACCGCGAAGCCCGGTCATGATCATACTTTTCTCAGGCCGTTTCCTCAGAATGCGACCAAACAGCACCTCGGCCTGCTCCAGAACGTTATCCCGACCGGCAAGTTCCGGCGGAGGAGCTCCGGCTCCTGGAGAAAATGGATTTCTGATCTTGTCCATGTTGAGCTGAAAAAAAATGAAAAAAGATAAGTTTATAGGTAATTATAATTTCTTATAGTCGCTTATAATGACTTATAGCGATAAAAAGGTATAAATAGATATAACTCCTGATAAATTCAACTCATCATACCGACAATCTTCGGCTGACAGGTGTTTCCGCGCACAAAAAAAGCCGGACATGCACTGCATATCCGGCTTCAAGACTCAATTCCGAAACTACTTACCGCTCACCCCTTCATCACGCTCGCGTCTTCCATGAATTTTTTCAGGCCGCTGTCGGTCAGCGGGTGGTTGGCGAGCTGTTTGATGACACTGTAAGGGATGGTGGCGATGTCCGCGCCTGCCATCGCCGATTCGACGACGTGCAGCGGGTTGCGCACGCTGGCGACGATCACTTCGGTGAGGTAGCCATAGTTGTCGTAAATCGTGACGATCTGCTTGACCAGCTCCATGCCGTTGGTGCTGATGTCGTCGAGGCGGCCTACGAACGGGCTGACGAAGTCGGCTCCGGCTTTGGCGGCGAGCAGCGCCTGCGTGGGCGAGAAGACCAGCGTGGCGTTGGTTTTGATGCCGTTCTGCGAGAAGTGGCGGATCGCTTTGAGGCCTTCGACGGTGAGCGGGCACTTGACGACGACGTTCTTGTGAATGGCCGCAAGCTCTTCGCCCTGAGCGATCATCTCCTCCGACTTGAGCGTGGTGACTTCGGCGCTGACCGGGCCATCGACGATTTCGCAGATTCTGGCGATGTGCGCCTTGAAGTCGGCGTAGGTGAAGTTGGCCGGGTCTTTGACGATCTTGGCGATCAGCGACGGATTGGTCGTGACGCCGTCGAGCACGCCGAGTTCGGCGGCTGCGTTGATTTCGTCAAGACTGGCGGTGTCGATAAAGAATTTCATGGGGCCTCCTCAGGCGTTGACCGGTTTTGCGTCGAGCATGGCGTTGAAGTTACGTGCCGGGCGGCCCTCCCAGTTGCGCTTGTGGTAAGCGTATCCGGCGATGAGCGGCATGGCGACGGTGGCTTCGGCGAAGACCATCTGCTCGTACACCGTGTCAACCTTGCCCCACGAGCTGGCCTCCTTGAGGGTCGAGCCGGAGAGCGCGCCGTCGCGTTCGTCGGCCACGGTGATCTGCACGGCGTAGGTGTGCATGGAGACATCCTCGTAGCCCAGCACTTCGGCAGCCACCACGATGTCCTGCGTGAAGTTCTTCGGCACG
>CAYZCF010000202.1:0-1812 GCA_964476855.1 uncultured Chlorobiaceae bacterium
CGGGTCAACGAAGCAAAGCCGCGCGAAGAACGTCCAGCTGCCCGCCCCAGGTACTGATCCCTCTCCCATAGACAGACCGTCAAGCCGCAGCGACAAAACTGCGGCTTTTTTTTTGCATCCTCTTTTCTCCGCCGGGGATTCACTGCGTATCTTCAATGGCATCCGACAACAAACGCATTCCAATGATTGCCGAGTCGTTTCTGTTCCGTTCCGAAGGCGGCTTTATCCGCATTCCCATCTGGGGCCACATCCCGCTAAGCACGCCGCTCAAGAAAATCCTTGCGCATCCTTCTTTCCTGCGCCTCAAGGGCATCCGGCAGCTCTCGTTCGCCCAGCAGGTCTATCCCGGCGCGAACCACACTCGCTTCGAACACTCCATCGGGGTCTATCACCTGATGAAGATGATCTTGCAGCGCATGGTGAGCAACCCGTTGGCGCTCGAATTGCAAAGCGAGCGGTTGCAGTTCGATGGCGAGACCTGCCGCACGCTGCTGGCGACCTGTCTTTTGCACGACATCGGCCACTATCCTCACGCCCATGTGCTTGAGGAGATCACCCCGGCGGGCGACAGCTCGGCGGTGTTCGCGCACCACGAGTCGCTGACCGGCCAGTTCCTGAACGAGAAGCATCACGGCGTTCCGTCGATCGCGGCGATTCTGCACGACGACTGGCGGGTCGATCCCGGCGTCGTCACCGAAATCATCGCGGGCAAGAGGGGGCACCGGCTCGGCAAGCTGGTCAGCGGCACGCTCGATCCCGACAAGATGGACTACCTCATGCGCGACGCGCACCACTGCAACATTCCGTACGGAAGCATCGACATCGAGCGGCTCATCGAGTCGTTCGTGCCCGACCCGGAGCGCCAGCGGCTGGCAATCACCGAAAAAGGGATCGCGCCACTCGAAAGCCTGCTCTTCGCCAAGTACATGATGATGCGCAACGTCTACTGGCACCACACCAGCCGCACCTTCGCGGCAATGCTGCGCCGACTCCTGCAGGAGATCACGGACGATGGCCGCCTGCCTGCCGCGCCGCTGCGCGAACTGTTCTACTTCAACTCCGACGACCGCGTGTTCTATGAGCTCGAACGGATGATCCGCCATCTCGGCCTGCCATCGGCAGAGCTGCTCGACGCGATTCTGGAGCGCCGCGTCTACAAGCGGGCGATGACCATTCGCCCCTACACCGGCCCGGAGATGACAATCGATCCGGTCTGGTTCGCCTACAGCACCGACCACCGCCGCCGCAGGGAGAAGGAGCGGGAAATCTGCGATCTCGTCGGCAGGAGAACCGGCAAACGGCTGGCGGGCCACGAGGTGCTCATTGACGCGCCCGCCTCGAAGGATGTGTTCGACTACGACGACTTCCGCGAACTGCGCGTCTGGCCGACCAGGAGCGAGCACCGGCATCTGGTGCACTCGACAGCGGCAAGTGGCTACGTCCGGTTCGACGATTTCCGCGAATCGGTGTTCCGCTCGGACTTCATCCTCTCCTTCGAGCGCTACACCAAGAAGTTCCGGATGTTGTGCAGACACGACCTCGTCGAGACGCTTTCCAGCCTCGAAGAGGAGGTGGTGGAAATTTTGCGGGGGTGACGATGGCGGGAAAGAACGAAAAGGACAGCAGGGACGCGAAGGAGGACATGCGCGGCTGAAGTAATGAAACCGGTCTTGCATTCCGAATTCCTGCATTTACATTGCCCCGGCTTTCAAGCCGGGGAACAGATTGCGGACACCACTCGACCCCAGCTCGCTTCGGATTCAATGGGGATGAACCTTTTTAGCGGTGACCTTTTGTTATATTCACTACGGT
>CAYZCF010000203.1:0-1800 GCA_964476855.1 uncultured Chlorobiaceae bacterium
CGATTTTCGGCAGACGAGACTCCCCTGTCAGCGCAACCCAGGCATCGACGGCATTCCGGCAGATGTCCGCCTTCGCGCACAGATCGGGCGAAATGTTCACCACCGCATCGGTGACGATGAGCCACTTGTGGTACCCGGCGGTGTCCATCACGTAAGCGTGCGACAGCCTCCGCCCGGTGCGCAAGCCAGAACCGTGGGCGACAATCGGCCCGAGCAGTTCGTCGGTGTGCAGCGAGCCTTTCATGATCGCCTTGACCTGGCCCGAAGCCGCCAGCTCGACCGCCTTTTCGGCGGCGGCGTGGCTGTGCGGCGCGTCGATCAGCCGCCAGTTCGACAGGTCGATTCCGGCCTCGGCGGCAGCTTTTTCGATGCGAGCGGCTGGACCGACGAGGATAGGCGTAATCAGCATTTCCAGCACGGCATCCGACACGGCGGCCAGCACATGCGCGTCAACCGGATGCACGACGGCGGTTACGAGCGGCGGCAGCGCGGCGCATTGTTCGATGACGGCGTGGTAGCAGTCATGCGGATGAATCTGGATTTCCGGCGGTTCGTCGCTGGCAAAAGCGTGGTTTCGATCGCTCATGGCATCGGATCGTTGGTTTCGGGATACATAGAGAATATAAGCAACGCAATCTGGTTGTTCCCTGCTGCCCTTCACCGAAACGCTTCGAGCATCGTGCGGAATGCCTCGTCACTGGCGGGAGCTTGCCGGAAAAGCGGCGACTCCCCTGCTCCGGCAAGCTCTTCGTAGGTCTTGCGTTTGTCATTGCGATAGAAAATACCGAGCGGAAATTTGTCGCTCCGGAACGCCTGCTGCATGGCCATGAGGCGATCTGATGGATCGTGATCTTCGGGCAGCTCGCAGGTGTTCTCCCGGAACCATTGATACGTGTTCAGCTTGTTGAAAACGACGCAAGGCTGGAAGACATCGACAACCGCGCACCCCTTGAAGCGGATCGCCTCTATGATGATCGATCGGGTCTGCTCGACATTCCCGGCAAACGCCCTGGCGACAAACGGCGCGTCGAGCGCGAGCGCCACGGCGAGCGGGTTGAACGGTTCGAGCAAAACGCCGCCCACCTGCACCGGCGTTTTCATGCAGCGCTGCGACGTGGGCGACGCCTGCCCCTTGGTGAGACCGTAGACCATGTTGTCGTGAGCGATGATGGTGACGTCGAAATTACGCCGGATGGCGTGCAGAAAGTGGTTGCCCCCCTCGCCGTACAGGTCGCCGTCGCCCGATTCTACGACCACCGTGAGTTCCTTGTTCGCGAGCCGGATGCCGAGCGCCGCAGGCAGGGCGCGGCCGTGCAGACCGTTGAACATGTTGCTCTTCAGGTATTGCGGCGCTTTGGCCGCCTGGCCGATACCCGAAACCATCACGAGATGTTCGGGATCGATCCTCAGCGCTTCCAGCGCTCCCCCTACAGCCTCGATCACCTTGTGGTTCCCGCATCCGGGGCACCAGGCCACGTCGGTGCTGGCGGGCATATCGAACGCGGTTTGCTGCTTATCCATTGAGCACCTCCCTGAGTTGTTCGACTATTTCCTCGACGCTGAAGGGTTCGCCGGTGGCTTTCAGAATACGGCGGGAAGCGACGAGGCCGCTCTCCCTGTGCAGCAGATTGGCGAACTGCCCGAGCGCGTTGTTCTCGATGACGACGATTGTCTTGCGGCCATTGCACAGCAGCCCGGCGGTGTCGGGAGCGAGCGGCCAGACTTGCGCGAAATGAAGCCCGGCAAAGCGGCTGTCGTCGAGTCGTTCGAGCGCCTCTTCGAGCCCCCCCCTGTTCGACC
>CAYZCF010000204.1:0-1781 GCA_964476855.1 uncultured Chlorobiaceae bacterium
AACAACGAAATCGGTGAAACGGCCAAACAGGCAGTGCACCGCATCGAGGATGGCATCAAGGCGGCCTTAACGCCTGGCGCATACTTCGAGGCGCTCGGTTTCCGCTACTTCGGCCCCATCGACGGCCACAACATGGAACAGCTTGTCAAGGCGTTGCGTGAAATGCGCCAGCTCTACCACCCGAAGCTCCTGCACGTCATCACCACCAAGGGCAAAGGGTTCAAGCCCGCCGAAGACAACCAGCCCAAGTGGCACGCCAGCGCGGGCGGCTTCGACATCGAGACCGGCAAGAACATCAACGCGCCCGGCAAGCCCGCTAAGCCGAAGTATCAGGAGGTGTTCGGCGAAGCGCTGGTCGAGCTGGCGCTGAAGGATCCGACCATCACGGCAATCACCGCCGCCATGCCGAGCGGCACCTCGCTCGACCTGTTCCAGAACGCTATTCCGTCGAGATTCTTCGATGTCGGCATCGCCGAGCAGCACGCCGTCACCTTCGCGGCGGGGCTGGCCTGTGGCGGCTTCAAGCCGGTGTTCGCCGTCTATTCGACCTTTTTGCAGCGCGCCTACGACCAGCTCATCCACGACGTGGCGCTGCAAAACCTGCACGTGATTTTCGCCATCGACCGGGCGGGACTCGTCGGCGAGGACGGCCCGACCCACCACGGCGCGTTCGACCTGTCGTACCTCAACGCCGTACCAAACCTCGTGGTGATGGCCCCCGGCGACGAGCAAGAGCTGCGCAACATGCTCTATACGGCGCTGTACGACGTCAAAGGCCCGGTCGCCATCCGCTACCCGCGAGGCAGCGGAATCGGCGTGATGCTGCACAAGGAGTTCACGCCGATTCCGGTCGGCAAGGGGCGAATCCTGCGGGACGGCAAATCGGTGGCGCTGCTCGGCATCGGCACAATGAGTGCGCGGGCGCTCGAAACCGCCTCGCTGCTCGAAAAGGCGGGCCTCGATCCGCTAGTGTGCGACATGCGCTTCCTCAAGCCGCTCGACACGGAGATGATCGATATGGCCGCCGAAAGATGCACGCACATCGTCACCATCGAGGAGAACAGCGTCATCGGAGGCTTCGGCAACAGCGTGGTGAACTACCTGAACCATGCCCATCCCGGCGTGAAGTGCATCACCTTCGGTCTCCCGGATGACTTCGTCACACACGGCAGCATGGACGAACTCTACCGCGAAGTCGGCCTCGACGCCAAAAGCCTGTCGGGAAAGATTCTGGAGTTCTACGGGAACAAAGGGTAAAGCACAGCGCGGGACACCGGGAACGGATCGGACGGATCGGAGATACAGAATAGTTCTTCTGTAGGGGCAACCCTCGCGGTTGCCCGGATTTCGGGCAATCACCAAACTTTTTGCAGGCGGGCGCATCAGGGTAACCGCAAGGGTTACCCCTACAGTACCACGCCGAACGGCGTCATTGGCAGCGCGAGCAGTACGAGCTGGAGCGAGAGGTTGGCGAACACACCGGCGAGCACGTCGTCCGACATGATGCCCCAGCCGCCGGGGAGGCGTTGCGCCCAATCGACCGGGCCGGGTTTGAGGACGTCGAAAAGCCGGAAGAGGATGAAGGCCAACAGCAACGTGAGCGGCGAAAACGGGATGAAAAGCAGCGAAATCCACTGCCCGGCAACCTCGTCGATCACCGCCTGCGAGGGGTCTTCGCCATACTCCTTCTCCATCACCCCGCTTGCCCACACGCCGATCACCGTCGAAAGCACGATCAGGAGTGCGAGCAAAGGCAGTTCACGAATCGCGGGCACATACAG
>CAYZCF010000205.1:0-1631 GCA_964476855.1 uncultured Chlorobiaceae bacterium
CCCCGCCTCCGCGATCCATCAAACAAACCTTTTTCAGGCATCCATTGTTGAAGAGAGCGTAACGATGACGCACCACAATGATAAAAAGGGAACGAGATCATGAAAACCGTATTGCTGATGCTGACAAGCCTCCTGCTTGCAGGATGCTCCGTGCTGGGAAAGCGGGACGCCGCTGAACCGCACTACGAAGTGCTGAAACGCGATGGCACGTTTGAAGTGCGTCGTTATGGCCCGATGGTGATCGCCGAAACCTTCCTCGACGGAGAGAGTTACAGTGCCGCAAGCGGTAAGGGATTCAACCGGCTGGCCGGATATATTTTCGGCAAGAACAGGTCGAAAACGTCGATCAGCATGACAGCGCCGGTGTTGCAGGAGCGCAGCAGCGAAAAAATCTCCATGACGGTGCCAGTCTTGCAGCAACCCGGCAAAGGCGGATGGAGCATGGCTTTCGTGCTTCCTGAGGGTTTTACCCTGGAGTCTGCCCCCGAACCGCTCGATCCCGAAGTGAAGCTCAGGGAGCTGCCCCCCTCGACGATTGCCGTAGTCACCTTTTCGGGCCTTCACTCCGCCGCCAATCTTGAAAAGTATGGCAGACAACTGCAAACCTGGCTCAAAAAACAGGGCTATCGCGCGCTGTCGGAACCAAAGCTCGCCTCGTACGATCCTCCATGGACCATTCCCTTCCTGCGGCGTAACGAGGTGCAGATCAGAATCGAAACCGATCAAGGTCGATCCGGCAAGGAGTAATCGGGGATTTGCTGCCGACAATCGCTGTCTCGTTTCCCGGATAAACAGGCAGACCGTTTAGCTGGACGTGGAAGAGACCTTGAAGATTTAAAGCCACCCGACCGTGGGAATTCAGAAATCTAACGACGGACCCCCAGCGGAAGAGTATATTGAGACCGGCAGCAACTCTGTAACCATCAAAGCAACGCACAATATGGCCATGACCGTTGAAATCAGGGACAACAAGCTCTGCATCGAAATAGACCTCGAAAAACCGACCCCCTCGTCATCCGGCAAAACCCTCGTCGTCGCCAGCACCCACGGCAACGCCGTCACCAACGTAATGATCGAAGGAAAACCTGTAACGATCGGCCTGAACGCCTACATCAAAAAGTGAGACGAACTGGCAAGACGGTGCATCCATCCTGCGCTGCACGTCTGCTTGCCGGTCAACTTTTCGCTGAGTCTGAACTATTGTTTTTTCAAGGTTTAATTGACGGAGATGTAATCTTTTTCTTTTGTCACATCTTCAACGACCTTCAGCCCGCAAAACACCTCCACATCGCCAAACTGTTTCGGCGATATCACTTTATCTTTAAAATTCTCCCTTATCTTCACCATGAGTTCCGGATGAACGGTTACGGTTGACGGATTTTTGACGTTACGGAATCCAAATAACATTGCGGCCAATATTTTTTCACGAAAAAAATCATCGCCTATTTCATACTTCTTTCCCATTTCACTCCCTGTTTTCGTTTGACAAATATATCTGATTCGCAACCAAATGAACAACTCACTTTCGGCGGCAAGGGTTCAGTTTCCATAGATATGGAAAAATACATGCCATCATTGATCATGATGAATATGGATGCAGTTTCAATCCACGCGCCCGCGGGGGGCGCGAC
>CAYZCF010000206.1:0-1576 GCA_964476855.1 uncultured Chlorobiaceae bacterium
ATAAGCCTTTTTGCATGTAACCACTACATAATACATGGACAAGCTTGTCATTCGGGGCGGAAAAAAGATTTGCGGCTCCATCGCCGCTTCAGGATCGAAAAATTCCGCGCTTCCGGTCATCGCGACCACCCTGCTCACCCCTGATGGCGCTTTCGCGATCGATCGCATCCCGGATCTCAAGGATGTCCGCACCTTCATCCAGTTGCTCGAGTATCTCGGCGCGGAGACTTCGTTCGAGAACAATCTGCTGACGGTCTCGACCGGCCACCTCAAGAGTATCGAAGCTCCGTACGAGCTGGTCAAGAAAATGCGCGCCTCGATCTACGTGCTCGGCCCGCTGCTCGCCCGCTTCGGCCACACCCGCGTATCGCTGCCCGGCGGATGCGCCTTCGGCCCGCGCCCGGTCGATCTGCACATCATGGTGATGGAGAAGCTCGGCGCGACCGTCACCATCGAGAAAGGGTTCATCGACGCCAAAGTCAACGGCAGGCTGCGTGGTGCGCATATCGACTTCCCTATCTCATCGGTTGGCGCGACCGGCAACGCCCTGATGGCCGCCGTCACCGCCGAAGGGACGACCATTCTCGACAACGCCGCGCTCGAACCGGAGATCGAGTGCCTCTGCAACTTCCTCGTGAAGATGGGCGCGAAGATCGACGGCATCGGCACCACAACGCTCGTCATTGAGGGAGTCGATCAGCTCAAGGCGGTTGAGTTCGAAAACATCTTCGACCGCATCGAAGCGGGCACGCTCCTCAGCGCCGCCGCGATCACCGGAGGCAGCATCACCGTCACCGGCGTGGTGCCGGAGCAGCTCGACTCGGTGCTCGACGCCTTCCGCCAGTCCGGCTGCACGGTCACGACGACCGCCGACACGGTGACGCTCTCCGCGCCGGAAAAGCTGATGCCGGTTGACATTACCGCCCGTCCCTACCCCGAATTCCCGACCGACATGCAGGCGCAGTGGATGGCGCTCATGACGCAGGCGCAGGGCGACAGCACTATCATCGACCGCATCTACCACGAGCGTTTCAACCACATCCCGGAGCTGAACCGCCTCGGAGCGCATATCGAAATCCGGGACAACTGGGCGCTGGTGCATGGCCCGCAGGAGCTGACCGGTACCAAAGTGATGTCCACCGACCTCCGCGCTTCGGCCTGCCTGGTGCTTGCCGGGCTGGTCGCAAAGGAGACCACCGAAGTGCTGCGCGTCTATCATCTCGACCGCGGCTACGAGGCCATCGAGAAGAAGTTGACGGCGCTCGGAGCCGACATCGAGCGGGCGAAATACCAGGAATTCTGATCAGAAAAGAGTTTAAAAAAAAGTTAAATATCGTTTGCATTTTCAATCACATACCTTATATTAAGTCCACTCTGAAGAACGACATGGCTTTCTGAAGGGCCCTTAGCTCAGTTGGTCAGAGCAAGCGACTCATAATCGCTGGGTCGTAGGTTCAAGTCCTACAGGGCCCACCAACTGACTCAGAGACAAGTTTATATGGCGTGTTCGTCTAGTGGCCCAGGACATCGCCCTCTCAAGGCGAAGATCACGGGTTCGAATCCCGTACACGCTACA